>CAMLFX010000017.1 GCA_946479435.1 uncultured Sphingobacteriales bacterium | reverse complement strand
AAGTGAATGCAGGCTACGAGTGTGGTTTGATGGTGAAGAACTACAACGATCTTCGTGTAGGCGATATTATTGAAGGCTTCGAAGAAGTAGAAGTAAAACGTACTTTATAATCTAGTTAAGACTTAAAAACGAAAGGCGCTGTCAACAGCGCCTTTCGTATATTTATACACCCCATACATGCCAAAATGAAAAGGCTTTTACTTATTGTCTTTCTTCTCTTTAATGGCCTTGCTGCAATAGCGGCGGATGCTGACGTACCCGATACGGTGAAGGCGGGCATCTATGTTACCAGTATACACGATATAGATTTCAAGCAACGCGAATATGCACTGAGTGCCTGGCTATGGCTGAAGTATAAGAACGGCGATTTTGATTTTGTGAAGAACCTGGAGATACCCATGGCAAAATCGGTAACGAAATCTTTTGCCACTGCCGATACCGCAGATGATGGAGAGATTTACCTGCTTATGAAGCTGGATTGCATTATGAAAGACTCCTGGAAAGTAAATAACTTTCCATTCGATGCACAAAAGCTTAGGTTTTCTATTGAAAACTCACAGTTCGATTCGAAGGCATTGGTTTTCGTAGTAGATACAATGGGCAAGCATTTCGACCCGAGGTACACTTTGAGAGGATGGGGAATTGACAGCCTCAAAATTACATCAGGCATCAAGAAATATGAAACAGCTTTCGGGGATAACAGTATTGATAAACCGCACACAGAATACAGCAATTTTAAAGTTATCTTCCTGATAGTGCGCAATGCTACCGGCCTTTTCTGGAAAATGTTCCTGGGCATGTACATAGCTTTTCTTATAGCATTTATGTGCTTTTTTATCAGCGTCAATAGTTTCGATTCCAGGTTTAGCTTAAGTGTAGGTTCGCTCTTTGCCGTAGTGGGTAATAAGTATATTGTCGATTCTTCACTACCCGAATCCAGCACATTTACATTAGTTGATGCACTGCATGGTATTACGCTGATATTTATCCTGGGTGTTATAATATGCAATACAATATCGCTATTCTATGTAAGGAATGAAAAGATAGCAACCGCTAAAAAAATAGACAGGATATTTGCTCCTGTTTTTGCAACTATTTATATAATTCTCAACGCTTACCTTATTAATGCGGCAGCAATAGCGGGTACCTAATTAAGCTATTATCTAACTAAAGTTATTGCCAACGGATACCATTCTTATTGGTTAAATATTGATAAAAAGATGTATTTTTGTCTTGAATATATTCTATTGAATAATTGAATATATGGGTGTTTATAGGTATTTAAATAAAAATATGTGTTGTTCAGTTTTGCTATAAAAATAAAAATATCACTTGCAGCATTTCACTGCCAAAACCAGCCATACAAAGGCGTTTTAGCCGTCCAATGAAGCATTGTAAAAAAAATATTTTTTTAATTTTTTCAACAAAATTGAACAATATATAAAGGTGCGGATAATATGAGTAGGCTCTTTGAAATAGGGTAAAATAGAAAAGACCACCTTAATAGTGGTCTTTTCAAAGAGGGATGTAAAAGAAATAATTACTTCACAATACTTACCTGCTGTGTATATTGTTTGCCGCCGGCCATTACTTTAATCAGGTAGTTACCGGGTGCAATATTCTCAGTACTTAGCTTTTTGAAATATTGTTTGCCCGCAGCTTCGCTCCATTTTTTTACCACCTTGCCGGTCATATCCTGCATTACAATAAATACTCCTTGTGGTTTTTCAAGGTCTAGTTTTATGTTGATGAAGTTGGCAGCAGGTACAGGGAATAAGGTCATTGAACCATTTTGTTGTTGGGCTACGTCGTTTACACTAACCGCAAACTCCTCGTAGTGGTAACGTTGGTCCGCATCGCCTTGCTGAAGTTCAAACTGGCCGGTGTTTGCATTCCATTGCATACTGGTGGAAGTTAGCATTTGGTTGTAGTTATTGTAAGACATGGTAGTAAAGTTGTACGGTTCTATAGTAGTACCATTGAAGCCACGATATTCAGATGTTACTGCGTTATGCCTGCCGTCGTAAGTATAGTACGCTTCGTTTGTTGTTTGCCACATACCTGAAGTATAATATTCACTATAGCTTTCAATCATATCATTAGCAGGATCGAATATTTGCGTAGTTCTATAGCCAGGTTCCCATATACCGGCATTGTATTGCTCATCCAATACTTCTGTTTGGTTTCCGTTGCCATCATAAGTATAGGTAGAGCGGCTGTCGGTATTCCAGGCTATGCCATCATAAGTTTCATAAATCTCCTGCATGGTACTGCCGTTGGAATTGTACGTGTAGGTTGTACGGTAGGCATCAGCATACATGCTGCCATCCCAGTCTTGTTCGGTAGTACTTATCAGTTGGTTGCCCGAATTGTAGCTGGCAAGTATTTTATATTGTTTTTCCAGCCCTGAACCAGAATTTGACTCATATTCAAAAGTAGCTACATTCCCATTGGCGTCATAAGTAATGGTCGATCTGTCATCTGTTATCCAATTGGTGCCATCGTATGCTTCGCTAACCATCAGCGTTGGCATGTTGTTCGAGTTATATTGGTTATATAACCTGTCTGTTGGCCTGAAAGCACCACTTGTAAACCGCATGTAGTTTAAAGTATCATAATCCCAATCTTGCCAAAGATCATTATAGAACCCTCTAAGCCCATTTGGTGAATAAACATATTTTGCTGAGTCGGAAAGGCGGTAAGAGCTACCATCGTAAAAATTAGTACCCTCCGATACCAGGCGCGATGCCAGGGCTGTGGTTTTTCCTGTAGTTGGCGTGCTATGTACCTGGTGTGCACTTAGTTTGCCTAATTGGTTGGTGAAAGGATTGTGTGATTTCTTTGCGTTAACAATGGTGCTAAAAGTAGCGATTAAAGCTACGGATAGTGTAAGTGTTTTGTTCATAAAAGGATTTTAAATAGTAATTTTTGCAAATAGAAAAAATATTGAACGTAAAATTTGTTAAAAGTGTATATGGTTGATATGGATTGTATAATATTTAACAAATGACGTACCAAATAACTTATTTGCGAAAAAAATGACAATAGCCACCAATTGGTGGCTATTGTAAAGGTCTTATTCATTAAAACTATTGCATGCTTTCGCCTGGGTGCAAAACATCCAGGTACAAATCGTATGTGTTTTCAAAAGTATCTACAATTGTAAACCCTGCACCACCACTTACCAGCGAATCGTTATCAAAACCGCTAGCAAATAAATAATAATTTCCTGCGGTTAAAGAATCGAAAACAGCTACGGGACGACCATCCTGAAACGTAACTACTGCTGTATCATCGAATGTGGTTGTGGCGCCTAGTGTATCGTATTTAATATATACGGTTGCGCCATTAATGTTTTGCAAATGGTGGCGTGGTGTTACTTTCAGGGTTGCATTGCCACCTATGCCACCAACAGCCCTTGGAGCAGGTTCTATCACTTCGTTTTCGCGGGTGCAGCCAACGGCTAGTGTACCCATCAGTAAAATGCCAGATAAAATGTGTGATGTACGCATAAGGCTTAAAGATATAAATTGTTTGCGTTTTAGGAAATATCCATACATAGATTTTTTAGCAGTATAAATACCTTGATTATTAAGCTATCTTTAATTCTTTTGTTAACGATTCGTAAACGTATCGTTAACGAAGGTGCGGAATTTACAAGCCAATTGTTAATGTGCATACATTTGTATCGTTTAAATTACGATTACCCCCTGTTAGAAACGAGTTTTCTTTTTCATGCATCAATAAGGGTTCCTCTGGCGGGGAACCCTTAATTCTTCAAGTAGTTGCATCGGTTATACAGGGAACAAATACTACTTAATTTCAATAAATTGATATCAAATGCTCATAGACAAGTATTTATTCATTAATTTTCACCTTTGTAAATGATTGTGAAGCAATTATCAGAGGTTTGGGAGCGGGCAACTGGAAAGTCTGAAACTGTACCATTAGAGCATAGGGTATTTAATGCTGTCAGTTTGTTGTCTGGTTTGTTTCTCTTGCTATTAATTCCCTTCAATTTATATGCCCACCTGTACACATTGACCGTTGTATTTATTGGTACGCTGGTGCTGCTTGCATTTCTATACTACCTGGCGCGATTTAAGAACAAGTATAACATTAGCAGCTTGATATATGCTATATGTTGTTTGTCGTTGCTGGTAGTGTGTTATTTCTTAAATGATGGTATCAATGGCCCAACTTTCCTGGGTTTCTATGTCACATTGCAGGTAATATCGGCAGTAAAACCAAGTAAACGGTTTGGATTATGGTGGCTGTTACATATTCTAATAGCCGGTGGATTACTGCTTACTGAATACTTTTATCCTGAGCTGATCTCTTACACCTATAAAGGCTCCGGTATGCGTATGTCGGATATATATTCTACGTACGCAATATCATCGCTGCTCATATTTTTTGTTATTAACTACCTGCGTAACAATTATCATAGAGAAAGAATATTGGCGGAGAAGAGGGCAGAAGATATTGAACGGAAAAACAAAGAGCTTGAGCTTATTAATGAAGAAAAGAATAAACTTTTCTCTATTGTTTCTCATGATATGCGTAGCCCTTTGGCCAGCATACAAAGTGCTCTTGAATTATTATCGACCAACGATATGGACGAAGAAGACCGGATAGAGATAAAAAAAGAACTGCTTTGGCTTACAGGTAATACATCTGCTATGCTGAACAATTTACTTTTATGGTCGAAATCGCAAATGGATCAGATGTCCGTAAAGCTAACGGTTGTTAACCTGCAGGAAGCACTACGGGAAACACTGAGCCTGCAAGGCAAAATTGCCGACAGAAAAGGAATAACACTTGATTATGAGATAGACCCCAAGCTGAAGGTAATAGCGGATAATGACATGTTGCAGTTAGTGGTGCGCAACCTGGTAAACAATGCTATTAAATTCACTAACCCGCAGGGCCGTGTAGCAATAAAAGGATATACCGATGGCAACAAGTGCAAACTGGAAGTGATCGATACCGGAAAAGGGATACCTGCTGAAATGCAAGCGGACATCTTCAGGCCCAAACATGAAGCTACCTATGGCACTATGAATGAAAAAGGAGTAGGGTTGGGCCTTGTACTTTGTAAAGAGTTTATTGAAAGGCAAAACGGCAGCATAGGTTTTCGGAGTGTAGTGAACGAAGGCACCAGCTTTTACATAACCTTACCACTTGCGCAACGCAACTAGATGTATGCAGGTTATCTTTTCGGTAATTTTTCTTGATATTTAGATGAACCGTTAAAACACGGTGCTATAGTAATGTTGTGTGTTGTAATTTTACCTCAACAATAATACACAGCCATGTTGCAGACAGAATCATTAACAGCGTTTAGCGATTACGCCAGCCAGTTACTAAAAGCATATACAGGGAAATTGAATAACACAAAGGTGCGACCACGCCTGCACCAGCTGGACATGGCCATTTTTAAAATGGAAAACGACCTGAGCACACGCAAGGCAGATATTATATATGATATAAGGTATGATTCTGAGATAAACCATACCGTAATGGAAGAGCAGCTATCGGAAATTGCTACTACATCTCTAAGAGAACTATTGCGACAAAATGTTTGACGGAAATAAAACCAGAGGGCTGCAATTTGCAGCCCTCTGGTTTTATAGTATAATATTAAAGTTTGTATTTAATGATACGCAGTATTTCAAGAAGCATATCGGGGGTGAACAGCTTTTTCTTGCAGTGGAGTATGCGGCTAAGAATTTGCTGATCGGTTTTTAAATGCACTGCAAGATCGGCCTGGGTAACCTTTTTTAACTCCATATAGTTCTGTAGGCCTTCAGCAATAGTTTCGTACATATTGCGTGGTGGCTTTTTCGATAGTAGTATTTCGTTAACGCTACCCGCACGGGCATATTTCAGAAATTTATCCAGGAATGCCTGGGTAAGCGGGGTTTCACCGTTAATAACCTTCGAGTAATAGTATGGGGTAACTTTTATTTTTTCAGCCATCTCACCCTTGGTAGTCACGTTGCGGCGTTTCATAAGTATGGACGCGGCCTGCTTCAATTGAACAGGCTTTACATCTTTAATATGATTGGCTTTTGGAGGCATAAGCGATTATTGTAGTTTGTAAAGATAACACAACTAAACTTTTTTGCAACATTTTATGTAAAATTGATGCTGTAGTGGGATATTGAACTGATGAAGCAATAGTTACCAATACTTTAGCAATTCCTCCATTACACTTATATTCGTCGCATGTTAGCCAAGAGCTTTAAAAAACAACGTTTATACCCCGCATTTTTGCTGGTGGTTTCATTGCAGCTTGTAGCCTGTAAAGATGAAAATGCTACATCAGAATCGGCGCCGGCAACTACTGCTGATACAAGCAGCAGCAGTGTTAAGGCCACTCCGCCAAAGCAAATAGAGTACCAGCTGTTGAATAAATATCCGCACGATAATGCTGCCTTTACGGAAGGCTTGCAATATGTGGATGGCGCCCTGTATGAAAGTGTAGGAAGATATGGCCGTAGCGATATACGCAAGACGGACCTGAAAACAGGGAAGATATTGCAGCAGGAAAAGCTGGACAAGAAATATTTTGGTGAAGGATTAACAGTGCTGAATGGGAAAATATACCAGCTTACCTACCAGGAGCGTACAGGCTTTGTGTACGACCAGAAAACCATGAAACTAATAAAGACCTTTCCTATAACAACTGCAGAAGGATGGGGGATGACTACTGACGGTACTAACCTGATATATGGCGATGGTACCAGTACGCTTTATTTTCTTGATGCTAACACGCTGCAGCAAGTGAAGCAGATAAGTGTGACCGATCAGTATGGCCCGGTAAGTAATATAAATGAACTGGAATATATAAAAGGCTACCTGTACGCTAACCAATGGCAAACTGACCTGATATTGAAAATAAACCCCGCGGATGGTAAAATAGTAGCCACTGCGAACTTATCTTCATTAAGGGAGCGCTCGGGTATACCACCATTGTCGCAGGCTACTGATGAAAGCGCACCGGAAGTGCTGAACGGTATTGCATACGATGAAGCAGGCAATCGTATATTCGTAACAGGTAAAAACTGGCCAAATGTATTTGAAATAAAACTGGATAATTAAAACTATATGTTCTAAAGTTATTGCTGGTATTGGGTTTCGAGCGAGAGGCTGAAAAAAATAACAGAAAAATTTTGTAGAAAAGAGTTTATAATTATCTTTGCGCTCCAATCCGAAAGGAACGTGGAAGATTCCGTAGCTCAGTTGGTAGAGCAATACACTTTTAATGTATGGGTCTTGGGTTCGAGTCCCAACGGGATCACAGAATATGAAAGCCACTGAAATTCAGTGGCTTTTGTTTTGTTTATATTTGGGGTTTTCATAAGTGGCTTATTTTAGTGGAAAATGGTTCGAGTCCAATGCAGTCATTTGGGATGTGATTTCTAACGGTTTGCGGCCTGGCATTGTGGCGGTAAATTTGGCACAGAAGTTTAATAGAAGCACTACCGCTTAATACAGCAAAAATGTTCAATAGTAGCACTTCACCCGCCATAACGCCAAACCGATGTTAGCAGCTGGGTTTTGTCTGTCGTTGTTTGCCGTCTTTTAGTTAAACGACTGTCGGAACTCCAAAGGTGATTGATTCGTTTTGCTTTTGAAAAGTCGGCTAAATGCTTGTGAATGCTCAAAACCTAATTCGTAAGCGATTTCGCTTATCGAAAGTTCGGTTGTAGATAATTTTTCTTTGGCTTTTTCAATCAATTTGTTGTGTATGTGTTGCTGGGTTGTCTGTCCTGTAAGCACTTTAAGCAAACGACTAAGATAACTTACTGATACATTTAATTTGTCTGAAACGTATTGGGCTGTTGGCAAACCTTTTGAAATTAAATTGCCGTTGTTGAAATAATCTGTAAGCAATTTTTCTAAACTTTCAAGGATTTGATGATTTGCTTTTTTGCGTGTAATGAACTGCCGATTGTAAAAACGTTCAGAATAATGTAGTAATGCTTCAATGTATGTAATAATAATACTTTGGGTAAAATTGTCAATGTCGCCGTGATATTCCTGCTCAATATTTTCAATAATTCCTTTGAGCTTTTTTTCTTCTTTTTCTGAAAGAAACAAAGCTTCATATGCCGCATAATCAAAAAACTCGTAATGCTTAATTGTTTTTGCAAGTGGCGTGTTCCAAATAAAATCGGGATGGATGAGTAACGCCCAACCTGATTTTTCTGGCAATTCGTTTTCGTTGCGACACTCAACAGTAAAAATCTGATTAGGCGACATAAAAGATAAAATACCTTTATTAAAATCGTAAACCTGTTGTCCGTATCTCGCTTTTACATTTGAAGAATGTCTTAGAGCTATCCAATAAAAATCCAAAGTCAGGATTGTATCATCGTCTACAAATACAGATTTGAGTTGTTCAAGATTTATTACACTAATCAATGGGTGTTCGGCTTCAGGCAAGTGTCTTAGCTTATGAAACTCGCTGATAGTTTTAATTCTATGTAATTTCTTACCTGCCATATTTACACGTGTTTCATAACTTGCAAATTGCTTTGTAGGTTTATTTCATCGCCTAAGCCCGGATTGTTTTTTGGACCAACACCAAAATCTTGGCGATTGATTTTGCCACTAATAGTAAAACCCGCTTTGGTGTTTCCGAAACGGTCTTCGGCAATACCGCCAAACCCAACGTCTAATACAACAGGTTTGCTAATGTTTTTGATAGTGAATTTACCATACAATTTGTAATTATCGTTATCGAGTTTTTCCATTTTTGAACTTTCAAAGGTAATTTTTGAATAAATAGCTGTGTCAAAAAAATCGGCTGTTTTTAAATGCTCGTCACGTTGTTCGTTGTTAGTATCAATAGAATTTACGTCTGCTTCAAAGTTGATTTTTGCATTAGTAAAATCGTTGTCATTTGTTTCTAAGGTTGCGTCAATTTTTTTGAGAGAGCCTGTAACTGTTGAAATCATCAAGTGCTTAATTTTAAACTGCACTTCACTGTGTGCAGGGTCTAATATCCATTTTGCTGTTGCCATATTTTTAATTGTTTTTTGATCATGCAAAATTGCACCGAAGTCAAAAAACAGGTGTAACCGAAATTGACTTTGTTGTAACTGAAAATGCGAAGTCAAGATATTTTTGATTGGTTGGTGGGCTTGGTTTAAATAAAATATTTACTAATCCGTTCAAGGCATAATCTAAAAGTTCTCAAGTTCTATTTCATTAAACACAAAATGCGCATTCCAATAAGGTGCACAGTATAAACGCCCGGCTTATTAGCCGGGCGTTTAATTTATGATCAAGAGATCGGGAGGGGAAATACAGCTAGATTGTAGCAAATATATTTCCACTACTTCAATGGCTTTTCCAGTATCCACAAGCCATATTTCCACAATTTCTTTTTGTAAGCATGGTATTGACCAAAACCGGTTTTATAATGTACCCTGGAGAAATGTGTTGCATTAGGGTGGGTTAATGTATACAGTTTTGTGCCTAGCATGCCTGGTATACATAGCCAATACATCAGGTTCACCGTTTTTTTGATATCGGCAGTAACATCTTTATGGTCTAGTATATTGTAGTTGAAGCGTGTTGCCAACTCTTTTTGTTCGTCAAAAGTTAATAGGTCTTGTATAGCCCAGCCATACAGCATATCCTGCATGCATTTAAATTCATCTACATTATAGCCGTACGATTTATACCAGTCTGCTATCAGCAAGCGGCCACCCGGCTTCAATACACGATACATTTCTTTAAAAAAAAGTGACTTATCTCTTGCAGTGCCCATAGTTTCCAGTGCCCATACTATATCATAGCTATTGTCAGCATAGCCTGTATTTGTATAATCATTCACTTCAAACTGTACCATATCCGATACTTTATTTTGTGCAGCATAACTATTAGCTGATTTTACTTGCCGTGCACTTAATGTTATGCCCGTGCATCGCGACCCAATATTTTTTGCCAGGTATATGCTACTTCCGCCAACACCGCACCCCGCATCCAAAACTGTATGTTCCTTTCTTATTTTTCCCATTTCAGCCAACCTGCGATTAGTATTGACTATAGCCTCACTTAGGTTTTTAGTATCCGTATCCCATATGCCGTAGTGCAACCCCATGCTGTTGTCCAGCTTCCAAAACATGCGCATGTGCCCCTCGGTGTGGTCATAATAATTTACAATATCCTGGTTAGTGAATGTATTCATTTTGTGTTTTTTTATCGCATAAGGAGCTTGCACGATATCTATATTCCAAAATAATAAAAAATATTATGTTCCTGTATGATTTTAAGCTGTGTAATAATCAACGCAATATCGTGCTCCGCATACTTCTTTACATGATCGCTTTTAATGCAGTAAGATATAGTTTCTTAATGCTGTTTTTTTCTTCCCTTTGATGAATTGCCTCAATAGCAGGTATGAGTTCTTTATTATGTTTTGTTTTGAGTTTTAATATTTCTCCTAGTGCATAGGCAGCACTCCACCGCACTACCGTCCCTGTATGTTCTGAATTCGCAAGGAGATTGGAAATGGCGTCATCAAGTTTTGCAGGGAAAAGGTGAGCTATATTACCAATTACTTTAGCGGCTTCCCATTTTACTCTTGGAGCTTTTTCAATCAAGGTGTTAGTTACAAATAGAAACACTTTTTCGTTGGCAATAGCAGGTTTCTGTTTTGTAGCAAATTCTATAGCTTCAATACAGGTAGCTTTTGCAGGGTCTTTCTGTTTTGTAGCAAATTCAATGAGATCATCTGCATCAAGATTGCCCGCCAATAGCCATGTACTTAACGTTTCTGTTTTTTCCTTTGGCTTAATTGCTTTGTTTGTAAGAAGTTCTTCAATGTTCATGGATTGACTTTAAAATGATTGTGTTCAGCCGCAGATGTTTGTTGCATTGCTGTACTATTTATTTTTCTCCTCAATAAGCCATGGCCAGTATAACAGACCTACTCAGCAGGTTCCCATAGCTCAATCTTATTGCCTTCCTTGTCCATAATATGGATAAACTTCCCGAAGTCATAAGTAGCCATATCATCAAGTATGGTAACCCCGTTTTCTTTTAGTTTACTTACAAGCCCTTCAATATTCTGAACCCGATAGTTGATCATAAACTCTTTCTTAGATGGTGAAAAATATTCATCTCCTTTTTTGAAGGGATTCCACTGAAGAGAGTTTACTACTTCGGGCTTGTTGATATTCCTGGATTCAAAACTTACCCCGCCCCATTCATTGATCTCGAGCCCCAGATTTTGTGCATACCATTCTTTCATTTCTTTCGGATCGTCTGAAAAAAAGAAGATGCCGCCAATTCCCATCGCTTTTGGGGTAGTGTCAGCAGGTGAAGTTGAGTTGTCTGTTTGATTTTGTTTGCCTTCCATATTAGTTGTTTGCTGTAAAATTAGCTGCCTGACAACAATCAGGGCTCATACTTTCGGGTGATTTCTCTATTAGTTTATATTAGGGCATGGCAATGGCGAATTTTTCGGTTTAGGATGCGTCATTTAAGTTTTCCCATATTCCCTACTGCCTTAAAATTTTCTCCATTGCTTTTCCTTTTGCCAGCTCATCAATCAGCTTATCCAGGTAGCGGACTTTTTGTACCAGGTGGTCTTCAATGTCTTCTACACGGTATCCGCATATTACCCCTGTTATTTTCGATACATTTGGGTTCATTCCCGGTGCTTCAGCAAAAAAGGTTTCAAAATCGCTTTTCTTATCAATTTGCTGCTGCAAGGTTTGTTTGTCATAGCCCGTCAGCCAAAAAATAATAGTATCTACTTCTTCTTTGGTTCGTCCTTTTCTCTCCACTTTTTGTATATACAAGGGATAGACTCTTGAAAACAACATTGTGTACACCTTGGTATTATCTGTTTTCATTGCTGGTGTTTTACCGAAGTTAGTAATTGTGGTTATTGGTGATACCTAAAAAATGTCGCCTGTTTACAATTTTAATCGCATCAGTTTTAATTTTTATCAATCCGGTATCTAAGTGATACAAGGCCTGTTTCATAGGGTTTGCATTCGAGTAATGTAAGTTGTGTGCGTATGTCTTGCTGGCGGAAAAGGGGTTTGCCACTGCCCAGCAATAATGGATGTACCGACATCCATAGTTCATCTACCAAGCCCTCTTTCATAAGTGCATCAGTAAGTGATGCACCACCAAACAGCCAAATATCTTTACCGGGCTGCGCTATTATTTTACGCGCTTCGTTCATGCTATCGCCTGATATAAGGGTTGCCCCTTCTTTTACGCTTTTTAACGTGTTGGAAAATACATATTCTTTCATGCGGGGCATACCGGGTGCAATTTCTCCATTATTATTCTCAGCATGCTGTTGCGCTATTTCGTAGCTCTTTCGGCCAATGAAAATGGTATCCACACGAGAGAAAAATTCATTAAGGCCATAATCCTGATCGGTAAAGCACCAATCATATTCTCCATTATTCCCCTCAATGTATCCATCTAATGTTACAGCCAAGCCTAAAATTATTTTCCGCATATAGTTGTTTTAAAGTAAAGTTCAGTATTAATACATCTAACACTGTGTACAAAGATAGGGTGTACCGTGTACCGCAAAATAAAATACGAGATCAGTAATACAGGTAGAAATTACTTTCTTGTGTCATACACACATTTAATACATCTAATACATACCTTATTTTTATATCTTAGTGTTGGTCAGATTTAAAATACCTATCGTGCGTTTATATAAACCTTTCCTAATCTTCTTACTATTTGTATTACCAGGAGGTAACTTATTTGCCACCCATTATTATGGGGTGGATCTGTTTTACACCCATATATCGGGCAATACATACAGGGTAACATTAGTTGCTTTTGGTGATTGCAGTGGGGTGCAATTTCCTTCTTTTCCCGTCGTAAGGCCTGGCATACATATAATGAAAGGAAACACCGAGGTATTGTACGATTTCCTGGATCAAGAGGCACCTAAAGATGGCATAGAAGTAACGCCTGTATGTCCCGATGAGCTTAGCAATACTACTTGTGTAAACCCCGCCGGCACAGTGCCTGGTGTAAAGAAGTTTGTTTATTCAAAAGAGTTTACTCTTAGTGGCCAGGCACCCAACTGGAGATTTGTTTTTTTAGGTGAAACAGATGGCTCTGTTAATGCCGGCCGCAGCAACAGCCTTACTAATGTGGCGCCGGTAGGTGTTATAAGTGTAGAAGCCACGCTGGATAATACAAAACAGGCTAATTCATCGCCTGAGTACACAACTATTGCCACACCATTCTATTGCTTAAATAAGCCTGTAAACTTCAATCCCGGTGCAGTAGATGCAGATGGTGATAGCCTGGTGTATGAATTGGTTCCCGGTATGGATGGCACTACACAGCTTACCTATGTAACAGGCTATAGTGGCAGCGAACCACTTGATGTAAACCCCGGCACATTTAGCTTCAGCAGTAATACAGGCCAGCTTATTTTTACTCCTGGTTCTATACAAAAATCGCTGGTTGTGTACCGTGTATCAGAATATCGCAAAGGTGTATTGCTGGGTACCAGTATGCGCGAAATGACAGTTGTTGTAATGCCATGCAGCAACAATCCGCCTGCGGGTATTATAACCAATGCTGCAGGTGCTACAATTATTGATACTGTAATGGTACAGACATGTGCAGGTAATCATGAATTAGCGTTCGATATTAATCCCACTGATGCCGATAATGGCAATAACATATATATGGTAGTGAATGGCTTGCCAAAAGATTCGAGGTTGGACATAACTGATAATAATACAACCAGCCCCAAAGGAAGGTTTGTATGGAATATGCCCAACTTGCCGGAAGGTGACTATACTTTTTTTGTGACCTATACAGATGATGGATGCCCCATAGCCAGCAAGCAAACACAAGCATATACTGTACGGATAGCGCCTGAAGATATTTTTGCTGAAGCTATTGCTGCCGGTTGTGCAAGTCAAGGCCTTATCACAGTAACGGCCCCTTCAGGATGGGTGCCATGGGGCTGTAAGATATATGCAGAAAATGCAACCGTAAAAGGCAGGGCGGATATACCCACCAATACATGGAGCGATAGCATAGCCGCCGGCAAGTATAACATACAGGCGTTTAACTATTTTGGCTGTACAGCCGAAACTACAGCAGACATACCTTTTGTTTGCGATATTGCAGACTTGCCAACAGCGTTTAGCCCTAATGGTGATGGAAAAAACGATATACTGTATGTAAGAGGATCGAATATGCAAGAGCTGTACTTAAGAATATATAACCGGTGGGGGCAGCTTGTATTTGAAACGCATGATGTAAACACGGGATGGGATGGCAAGTACCATAGTGAGGATGCTCCGATAGAGGCGTATGCTTATGTGCTATCAGTAATATTTAAGAGTGGTGAAGCATTTCAAAAACAGGGCAATATTACTTTGTTGCGGTAGTATTGTTCTTCATATCATTTTTCCTTCATTACTTTAGCAGCCTAATTAATATTTATGCGTATAGTAATATTGGCGCTGTCTGCATGCCTGCTTTTCTCGTGTGGCGATAAAGCCGGTAAAACCGAAACAGCTAATATGGACAAACAGTTTGATGCTTATAAAGAAAGATTTGTAGAAGACTTGTGGAAAGTGTATCCTGGTTGGGCCAGTAGCGTTGGTTATCATACATACGATAGTGTTCTTCAGGTACCGGATGAGGTAAAACGTAAGGAAGAGATAGATTTTTGTATGGCTCATCTCGACTCACTGAAGAAATACAAACCCGAAGCGTTGTCTGATAATAACCAAACTGACCTGGTGATGATAAAAGGCCAGTTAGAATCATCTATTTGGTCTATTAAAGAATTACGCTCTTTTGAATGGGACCCTTCTCAATATAATGTATCGGGAAGTTTTGCCGAGATATTGAATGGTACTTACGATTCGCTGGATAAGAGGTTGCATAACTTTTATCTTAAAATGGAATATATACCTGCTTATTATGAAGCTGCCAGGAAAAACATAAAAAATCCTACTGAGGAACACCGTCAGCTTGCTATAGAGCAAAATATTGGTGGCGCTTCGGTATTTGAAAACGACTTGCCCGAGATACTGGCCAAATCGCAATTAGCAGAAACTGAAAAGAAAAATATATTGGCAAGAGCCGCCGCCGCCGTGGCAGCTATCAAAGATTATGCCCAATGGCTTAGGGAATTTAATGTAGAAACTCCAGTTACTTTCCGTTATGAAAAGAACTATACGCAAAGAAATTTGCCTATGATATACAGTCGGGCTATACTGCAACGGAGATATACAATAAAGCGGTTGCACACAAAAGAGAACTGCACGCTAAAATGTCTGTATTGGCAGATAGGTTGTGGCCTAAGTATATGGAGAATGCACCAAGACCTGCCGATACGCTGCAACTTATCAGGCAAGTAATAGATAAAATATCATTAAAGCATACAACGCCTGATAGCTTCCAGGCTACTATTGAAAAACAAATACCTGAACTGGCTGCTTTTGTGCAGGAAAAGAACCTGCTCTATCTCGATCCGTCGAAACCATTGGTGGTGCGTAAAGAGCCCGCTTATATGGCGGGTGTTGCGGGCGCTTCTATAAATGCCCCCGGTCCCTACGATAAACAAGGAAATACCTACTATAATGTGGGTAGCCTGGCTGCATATAGCAAAGAGGCTGCGGAAAGCTTTTTGCGTGAATACAACTACTACACGTTGCAAATACTGGATATACATGAAGCTATACCAGGGCACTATGCGCAATTGGTTTATAGCAACCAAGCGCCAAGTATTATAAAAGCTATACTAGGTAATGGAGCAATGATAGAAGGATGGGCTGTATATAGCGAGCTAATGATGCTGGAGAATGGTTATGGCAATAATGAAGACGAGATGTGGCTGATGTATTACAAATGGAATCTTCGCAGTACCTGCAATACCATACTTGACTATAATGTGCATGTAAACAATATGAGTAAAGAAGATGCTATGCACTTGTTAGTAAACGAAGCATTTCAACAGCAGGCCGAAGCAGAAGGAAAATGGCGCAGGGTAACGCTTACGCAAGTACAGCTCTGCTCTTATTTTACAGGCTATACTGAAATATACGAGCTACGTGAAGAGCTTAAGAAAAAAATGGGCGGTAAATTCGATCTTAAGGCTTTTCACGAGCAATTTCTTAGCTATGGTAGTGCCCCGGTAAAATATATACGTAGCATGATGCTAAAAGAAATGAAGTAAAGCCTTGCAGTTATGTAGGAATTGTTATTTCTTTAATTAATAATTAATCTGCTATGTATAGTTTTAAGAAAATGTGCTTGTTACTGCTTGTGGGCATTATAGCTGTTACCAGAGCTTCAGCACAGACCGAGGTTACCTTTTATACAACAATGGGCAACTTCAAAATAGAGCTCACTGATAAGATAACACCCATAACTGTTGATAGCTTTTTAGCAAGAGTGCACGATAGATTTTATGATGGCCTTACTTTTCATAGAGTGATAGATAATTTTATGATACAGGGAGGCGACCCTAATGGTAATGGCACAGGTGGGCCGGGATATACTATCCCCGATGAATTTGACCCAAGTCTGAAAAATATACCCAAAGCGCTGGCTATGGCAAATACGGGCCAGCCACATACAGGTGGATGCCAGTTTTTTATCAATCTGGTAAACAATAGCCACCTGAATAATAAACACACTGTTTTTGGCATGGTGACCGATAATTTTACCGTAGTTCAAAATATAGGCAATGTAGCTACTGATGGGAATGATAAACCTGTAACGCCTGTAGTGATAGATAGTATCCGTGTAACTAAATTTCCAACAGGTGTATCTATTTCGCAACGTGAAAGTATATCAGTTAATATTTATCCTAATCCTGCTGACGGAATCTTCAATGTAGCACTACCAGATGTATTGACGAAAGTTGAAGTACTAAATATTTCAGGGCAGGTTATCTATAACAATGAAGCCAAAGGCAAACTGAAAATAGACCTTGCTACACAACCCGCGGGTGTGTACACTTTACGTGCTATAAATGTATTCGGCAAAACAGAAGAAAAGATAATTGTTCAGTAAAAGATAAATGAAAAAAATAGCTTTTGCCCTTGTGGGCATTACACTAATTGCCAGTGCATGTAGTAAGAATAGCACTAACCCAACTGCCCCACCAACTGCTAAAAACCCTTATTATTTTAGATTTACAACAGACGGTAAGAGCTATGACCTGGACGCGGATTTTCCGCAGTATATGCCTTTTGAAAATAATGCTATTGGTGGTTACCAGATGGGTAACGACAAATTATACGAAGGCCCATCAGCAGGTATCAGGTTGAATTGGCCATTCGGATACACCGTAAAAGAAAACGACGTTACCAGCCTTAAGGGTAAAACACTTTATTTTGACGATACCCTTATACAACCGGAAATATCTTTTTCTGAAAATATAGCGGATATTGATTGGTATTCGGCAGATACACCGGATAAAGCGTTTTATATAAACATATCGGATGTAACCTATTTAAGAAACGATACGGGAATTGATGATGTTATATTGAGGACCTATGTTATTACCGGTACGTGCAATGCGATATTAAAAAGAGATAACAGCAGAATGCCATTTTCAAATGGATCGTTTAATTTTATTATTTCGAGAAGAGACCTTTAGCATGTAAAACTATACCCCTACGGCACGTAGCATATTTTGTCGCAATTTACCCTCTAAATGGTCGCTTTAACGGCCACCCTGATTTGTTATTTGTGCTCATCTTTGTAGCGTAAATTTTCTGTAAAGAAAAACTGAAAAATAGTCCTATTGCTAACAAATTTATCAGTTCCTAAAAACAATATCATGGCGAAAAATGTGCATCTCTCAGAAAGTGAACAAGTATCGGCATACATACAAAAACTGGACGCACCCGTTGCTGAAATAGTAAACTATTTGCGCAGCGTGATACTGAAGACCGATAAGCAGATAGGCGAGCAAATAAAATGGAATTCACCCAGCTTTTACTATACAGGCGATATGAAGCCTTTTGATCCTAAAGAATATAAAAGAGACATGGTGGTGATGAACTTAAGCCGTGGAAGGATATTGCTGGTAATGCCTACCGGTGATAAAGTAAAAGATGTATCGAAAATATTGGAAGGCCAATACGCTGATGGAAGAAAATTAGTGACCATAAAAGATATGGCCGATGCAATGAGTAAAGAGAAAGAATTGCAAAAGGTATTGAAAGCCTGGCTGGCATTAGTTGAAAAATAGTTATCAATGAAAAAAAATGTTGAACATATAACCGCGGATACTGTAGATGCTTACCTGGCAGCACAGCCCGCACCTGTTGCAGCAACATTGGAAAAGATACGCAAGGCCATACTTAAAGTGGTACCTCAGGCAGAAGAGAAGATCAGCTACCAGGTGCCAACTTATAAGTATATGGGCTATCCTCTGGTGCATTTTGCAGCATTTAAAAATCATTGCAGTTTCTTTGGTGTATCAAAAGATCTGTATCAGAAATTTGCCAAAGAGCTGGAACCTTTTAAGCTGGCTGGTACAACTATACATTTCACGGTTGAGAAGCCTTTGCCAATAACGCTTGTGCAGAAGATGGTGAAAGAACGTATGAGGCAAAATGAAACACTGGCATTAGCCAAGAAAGGAAAGTAAACCAACAACCATAAATAGAATACCATGCAAAAGATAACACCATTTCTTTGGTTTGAGAACCAGGCGGCTGAAGCAGCACAATTTTACACAACTGTATTTAAAAACTGCAAGATTGTTAGCAGCAATCCTATGTCAACCACCTTCGAATTGGATGGTGTAAGCTACACAGCATTCAATGGTGGACCGCACTATAAATTAAGCCCGGCATTTTCACTTTTTATTAGTTGCGATACACAAGAAGAGGTAGATATGTATTGGGGAAAACTGCTGGCAGATGGCGGACGTGAAGATAAGTGCGGTTGGCTACAGGATAAGTTTGGCGTATCGTGGCAGGTAGTACCCAGAGACCTGGATAAGCTTCTGTTTGACACTGATAAAGAGAAGGCACAGCGTGCAATAGAAGCCATGATGAAGATGAAAAAACTGGATATTGCTGAACTGAAAAAGGCGCATGCAGGTATATAGTTACCTGATCTGATAAAGCCACTTCTGCAAGTGGCTTTATCAGGTAGTTTTTTAAACTTCGTTCTCGTAAATACGTTTTACTCTTTGTGATATGCCTGTCATCATTTCGTAAGGAATAGTATTTGCCCATTTTGCTAATTGCGTAATGGGTAATTGCGGGCTAAAGACGATTACTTCGTCTCCTTCCTGGGCTTCCGGTATGTCCGTAATATCGAGCATACACATATCCATACATACTGTACCTACCAATTTTGCGGGTTTGCCATGTACCAGCATGTGTGCATTACCATTCCCTAAAGCTCTGGGATAGCCGTCGGCATATCCTATTGATACTGTTGCGATCTTTGTTGGTGTTTTAAGAGGGTTCTTGTGGCCATAGCCCACGGTTTCACCTGCGGGAATATCCTTGATTTGTGCAATAGTAGTTTTCAATGTGGCTACCTGTTGCAGATCGTTCTGCAAAATTCCGCTGGTATCAATGCCATATAGGCCCAGGCCAAGACGCACCATATCAAAATGCATGTCGGGGTGGCGCACAATACCTGCTGAGTTGCATAAATGTTGCAGTGGCTTGTATGGCAATTGAGCTAATAATCTATTACTCATTTCGGTAAAGCGGGCAGATTGTATTTGTGTGAATGAGTCTTCTGATTCATCTTCGCTTGCCGCAAGATGGCTGAAGATGCTTGCAACTTTAACCTGTGGTTTTTCTTTTAAAGCATGCAGCAAGTCGTCTATTTCATGTTGCATAAATCCAAGGCGATGCATGCCTGTATCCAGTTTTATGTGTATAGGGTAATTGGCTACCTGCAAGGTTTGCGCAATGTCTGAAAATGAGGTTAGCGATACCAGGTTAAATATTTCAGGCTCTAGTTTCCAGGCTATCATTCTATCGAACGAGGTAGCGTCGGGGCTCATAACCATAATGGGCATGGTAATACCTGCTTTTCGCAATGCAATACCTTCATCTGTATAGGCCACAGATAAGTAATCGACCCCGGTATATTGCAACAAATTGGCTATTTCAAAACTACCACTTCCGTAAGAAAATGCTTTAACCATGGCCATCATCCTGACACCGGGTGCTATCTTCGACCTAAATACATTCAAGTTGTGTGTTAATGTAGATAAGTTGACTGACAACACCGTTTGGTGCACCTTTTGTTCCAGTAAAAGGCTTATTTTCTCGAACGTGAAACTACGCGCACCCTTCAAAAGAATAGCTTCATTTTCGAAGGTTATCAAATGAAACTTTTTCAAAAACTCTTCAGTACTCTTAAAAAAAATGCTGCGTACTTTCTTCTGTTTGCGAAAGATTGATTTGTGTTTGTATAGCGATGGGCCGATGCCAATAAACCGATGAATATTGCGTCGCCTTATTTGTTCAGCAACGTCTTCGTACAACTCAATATCGGCACGTGCAATCTGCAGCATGTCAGATAGTATGACTGTATGGTGTTTGTGTTGTTTTTGTTGGTCGAGATAATCAAGCGCAATCAGTAATGATGTAACATCAGAGTTATAGGTATCATTAATTATTGTGCAATCATTGATGCCATGCTTTAATTCTAACCTCATCGATACCGGATGAAGGGCAGCCATGTGCTTTTCTATCTTCGGTTGCCTGATGTTAAGCAACAGCAGCAGGCACCAGCAATGTATGGCATTTTCAATAGAGGCGGGGTCAGTGAAAGGTATTGTGATATTAATGTTCTGCTCCTGATATACTGCAGTTATTACCGAATTTTTTCCACGGCGTGCAACTTCTGTAATGCGCAGATCAGCGTCATTTTTATGAGACCATGTAAATAGTTGCAACCCTTGCTCATCGCTGTTTTTTATCTGGTTGCTGAATTGTACAATGCATTGATTCAGTTCAGGATAATCTTTGCAGTAAATAAGTTGCTCAGCATGTTTAAATAAAACAAGTTTCTCATTTATCTTCTGCCTAATGTTTAGAAAACCTTCGCTGTGTGCCTCGCCAATATTGGTAAATATGCCAATAGTAGGATGGATAATATGTTCCAGCCTATCCATCTCGCCCGGTTGCGAAATACCTGCTTCAAATATTGCCAGTTGATGTTCAGGCTCCATAAGCCATATTGAGAGTGGCACACCTATTTGAGAATTGTAGCTTTTAGGGCTGCGTACAATACTCATATCGGTACCTAAAAGCTGGTATAACCATTCTTTTACTATAGTTTTACCATTGCTGCCGGTAATACCTACAACAGGTATATTGTATTGTTTCCGTTTATTTAGCGCAATTTGCTGCAGCGCTTGCAATGTATCTTTTACCGTTAGTATGTTGGCCCCTGCTAGTAACGTTGAATCAACTTCACGACTCACTAAAAAATTGCGGATACCTTTATTATATGCATCCGGAATAAATGAATGTCCATCGCGATGCTGCGCTTTTATAGCAATGAATAACGCATTTTCAGGTTCTGCAATTTTCCGGCTATCAATTACCAATTCATCAACAGTATTGTTACCTGTATGTAGTAGCCAAGTGGCGTTAGTCCATTTTTGTATAGTTTCTATATCTATGCCTTGCTCATTTAATGCCATACTCTGTTGCAAAATTCTTCAGCAAATTAGTTCAGAAAAACTGTATGAATTTGCGAAATTATAAAGACCTTTATATGTAAAATTTAAATGTGTTTAATTTTTAATTTTTATTTTTTGTTATCTTGAAATATTTTCTAACTTCGTGACCGCTAAGCAAAAAGCTGAGGGCGAAGAAATGTATATATTATTGATATGCAATTTTTTAGGCCATCGCTTAAAAACCATGCTAACAAATTCGGGTTTAATACTTGCATAGCATAAGTTCTGGTAAATCATCTATGGTATGGCATAACTGCCATAAAACAATATTAAGCGACAGCTTATATCCTGATCTCTAAGAACGGCCAATATTGATCACATCAGGGCATAAAAGCTTTGCTTGCGATAAGCGCAGGCGTAGTATGTGATGTGGGGTGCATGGCCGTACCTTGAGAATCTATGCTACTAACCTGCGCCTTTTTATTTCTTCCCGTATTTTTTCATTGTGGATAAAAACGTTGTTAAAACATATAGATATGTGTTTTATTAAGCATCATTGTTTTATTTTTATACAATAAGGTAGCATTTATTTAACAAGCCCTGCAGTTGTAAAAGAGATACAACTTCATGTATAAAATTTAAGAGATGAGAGAGCAACAGTCTTTTACACTTTTGCAGGCAAGACTTGTCTGCAAACAATACCAGCATCTTGCAGGGAAGATACTACTGCAAGAGCCCACTGATTTTAGCCGGATAGAATGCGTGGCTATATGCCCTTACGATGCAGATAACAAGAGGCAATTCGCGTATAATTATTTACATACCGGCGATCCTCATGCCGCTATCGAATTTTATAAAGGTCAGCACTACGATATATTATTGCTTGCACGCAGTGTATCGGACAAAAGTATGGTAGTGTTTGAAGAGTTATATTCTTATCTGCAACATAATAGTAGCGCAGTAGCTGTATAGTCTTATTGCGCAGCACCCATTTTAACCGTATTGATTATGGTATCTATTTTAACGCTTGGCTGTGTATCGCCCTGGTAAAATTCATATCCTTTTCTGAAAAGCTTATCGAATGTTGCACGTTGAACTATGACGGTGTCTTTAAAATTATTTAGTGTAGCATAAAAACGGTCGGCATCATAACCTTCAGGGATATTAGGGTCGGGAGTTAACTGATTTTTACTTCTCCTGTTCACCGGCATCCAATATATTTCTACATGTTGTTTATTTTCATTTTTATCAACAACATCAATTATCAGCCGCTTATTAAGGGTTTTAAACAGGGTATCGAGGCCGGTGTTACCATTAACTATAACCTCGCTATTTATGTTTTGGAAAAAGCGCGTGTATGCTTTGGCCCTGTTGATGTTTAAATCATGTCCCTTTGACAATCCTGTATCAACCGAAACATTTATATTGCCTTTATCGTCTTGTGTTAGTGTAAAGGAATTAAGGGGTTCTGATAAGTAATTAACAGATACGTACCTTAAATCTTCGGGTGCAATGTTTGTAACATTTCTATCGCGCCAAAGTTTTATATCTGTGCTGTAACGTGGTGTAAGATAGCCGAACATACCCGGTATTTGCACTACATAAGGCCTCTGCGCATTCTCCATCAACATGTAAGTACCCGATTGTGCCTGCACTTGCCCGCCCACATAAAACACACGGAGCTGTTTACCACTATTATCATAGACCTCTACCTTTACCGCTTCTGTCGCCAGATCTTTTACTACGTAATCGTGTTGTTCTTCAGCAACCGGGTGCATAGGTATCTGGGTGGCTAATGTAGTAAGCAATGTGGTTACATGTTGAGGGATAGCCTTGTATGTATTATTGAGCAACCATTCCCCATCCTTCCGTTCCAGCAAAACAGATTGTCCTGTTTTGTCTACCATATATATTTTGCCTATTGATGCCGTGTCTGCTATTGTAAATCCTGCTTCATCGGTTGCGAATGCCTGTTTGTTGCTGAAAATAAAATAGTATACACCGTAACCCAGTATACCAAGAATAATAATGTACAATATGGTTTTACGCATATACG
This sequence comes from uncultured Sphingobacteriales bacterium, assembly GCA_946479435.1. The sequence continues at coordinate 16,663 of CAMLFX010000017.1, read as the reverse complement.
TAGTATGAGATTTTAAAGTTGTTATTGCTTTTCATATTTCCGTTTGCGGAAAAAGAAATAGCACGATGCGAAAATGAGTACCAGTACAATGGGCAGTCCAATATTTATTACCTGCCACATGGTTTTCTCATCCTTTACCCGGCCACCATCCATTACACGGAGACGTACGTCTTTATTGCGTGCTTCCAGGAGGCCGCTATTGTCGGTGAGATATTCCAGGCAATTGAGTATGAAATTTTTATTGGCAAATTTATCATTAGTAAAACGCCAAAATCCCATTTCCATGGGGCCCATACGCTGGTTAAAATCGTTATTCAATATATCTCCGTCTGATATTACGATCATGCTCGTAGCGCTATCAGACATCGATTTATATTCACGTTTAATGGAATCGCGCAATACCGCAAGAAAAGAGGGTGCAAGGCGGTTTTCGAATACAGATGTGAATTTACCTTCAAGCAGAACAGCCGCAATCTTAGTTGGATTGTTGAACAGCTCGGGCTTTGCAGGATATTTCATCATGCTGAGGCTTACACGTACAGGTGCGTCAGCAACGCGACTATATTTTGATGACTGTAACAATACGGTCTTCTTTATAGCTGAATTACCTGTGGTGTCAATACTATTGGCAAACATAGATGCTATCGCATCCATGTTTTTTACTATCGGGTGGTTAGATGATGGTAGAAATAAAGGATAATACATCCATGATTTCAAAACCATTTGCGGGTTATTATTTACCTGGCCGTCTATTACGGGTATTTGCAGGCATTGCAAGTCTTCTATCAGGTTACTATTAATGCGTACCCCGTATTTGAATAGCTGGTCATCGAGGTTCAAACCATAATCTGTACTTATGAACTGCTGACTGCCTGTTTGCAGACTATCCATGGAAGCACGCATAGTTTCAACTGCCCACAATACGTGGCCGCCATTCATAATGTACTGATCTATTTTAAATTTATCTTTATCGTCGAAAGGTAGCGTAGGTTTGTTGATGATGATAGCTTTGTAATAGTTGGGTATATATAAGCTATTGACAAGGTCAAGTGTGTCAACAATATAAGGGCCGCGCAAAGCAGTTAGCAGGTCGAAGGTTTGCATTCCCAGCGATTCTCCATTGCCCATTATATATGCAATCTCAGGCTTTTGCGGTTTTTCAAGTTTGTTGAGTGCGTTGGCAAACTTATATTCAAGTAATGATTCGGAATAATTTAATGCCTCGAGTGGAGATAATGCCAGTGAATTTTCCAGAAGGCGCACAGGCATTTCTCTTCCTTTGTATTGCACCAAAGCGTAGGGGAAGATTATCTTTTGCTGGTAACCCTCTTCATCGCCCTTTACCTGCATGTTTACAGGGTTAATACCTTTTTTTGCCAGTTGCTCGTATACAGGGCCTTTTTCTTCTTCGCTTTTTCCTTCGAAAGGATCGGTAAAGCGGACTATTATTTTACTGCCGGCATATTCACGAAAAGATTGTAAACGCTCGCGTGTTGACTCTGCCAGACGTTGGAAGCCAGCGGGAAATTTGCCCTTGAGATACACATCTACTACTGCCACATCATCCATGTTTTTCAACAGCTTTACTGTAGGTGCAGATAAAGTAAAACGCTTCTCCCTGGTAAGGTCGATGCCATAATGAAAGCGTGCTGCCAGCATATTGATACATACCAGTATGGCAGCTAATACAACCAGGCGTAATACTGCTTGTTTTTGTTGTGATTTTCTTTTCTTAGAAGTATTTGTGGCCATGTACGGTATAAAAAAATCAATCTTGTGTTGCTGTATCCCAGGTACGGCGGTTAAGCGATAAACGGGTCAATGAAATGAATAAGATAACTACTGATAAAAAATAAATAACATCGCGGGAATCGATAAAGCCCCTGCTTATAGAATTGTAATGGAAAGACATGCCCACCATGCTCAGGTAATAATCGAAACCACCCGTAAAAGAAGGTATTTTACTTAATGCTTCGAAGCCGCTATAAAGTATATAGCATGCAAATAAAGCTACGAGGAAGCCTACAATCTGGTTGTTGGTAAGCGATGAGCAGAAAATGCCAATTGCCGTAAACCCCGCAGCCAAAAACAGTAAGCCTATATAAGAACCGATAACAGAACCTATATCAATGTTGTTTTCAAGCAGGGCAAGATTATTAACTGTGTAGGCATATATAAGCGTAGGCAATATGGCAAATACTACAAGTGCCAGTGATGCCAAATATTTACCGCCAATAATATCAAGATCGGTAAGTGGTTTAGTTGAAAGCCATTCGATAGTGCCGCCACGAAACTCATCGGCAAATGACCGCATGGTAATTGCCGGTATTAGTAGCATCAACAACCATGGAGCCATATCAAAATATCTATCCAGAGAGGCATATCCGTATTCCAATATGCTTGAATTTGGTATTACCCATAAAAACAAGCCGCAGGCAATAAGGAATACCATTACTGCTACATAACCTACTATGGAACTAAAAAAAGAGTTAATCTCCTTAATAAAAATACTACGCATGTATGGCTTCGTTCAATAATTGTTGGGAGTGGGCAAATATAGCAAATAGAAAGCGTTTTCTCAGTCATGCCAATGTGTTAAAGCTATTCTATAAACGAGTTTTATATATATGTAATACTTGATAATATATACGTACTGGTACTTAGGAAAATTACCATTAGCAGGGTATGTATTTTGCGCTCTGTTGAAAATAGTTTTGCTGAAATATATAAAATGAAAAAAATAATATTGGCTTGCAGCGTGTTGGGGGTTTTGATGACATCTTGCAAGAAAGAAGAAACAACACCTGCTACCCCTACTAATACCAACACCAATACAGGTGGTAATACTGCGCTTACCAATGCTGTGGCAGGCGACTGGACCGCATCAGTATATGATAATGCTACGATAACTGCACCCGAAGCAGCTACTTATAAAGCTGTAGCTACCTCAACAACAGAAGGCACCGCACATTTCGATATTACTTTCGATGGTACAAAACACGATACGGAAGATGTATCATATATATTATCAGCAGGTAATACCAAGATAGACTTTACTAAAACAGGTGGTAACCTATCGACATTGAGCGGAGGGAAAACCTGGACGGTTAATAAATTAGATGCCAATTCATTTGAGATCACCAGTGGTTTTGGCTTGATCATCAAATTCAAAAAATAATTAAAGTTCTCTCTCTTACCCCCTGCGAAAGCAGCCATGAGCCCCTTTTTAGGGGCTCACTTATTATTTTAATCAGGAAGCTGGCTTGCAAGATAAAGGTAGGGTGACATAAGGTGGTGTATAAATATATTGGAGCTGGTATCAGGAAATTGTTTGTAATAAGCTTCATTGGCCATAAGTATGACCGGGCTACCCGCACGCATGTAATTACTGCTATTGGCAAACTCCGGCTTTTGAAAGCCTTTTACCTGGGCATTCACCATTTTATAAGCTGCATCGCCAAGAAAGCGGGTGTATCTTTTCTGTAATTTATTAGCCGGCCTACGCAGTTTATTGTACACCAGTTTCAATACTATATTTTTAGGAAACTTTTGCTTTGAAATAAGAGCTGAAGCATTTACAAAGGGATTCACAGGATTATAATCATTGAGCGTTTGTAATGACATAGGCACTTCCGGTACCCAATCGGCAGAGTTTACAACCGTATATCCCCAACCGTTAGCAGTTATTTTTTCATAGTAATAAGCAAAATATAAGTTTCCAGGTTTAGGCGCCGCGCTGCAGTATGTTTTTATTCTTATGTCTTTGGATAAAGTGCCTGAGCGCAGTAATTGTTCCAGGTATGCCCGTATCATGAATGTAATTCCAGCGCCCTGACTATGCCCCATAAGAAGTATATCGCGGTAGCCGCTTTTATAGCATGAATCTATTTTATGCACAACATCATCAGCTATAAATGCCATACCTAAAAGCCAGCCTACATGCACAGCAGCTCTGGGATTATCGGCTAGTTGATAATTGAAACGCTTACCAGGCTCAATACTCAATACACCTTCAGCAGGCACCATGGCAGCAAAAAAATTTTCCAGCCAGCTATTGGCGGCCATGGTAGTACCCCTAATGCTAATTACTGCTTGTTTTTTGTCATTCAACCATAGGTCCCACTTATTTTCAAGGCCTGCTGCCGGCGACCTATAAGTGAAATGATAGCCTTCCGGCAAGGGTATTTTGACATTTTCATTTGTCCATGGTGTATCAATATGGCGGGCAGTAATTTTCAGCAAGGCGATGTATTCATTTTTATCAAAACCTGGCTTCAAAGGCTGGGTAGTCTGTGCCCAGGTATCGCAAAATGTAAGTAGAAGAAGAAAGATGGCTAATAGCTTATTCATATACAGAAGAAATATTATTGAAAGTTAAGGACTAATAAATTGAGTATGCAGTATGTACTTAGGGTTTGTAGGTACCAAAGCAGTATTTTTGCAGCAATTATAAGCCATCTTGAAGCGGGTAAGAAAGTATTTCTACAACACAGAGACACATAAGTTTGAAAAGCTGGAAGTTTCCTGGCAAAAGCATGTATTGCGTTGGCTCGGCCTTGCGTGTGCAACTATTGTCACTTCTGTTATTATTGTAGCAATAGCTTTCAGGTTTATCGATTCGCCTAAGGAAAAGCAAATGCGAAAAGAAATTGGCAGGCTGCGCGATGGTTATGCGCAACTTCAGGCACAAATCATACAGACAGACCGTACGTTGATGGAGCTGGAACGGAGAGATGATAATGTGTACCGTGCTATATTCGAATCTGCACCATTGCCGGATAGCGTGCGCAAGGGTAAAAAATATAGCGAAACCGACCCCCAGTTGTTTGACTATATAGCTACTGAAGATCTTATAGGTACGGTGGAAGCAGGTGTTAGCAACTTACGCAAACGTATTATCACACAAAAACGATCGTACGATACACTGGAGCAAATGGTAACAGCTAAAGAAAAAATGTTGCAGTGCATACCTGCTATACAACCTATAGCCAATAAAAGTCTTGAAAAGCTTGCCTCAGGTTTTGGGTATCGTATAGATCCTATATATAAAACACCCAAAATGCATACCGGCCTTGATTTTGCTGCTGCGTCGGGGACACCTATATATGCTACTGCCGATGGTACAATTACTGAAACGGGTTACGACGGCGGCGGCTATGGGAATCATGTTATTATTAATCATGGATACGGTTATCAAACCCTATATGGACACATGGTGCGTATAAAAGCTGCACGTGGGCAAAAGGTAAACCGTGGTGAAGTAATAGGATGGGTTGGCAATACAGGTAAAAGTACAGGCCCCCATTGCCATTATGAAGTAATACGGAATGGAGAAAAAATAAACCCTATACACTATTTCTTTAACGATCTTACCGCCAGCGATTATGACCGGCTGGTTCGCATAGCCGGTGCAGGTAACCAATCGTTCGACTAAAATAATTTTCCTTGTTTGTATAGGTCTGGATGCTCTTCAGAACTGGTAGTAGTTTTAATATGAATGACTTGCCAGTTATTTTTCTTTAGATAATTACTGATATGCGATCGGTGGCAATTTCGCCAGTTAGCTTCAGCGCACATGTAAGCAGTGCGTTGTGTAAGTGCAGTTTCTTCAAGCAGTTTAATGGCCGACAAGAAAGTTTCAGTTTGCATATAAGAAGTATATCCACCCTCAACAGTTATTTTGCCACCCAGCAAAGGCATGTGCTGATATGCGATAGTCACTTTTGCTAATGTTTCTGCTAATGCAGGTTTATTGAATTGAGGTAACCTTCGTGAACCCGGGTAACTGCGGATATCGCCCAATACATCGATTCTATACGACTTCAATAACGCGATAAAAGTATCAATACTATGCGTAGAATGCCCAACGCTATATATTTGTTTCGTCAGGGTCATGAGGTGAAGATTCGGTTACACCATTACATCTTCTTCCTGCATTATTTTTTTTGTATGATGGTGATGATGCCCTGCATGTGTTTCTTCTGCTTCAGGTACAGGCTTGTTTATTTTAACAATACCTAATTTGTTGAACAGCAATATAACGGGATATACAGGATCTACTTCGTGCCAGCGGTAACCAAAATTGACTTTTGATGCATGTTTGTGGTGATTGTTATGGTAAGCTTCACCCAGCATCAATATGTCAACGTGGAAAAGGTTCTCAGATGTATTATTCATCTTGAAGTTCTCGTAGCCAAATTTGTGTGCATACCAGTTGATGACAGCGCCATGTATAGGGCTCATGAACATGTGGACAGGCACTAATAAAAGGAACCATGCAGATGGTGCGAAAAACCAGTAGAAGCTACCATAAGCAACCACCCACAAAACGCGCGATGCCCATGAATGGCCTATGCGATCCATCAGTCTCCAATCGGGTACATTTTTCTTGTATTTGTCTTCTACGGGTATTGTTTCAGAGTATATGCCTGCATAATAACGCCATGTTTTCAGCATCATATCCATCACGCCTTTTGAATAAGATGGAGAGTGTGGATCCAGTTCGGTATCGGTATGGGCGTGGTGCAGCCTGTGCATAATGGCATAGGCGCGTGGGCTAAGGTAAGATGAACCCTGTGCTATATATGTGCAAACAAAAAATACACGCTCCCAGCCCTTGCTCATGCGTATACCGCCATGTGCCGCATAGCGGTGCTGGAAGAATGTTTGAAAGAATAGGGAGAAGTAATGATGCCCGAAAAAGAATAAAAGAATTGGTGCCATTTCACAAATTTAATTACAGTTCTATCACAAAAACGGTTGCAAAGATAATCGTATTTATGTTATAAAAACCCGAATTTATATCATCAAAATGGGTGCGTGGCCTTACCTTTGCAGCGTAACTTAGAACCACACATGCGCTACAGCTTTTTATTATGCCTGCTTTCTGTTGTATTATTCACATCTTGCCGCGATACCCGCTTGCACGATCATGATGACTGGGGCAAATATTTTGAACAGAACGGTATCAAAAACGCCTGTTTCATATTGCGCGATAATAATCATGAGGCGGTGCATTATTATAATAAGGAACGTTGCCTGAAAAGATTCGCGCCTGCCTCTACTTTTAAAATATTTAATTCGCTGGTGGGGCTTGAAACTTCTATTGCACCCGATGAAAATTTAGTGATAAAATGGGATAGTGTACAGCGCTGGAACCCTGAATGGAACCAGGATATGACTATGCGCAAAGCTTTTGAGCTGAGTAATGTAGGTTATTACCAGAAGCTTGCACGCCGTATAGGCCCTGAATATATGCAGCACTACCTGGACACTGCTGATTATGGCAATAAAAGCATAGGTGGGGGTATTGACAAGTTTTGGTTGAATGATAGCTTGCAAATATCAGCCGATGAGCAACTTGGCTTCGTAAAAAGATTGTATTTCAACGAACTGCCTTTTTCGGAACGTACGCAGCGTATAGTAAAAAGCATGATGCTACGCGAGGATACTTTAAACAACAAGCTGTATTATAAAACCGGCTGGGCGCAATTGCCCGATAAAGATGTTTTGTGGGTTGTAGGTTTTGTAGAAAAGATAGAGCTAGTTAAGGAGCACGAAAATTCTATGAATAAAGCCGGTGAAAGATTATACCCTTACTTTTTTGCCATGAACTTTGAGGTGCCGGCTAAAGATACCACTAAGCCCTGGGGCCAGATACGTATCAATATCCTGAAGAATATCCTAACTGATTTTGGTGCCATGAATACAGCAACCCAAACAGCACCCTAAAATAAACGTTTCAATACATTGTACACAACATTAGGCTTGCCTAATGTGTAAAAGTGCAATACAGGCGCATTGTTCTTAAGTAGGTCGCGGCATTGTTCCAGCAGCCATTCTTCACCTACTTTATCGCAAGCTTCAGGGGTATTGGCCTTCATCATTTCATTATAAAGTTCAACAGGTACCTCTACGTTAAAAATACTGGGTATCATGTTTAGTTGGCGCTTGTTAGTCAAGGGTTTAAGTCCTGGTAATATTGGTACATTTACGCCATTATCAGCACAACGCTGCAGGTAATTATAATAGTGTTTATTGTTGAAGAACATTTGGGTAGTTACATAATCGGCACCCAGATCTATCTTTCTTTTCAGGTAATAAATATCTGTATCCAGATTGGGTGCCTCCAGGTGTTTTTCAGGGTAGCCAGCTACACCTATGCAGAAGTCGGTTTTTACACCATCCATTATGTCTTCTTCCATGTATTTACCCTTATTAAGGGCAATTATCTGCTGCACTAAGTCTTCGGCATATCTGTGGCCATTAGGGTGGGGGGTAAAGAATTTTTCGTTGGCAGCGGCATCACCACGAAGTGCCAGCACATTTTTTACACCTAAGAAATGCAAATCTATGAGTGCATTCTCTGTTTCCTCCTTACTAAAACCACCGCATATAAGGTGAGGTATGGCCTCTACCTTGTATTTATTCATTATAGCAGCACAAATACCTACTGTGCCCGGGCGCTTGCGTATTTCCACACGCTCAAAATTGCCATCTGCCCTTTTTTTATATACTTGTTCGGCACGGTGATAGGTAACATTTACAAATGCAGGGTTGAATTCCATAAGCGGATCCAGGTGTGCATATATAGAATCGATACTCTTCCCTTTGGTAGGTGGCAATATTTCTAAAGATATGATAGGCCCTTTAGCCTCTTGCAGGTATTGTGTTACTTTCATAATACAGTGTGCAAAAATAGATATTCCCGCCTCTTTTTTGCTTTTTGTTTTATAATACGTAATGAATGCCACATTTGGCTATTTTTGCCCAAAACAGGCTGGGTTTTGAATAACGACAAGCTAACGATATATACGAAAGGACTTTATAAGAAATACCGTAGCCGTACGGTAGTAAATAATGTGTCTTTTGAAGTTAATCAAGGTGAAATAGTAGGTTTGCTTGGCCCTAACGGTGCCGGTAAAACTACGTCCTTCTATATGGTGGTAGGGCTTGTAAAGCCTGATGAAGGTGAAGTGTACCTAAATGATCAAAACATTACCAAGCTACCCATGTACAAAAGGGCGCAAATGGGTATTGGCTACCTTCCACAGGAAGCTTCTGTATTTCGTAAAATGTCGGTAGAAGATAACATATCTGCGGTGCTGGAGATGACAAAGCTGAATAAAGAGCAGCAAAAGGAGAAGTTAGAATCGCTTTTAGAGGAGTTTAGATTGACCCATGTACGTAAAAGCCCCGGCGATGTATTAAGTGGTGGTGAACGCCGCCGTACTGAAATAGCCCGCGCCCTGGCTGTTGACCCTAAATTTATATTGCTGGATGAACCATTTGCAGGTATTGACCCGATAGCCGTTGAAGACATACAAGCTATTGTGGCGCGCCTGAAATTCAAGAACATAGGGATACTCATAACCGATCATAACGTACAGGAAACCTTATCAATAACCGACCGTGCGTACCTTTTATTTGAAGGTAAAATATTGAAAGCGGGTGTGGCAGAGGAACTGGCAGCTGATGAGCAGGTTAGAAAGGTGTATCTTGGCCAGAATTTCGTACTGAAAAGAAAAGAATTATAACCCTACGAGAATAATATTAACTTTAAGACAGGACATAGAATACCGGTCATAAAAACTCAAAAGCAAAGGTTCAGAGATGAGTATTATCAGCCCGGCATTAAAGGGTTTTTTCAGGCTTCGCCAAAGTGCGATAGATAATTTTGCGCTGAATCCAATAGATACTCAGCAGCAGGTGTTCAATGCGCTTATTGGTACAGCCCAATTTACCGAATATGGAAAGAAGTATGGTTTTGATAAGATCGGTAGTATTAACGATTATAAGAAAGCTGTACCTATTAACGACTATGATAGCCTGAAGCCATACATACAACGCATATTGGAAGGTGAGCAGAATATATTGTGGCCTTCGCCTATTACCTGGTTTGCTAAATCGAGCGGTACTACCAGCGATAAAAGTAAGTTCATACCTATAAGTAAAGAGTCGCTGGATGAGAACCACTATAAAGGTGGTAAAGATGTACACGCGCTATACTTTAAACAATATCCGGACAGTAAAGTTATGTCGGGCAAATGCCTGGTGATAGGTGGCAGCCACCAGATAAACCAGCTTAATGCCGATTCTTTTTACGGTGATCTTTCTGCCGTGATGCTGCAGAATATGCCTTATTACAGTACATGGGTGCGTACTCCTGATCTTTCTATCGCTTTGATGGATGAGTGGGAACAAAAAATAGAAAAGATGGCGCACCAAACCATGCAGGAGAACGTCACTTATATAGCTGGTGTACCTACATGGACTATTGTATTGATAAAAAGAATACTGGAAATATCGGGTGCTCAGCACCTGCATGAGGTGTGGCCTAATCTTGAATTATACATACATGGCGGGGTAAGCTTTGTGCCTTACCGCAAGCAGTTTGAAGCATATATACCGTCTCCGTCTATGCATTACCTGGAAACCTATAATGCATCAGAAGGCTTTTTTGCTGCCCAGGATGAACCTGGCAATGAAGGTATGCTGCTGTTTTTGAACCATGGTATTTTTTACGAATTTATGCCGATGGAAGAATATGGCAAAGAGCATCCACAAACACTTACTATAAAAGAAGTGGAGCTTGGTAAAAACTACGCTTTAGTAATTAGCACTAATGGCGGACTGTGGCGTTACCTTGTAGGTGACACCGTGCAATTTACCTCGGTGACACCTTATCGTATAAAAGTGAGCGGCAGGCTAAAGCACTTCATCAACGCATTTGGTGAAGAGGTAATAGTTGATAATTCTGATTACGCCATAGCCCAGGCATGTAAAGAAACGGGCGCTACAGTCAATGACTACACGGCGGCCCCTATATATATGACCGGCGAAACCAATGGCGCCCATGAATGGATCATAGAGTTTGAGAATCTGCCAGTGCCATTAGAAGTATTTACAGAAGCAATGGATAAAGCTTTGCAGAAAGTAAATTCTGACTACGAAGCCAAGCGTTATAAAGACATTGCCCTGCGTATGCCTATTGTGCACCGTATGCCCAAAGATGGTTTTAAGCAATGGTTGAAAGATAAGGGTAAGCTAGGGGGCCAGCATAAAGTACCCCGCCTTAGTAATGAGCGCAAGTATATAGAGGAAATGCTGCCTTACACTATCAAATAGTTTATTGACTTACATAAGTTGCAGACTGTATTATTCGCCTGTTTTTCAGGGTTAATACTGCGCAGTAAGGTTTTTCCCATTTGCCTGTAGCAGATGTACCGCTTTCGGTATACTGAATGATGACTTTATTTCTGTCGGTGTGAACACCTTCAATATTTCTTTGTATGTCAGGGCTTGTGGCAAATGCAGATTTGCATTCTTCAATGATAGTTACTTTGCTCTTATGTATGTATTCATTGTCCTGTGCAGGTGATAAGAATATACAGGTATCGGTATAATAAAAAGCCACGCTATCCCAATTGTGGGCATTGAACGACCTGATTATTGCCTTGGCTACATCCTTATTGTCTTTAGCTAGCGCATTGTCGGTATTATCACGCCTGCAGGCCTGTAGCGTAAGTATTGTAAGAAGTAGATACAGTAAGTATTTCATATTCTTAATTATTTACCGCTGGTCTCTTCTTTGTAAATGGCATTCATTTCTTCTATATATGCAAGTATCTCTTTACGTCCATTGAACTTAATTGCACTGCTTATAAAACTGCGAGGTATAAATTCCCATTCTTTCTTCATAGCCTCAATAAAGTTTTTCGCATTCTTGTGGCTTTCGCGTTGGGTGCTTTTGTCAGATTTTGTAAACACCAGGCTGAACGGAATGCCCCATTCGCCCAATTTTCGCAAGAAGTCAAGATCAAGCTTTTGCGGCTCATGGCGGCTATCTATCAGCACAAATACATTTACCAGGTTTTCGCGCTGATTAAGGTAGTTATCTATCATTTTTTGCCAGCTGGCTCTCTGCGACTGTGACACTTTAGCATACCCATAACCCGGCAGATCGACCAGATACCATTCATCATTTACTATAAAGTGATTAATAAGCTGGGTTTTGCCCGGGCTGCCCGATGTTTTAGCCAGCTTAGAGTGCCTGGTTATCATATTGATAAGTGAGGACTTACCTACGTTGGATCGGCCTATGAATGCATATTCAGGCTTATCGGGCGTAGGACAGCCTTCCACTTTGGGACTGCTGATCAAATATTTTGCGGAACGTATTTCCATTGGTAGCCTTAATGTACTTTTGCAAACAATGCAGTATGAAGATAAAATGAATCCGGCAGCGAAGATACTACCGGATGCGCAGTCAAATTTAAGCAAGAAAGATCAAGTGGCCGATATGTTCAATAACATAGCGGGCAATTACGATTTTCTGAACCATTTTCTTTCGATGGGTATTGACAAAGGCTGGCGCAAAAAAGCAATTGCAGAAATAGCTAAAGTACAACCCACCAATATACTGGATGTAGCTACCGGCACAGGCGATCTTGCTATTGTAGCTGCCGAAAAACTAAGCCCAATGCATATAATAGGTGTAGATATAGCCGATAAAATGCTGGAAGTGGGTAGGAAAAAAGTGGAAGAAAAAAAGTTGTCGAAGATAATAAAACTGCAAAATGGCGATAGCGAGAGCATGCCTTTTGCCAATAATACCTTCGATGCGATAACTTGTGCTTACGGTGTTCGCAATTTTGAACACCTGGAAAAGGGGCTGATGGAGATGAGCCGTGTTATGCGTCCGGGTGGCAAGTTGGCCATACTAGAATTCTCTCACCCTAAGGTATTTCCTGTAAAACAGTTGTATCATTTTTATTTCAGGTTCATATTGCCAATGCTTGGTAAAATAGTTTCGAAACATAGCAGGGCCTATACCTACCTGCCAGAATCAGTAATGGCTTTCCCTGAAGGTAAAACATTTTGTACGGTGCTGGAACATTGTGGATTTAAGCAGCCTAAGGCAAAAGCACTGACATTTGGTATATGTACCTTATATACTGCTACTAAATAAGACTGTAATAATAGCGGGCTATACATTAATTTCAGGCTGTAATCAGCATGTAAATTATGGCATTAAGCAGGATATGGTCGGCATTTATATTAATAGCGATAGCAGTTGGCTGCTATAAATATATTTCCGGAACTGATCCTAAGATATACAGCCGCATGTTTAGCGGCCGTGCCGATGATGCTTATGATACTACTTACTATAAAATAATTGGTGCCGACACCGCAACCGGTTTTGCTTCGGTAGATGCATTTGGCAAACACCTGGCAGGTTATGGATATTTACATGAAGATAGTTTGCACCAGGCAACCATAATCTTAACAGGCAACAATAAGCAACCGGTAGCGTCAGCACCTTCGAACAAAATTTACACTTACCAAGGTATACAACGAAAGCTTAGCAGAAATGCAGATGGCGTAATAGAAACCTGCAAAAGTGCTGTCAATATAAGTATTGGCTTGATAGGCATTATGGCCTTATTTATGGGTTTTATGAGTATTGCTGAAAAAGCAGGCGGCATTCAACTACTTTCAAGAATTATAGGCCCTTTCTTTGGCAAATTATTCCCTGATGTGCCTAAAGGGCATCCTGCATTGGGGCACATGATGATGAATTACTCTGCTAACCTGCTTGGGTTAGATAATGCCGCTACACCGTTTGGTATAAAGGCTATGGAAAGCCTGCAGGAGCTTAACCCAACGAAAGACAGAGCCAGCAATGCACAGATCATGTTTCTCTGCCTGCATGCATCGGGCCTTACACTCATACCTGTCAGCATTATTGCTACGCGCGCAGCACTGCACGCTGCTGACCCAACTGATATATTTGTGCCATGCATGATAGCTACATTTGTAGCAACTATTGCGGCTATGGTAATCGTTGCCATCAAACAAAAAATCAATTTATTTCAACCAGTCATTTTGGCCTGGATTGGCGGACTATCAGCTCTTATTGCCGTTTTGGTTGTATATCTCACATCGCTGAATGCAAGTGGTATGCAATCTTTCTCAAGTGTATTGAGTAACGGTATCATCCTGCTGGTATTTGTGCTCATTATACTTGGCGGTATCTATAAAAAAATAAATGTGTTCGATGCATTTGTTGAAGGCGCTAAGGGTGGTTTCGAAACTGCTGTCCGCATTATTCCATACCTGGTGGGTATGCTGGTAGCTATCAGTATGCTGCGTACCAGCGGCACTTTTGATGTTGTGATCAATGGTGCCAAAAGTTTTTTTGAAATGCTGGGTACAGATACGCGTTTTGTAGATGGGTTACCTACTGCATTAGTAAAACCTATGAGTGGTAGTGCAGCAAGGGGCATGATGATAGATACTATGAAAGCCTACGGGCCCGATTCTTTTGCGGGTAGATTATCGGCCATTTTGCAAGGTTCTTCCGATACTACTTTTTATGTAGTGGCAGTTTATTTCGGTGCTGTATCAGTAAAAAATACCCGTTATTCTATTGGCGCTATGTTGCTGGCCGATGTAGTAGGCATACTTACTGCAATTTCACTGGCTTATATATTCTTCGGGTAGAAAAGAAATTGTTTAATTAAAAAAAGCCACCTCTGAAAGGTGGCTTTTAACTGATTTGCAGTAAAGTACTAATCTTGTTTGATGACCCTGAAAGCATGGTTATTTTGTAATCTAAGTATATAAGTTCCGGCCGTAAGTCCTTGTAATGATACTTTTTGTTGCGTTTCATAAATATCTATTACCTGTATGTTTTTACCACTCATATCGGTCAATACAGCCTTTGAGCCTATTAGCTTGTTGTCGTTTACGGTTATGATAATATACGTTCTTGTTGGGTTTGGGGTTACGGTAACTCCCGGATCTTTCAATATTGTATTGTTAATACTAACAGGTATAAAGTTTACAATAATCGTATCGCGATTGCTGCATGTATTTACATCAGTGACGTTAACTATGTAAGTACCATTATCATCAACATTTATCGTCTGAGTCGTCGCTCCGGTATTCCACAGGTATGTTGCACCCGGATTATCTGCGTTCAATGTCAATATTATATTCGGAAAAAGGGTTGTGTCATTGCCTAAGTTAACTATAGGTAATGGGTTTATGCTGATCTGTATTGTATCGGAACTACTGCAATTATTTGCATCGGTTACAGTAACACCGTAGGTGCCTGCAGCAGATACATCAAGTGTTTGCGTAATAGCACCGGTATTCCACGTATATATACTGCCAGTATTCATTGCATCCAGTGTTAAAGTATTACCATCGCATATGGCTGTATCATTGCCCAGGTTAACAACAGGCAGTGTATTTATACTCAAATTTATTGTATCACTGTTAACACAGCCATTTGCATCAGTTACTGATACATTGTAGCTACCGGCAGTACTTACACTTATTGTTTGCGTAGTGGCGCTGGTATTCCATAAATAAGTTCCACCCGGATTTTGAGCATTTATTGTCAGGCTGTAACCTGCGCATATAGCAGTATCGTTACCCAATGTAACGGTGGGTAGCGAATAGGTACCTACGTCAATAGTATCAGATTTAGAACAGCTATTGATATCAGTTACTGATACATTGTAGCTACCTGCAGTACTTACAGTTATTGTTTGGGTAGTGGCGCTGGTATTCCAAATGTATGTTGAACCGGTATTTCCTGCATTTAAGACTAAAGAGCTACCCATACATATTGTAGTATCACTACCTAATGTAACAATCGGCAGTGCATTTATGCTTAGATTGATAGTGTCATTATTAACACATCCGTTGGCGTCTGTAACGCTAACATTATAGCTGCCAGCCGTACTTACAGTTATTGTTTGTGTAGCGGTAGAGGTGTTCCACATATATATAGCCCCTGTATTCTGTGCATCAAACACTATGCTGGCACCCGCACAAATAGCGGTATCGTTGCCCAATGCAACTGTAGGCAGCGAATATAGGCTAACATCTAGTGTGTCAGATTTAGAACAACCATTAACATCTGTAACGCTAACGCTATAGTTACCGGCAGCATTTACGTTTATTGTTTGTGTAGTAGCACTAGTACTCCACAGGTAGTTAGCACCTGTATTTTGTGCATCCAGTGTTAAGCTGGTACCACTGCATACAGTAGTATCATTCCCTAAATTAACAGTAGGTAATGAGAGCGTGTTGATATTTATAGTGTCACGTCCTTTGCAGCCATGTGTATCGGTAACAAGCACACTATAGGTACCTGCGGCCGATACTGCCAATGTTTGTGTAGTGCTATTATTGTGCCATAGGTAGGTAGCGCTAGTGTTTTGTGCATCTAAGGTCAGGCTACTACCGATACATATCGCTGTGTCATTCCCTAAGTTTGTAACAGGTAATGAATTTACTATAATGTTTATAGTGTCCCTGTTACTACAACTATAATTATCGGTAATTTTTACACTGTAAGCGCCACTGCTACTCACTGATATAGCGCTTTTGACAGAGCCTGTGCTCCAAAGATATGTCTTGCCTGAAGGTGCGGTAAGGGTTACTGAATTGCCAATACAGAATGACGTATCGTTGCCAATATTTATAGCAGGTAATGTGCGTAACTGTACCACTATAGTATCACGGGCTGTGCCTACTGTGTTAGTTACCGCAACGTAATAGGTACCATTAGCTGTTACTTTTATTGTTTGTGTAGTTGAGATCGGAAGAGCGTCGTGTAGGGAAAGAGTGTAGATCTCGGTGGTCG
>CAMLFX010000016.1 GCA_946479435.1 uncultured Sphingobacteriales bacterium | reverse complement strand
GTCGGGAAGACAAGATTCGAACTTGCGACCCCTTGAACCCCATCCAAGTGCGCTACCGGGCTGCGCTACTTCCCGAACCGTTAAATTGGGGAAGCAAATATATGGTTTTTATCTTTCTCGCAAACCGTCACAACTTCATATTTTATATAAGGGCAAATAACCCAGGTGTATCTCATCCTCAATATCAGCAACACTTCCAGATAATACTACACTATATTTTTCTTTATACTTTTCAGGCAGTATATCTTTTATTTCATACAAGTCGTCCACATCAATCCCATACTTATCATCTACATGTGCAACAGCACCTTTAAAACCTGTATGCTTGAAAAAACTGGTTTGTTTTGATGTCCTGACAGCATTTTCTTTAGTAACTGCAGCTACCAGCATCTTGTAGTGATATTCTTCAAATTCACCTTGCTTATAGCCGCCCAGATTAATAAAGAATAACTTGGTCATGGCCTGCTGCGGTGCATTTGTATGCTCCATTACTTTTACCCTATATCCATCTACTATATTCACTTCCCGCCAGGCATCAATATGAATATTATTTTTAGCCTCAGGCCAAAACGCATTGATATCCGGTATCAATTCCTTAAGGTTATTTGCAATACCAAAGAACATATCATGTTGTTCGGTAAGCCGTCCTTTAGGGCGGCAACCAAGCAAGAGCATATACAATTTAGGGCACTCCACTTATAGCTTAAAATGAGGATTGTAAATAATACCAAACAAATTGCCCCAAGGGTCTTTTACTGCTGCTACCACAATATCGCCACCTACATCCGCAGGTTCTTCGTAAGCAGTAGCTCCTAGTTCTAATAAACGATCATATTCTTTACGTACATCTTCAACACCCCAATAGGTAGTACTGTTTGTACCTAATACAGGTTGTTCACCTTCTACGGGCTGCAGGCCAAGTTCATAACCGGCTACATTAAAGCCTACATAAAAAGGCTCATCGAAATAAGGTTCTATTCCTAATACCTTGGTGTACCATTCCTTTGCTTTTTGCAGATCAGGAACTTTATACCCTAATGTGCGTAAACCCATATATGTTGACATAAGATAGTTTTATACGAATATAGGAAGATGCATGCGTACACGACGCACCGCTAATGCACCATACTTGTTAACTTACATCCGCTTATGAAACTGACTTTAGGCTTTAGCCCCTGCCCCAACGATACATTTATATTCGATGCAATGGTGAACAATAAAATTGACACCAAAGGCATTACGTTCGATTATGTAATGGAAGATGTGGCTACATTGAATAAATGGGCCGAAGAAGGTAAACTAGATATTACTAAACTTAGTTACAGCACCTTTCTACATACCGTTCAGCAATATGCCTTATTGCATAGCGGCAGCGCGCTTGGTAAAGGTGTTGGCCCGTTACTAATTGCTAAAGAGCAATTAGACCTGAAAAATATAGCCGATTTTAAGATCGCCATACCTGGCTTTAATACAACTGCCAATTTATTATTATCAATTGCCTACCCACAGGCCAAGAATAAAACAGAACTTGTATTCAGCGACATAGAGCAAGCAGTTATAGATGACAAATATGATGCTGGCCTCATCATACACGAAAGCCGTTTTACTTACGCGCAAAAAGGGCTGGTAAAACTGATGGACATGGGCGATTGGTGGGAGAACTTTGCAAATGCACCTATACCATTAGGCGGTATTGTATTGCGCCGCAGTTTCGATAAAGAGTTGAGTGTAACTATTGACAGTATCATAAAAGAAAGCCTCGCTTATTCATGGAATAATTATCCAGCACTATCGCAGTTTGTAAAAGACAATGCGCAGGAAATGGAAGAGAGCGTAATGCGCCAACATATTGAACTGTATGTAAACAACTACAGCACCGATCTTGGGGAAGAAGGAAGACAAGCGATCATTCAATTATTTGAACAGGCTAAAAAAGCTGGTTTGGTTGATGCCCAAAATTTACCGGCATCTATTTTTTACTGATCAGGCTAATACATAGAGGGCAGGTAAATTTCTACCCAAACCATCGTAGTCTAATCCATACCCAACTACAAAATCATCGGGTATCTCAAAACAGTGATAGTCTGGCTTCACATCGTATTGAAGCGCCGTTGGTTTAGATAGAAATACTGCAATTTTTATTGAAGCAGGTTGGCGCTGCCATATTTCAGGCAGAAAGGAATGAAGGGTTTTACCACTATCTATAATATCTTCCAATATTACTACATGCCTGCCTGTAAGGTTTTCATCCATACCTATAGCAGTAATAACATTACCTGTTGAAGTAGTGCCTTTATAGGATGCCAGCTTAATAAAAGATATTTCTGCCGGTATGTCTATGGCCCTGAAAATATCAGCCGCAAACATAAATGACCCATTGAGTACAACTATAAAAAGTGGATCTAGGCCCTGATAGTCTTCCGCTATTTGCCTGCCAGTTTCAAATACCTTTTTTTGAATAGTAGCGGCATCTATAAACGGCTTAAATGTTTTATCATGTACCCTGAGTAATTCCATAATTATTGCACACGCAATTTTTGGCCTACCTGCAGTTCCCTGAAATCAAGATCATTCATATTAAGCAAGTCGCGCATGCTGATATGATGGTTCTTAGCAATGCCAAAAGCTGTGTCTCCCTTTTTTACCGTATAGTACTTTTTGCCTTTTACAGTTAGCAATTCCTGCTTAGGTTCTTCTTGTTTTTTTACAGTTTCTTCACGCTTCGGTTCAGTTTTCACGGCAGATGTTCCTTGCTCAGGAGTATCTGTTTGTATGGCCGTATCCGTAGCTGCAGCATCTGCTGCGGGCTGCGCATCGCGCGCTGCGTACACTACTTTATCAAACCTGGCTTTCAGCGCATCAAATTCATCTAATGGCTGTTCTTCTTTTTTAGGTTCTGCGGTTAGGGCTTGTGGCGGTAGCGCCGCTTGTGCATTTTCCTCTTCAATAGCCTCTTCTACGGGTTGTTCGTTCGCAATATTTACAGGTTGGGGCTGCTGCGGGCCTATTATCTGGTTGGTTGACACAACCATTTCATTTGAGTTGTAAGATGGTATAGCAGCTACAACTTCTTCTCCAGCTGCGGTTACCTGTTCCTTTTCAATGGCCGGAGTTTCATTTTGCACTAGATAAGGCGTTGGTACCGGTATATTGACATCTTTTACTTCTGTACCTGCTACAGTTTGTGGTTTGCCTAAGGCTTCTTCCTGCAGTTGCAGTACACTACCAACTAATGGCTCTTCGCCCTGCGAAAGCTTATTCAGCATTCTTATACTTTTTAGTTGCATGCCCTCATACTGTGCTATCTTCAGCAAGTTCTCATCTTCCTTTACAATATGCGTATTATTTATACCCCTTGCATGTTTGCGCTCCAGGTATAAATACATATTCTCAGGCAATGGCCTGTCATTAATATCGTTAAACTCCAGCAAGCGCTCGTAACGGATATCAAATTTCAGTGCATATTCCAGGGGCATATCACCTTTACGGGCATATACGGCTTTCAATCCGTTCACTTTTACCTGCTCGCCAAAAGGAGGATAAGTTATTGCTGTATCAGCCTTCGGCTGCCCGGTATAGTTCTCGTTTACTTTAATTCTGCTTGCAGCTTTAATACCCGGCATTGGCATACCATAAGTTGCAGCAACAGGTATATCTGAAGAAATAGCCATATCAGCACTTGCTTTTTCAGGGCCGTCTTTTTCAGGTATTATTTCTTTTTCAAGTTTTGCAATATCATTACTGTATGTGGCCGGGTTTTCCATTGCCACGTAAGTATATTCCTGCAAGTGATAGTCCTCTATCAGCTTAATAAGTACGTTGGCATACCTTGGATTAGTAGCATAACCACATTTACGTAAGCCTGCGGCCCAGGATGCATAATCCGTAGGCGACATCTTAAACAGCTCTGCATACCGCGGCGTGCTGGCTAAGTAATCGGAGTGATCTTTATACGACTCTTCGGCTGTTTTATATTTTCTAAAACATTCATTCGGTGCATCATCAGTATGTGCGAATGTTTCACCAGTCCAGGCTTTTTTACACTTTATACCAAAGTGGTTGTTCGCTTCCGTAGCCAGTTCGCTTGCACCGGCCGATGTTTCATGAATGCCTTGCGCTAATGTAATAGCTGCCGGTATGCCACTACGTTGCTGTTCCAGCACAGCCAGGCGGCAATACGTTTTTATATATTCGCGCGCACGGTCGTCGTAACTCTGAGCTTTTAATACCATAGCAGCAAAGGCAACTAAAACCAATGTAAGCACTATACTCTTTTTCATCGCAGTAAATATATTAATGACGTCAATTCTTAATTTTCCTTATTAGCATGAGGCCATCGCGTAAAGGTAACAGCACTTGCTCTACCCGGTCGTCCTCTTTTATTTTTTTGTTGAAAGCATGCATGGCTCTTGCATTTTTGCTTTGTTCATTTTCAGGCAAAAGCACATCTCCTTCAAACAATACATTATCCGCCAATATGTATCCGCCAACAGGCACTTTATCAAAAACCAGGTCGTAATAAAGATTGTAATTCGGCTTATCAGCATCAATAAATACCAAATCAAAGTCATATTCCAATTCAGGTATTATGTCTGCCGCCTTTCCTACGTGCTGAATAATTATTTCTTCCAGTCCTGCATTGCAAAAATAACTAAAACTCATGTCTTTGAGTTCTTCATTAATGTCTATTGTATGCAGTTGCCCTCCTTTCTTTATGCCTTGTGCCAGGCATATAGCCGAATAGCCGGTATAAGTACCCAATTCCAAAACATGCATTGGCTGCACCATATTGCTAACCATAGCAAGAAACGCGCCCTGCAGGTGGCCTGATAGCATTACCGCCTGTTCTACCTTCATATTGGTTTCACGGTTCAGTTTAGCCAGCACGCTTGACTCGGGAGTAGTAAAGGCTTCGGCATAATCATTCAATGCTTTCGATAGTAACAGTTTCGTCATGCGATATTAGAAGTTAGGCTGTAGCTTATTGTGCGCATAAAAATCCTGAAAGTATTCGGCCACTTCGTCGGGTGTGTCCAGTATCTTGATCATTTCCAGGTCGCCGGGACTTATATTACTTTCTTCTTCCAGCATTACGGTACGCATCCAATCGAACAGGCCATTCCAATAAGCTGAGCCCATACATACCATTGGCGTTTGTGTAAACTTGCGTGTTTGTATTAGCGTGGCTATTTCGAAAAACTCATCCATAGTTCCCCAGCCTCCCGGCATCATTATAAAACCTTGCGAGTACTTCGAGAACATGACCTTACGCACAAAGAAGTATTCAAACTGAAGGTTGTTTTCCCTGTCTATATACTCATTATGGCTTTGTTCGAAAGGCAGTTCGATATTAAGGCCAACAGATCTGCCGTCAACCATCTGCGCCCCTTTATTGGCCGCTTCCATTATACCTGGCCCTCCGCCCGATATGATACCAAAACCCTCTTCTGCCAGTTTCTTCGCTACTTCAACGGCAAGCTCATAATACTTACTACCCGGCTTGGTGCGGGCCGAGCCGAATATAGATATACATGGGCCTATCTTGGCAAGGGTTTCAAACCCTTGCACAAATTCCGCCATTATTTTAAATACCTGCCAGCTTGAGTGTGCACGTGTTTCTGTCCAATCGCGGAGTTTTACTTTTGTATACTTTTCTTTCATAAACTATTCTTCAAATGCCAATAAGGGTTCACTTTTCTTCGAACACAAAAATAGCATCAAAAATGCCAGTCCTGCGTTTATTATCAGCAGTTCTGTACCTATTGTATAGCCACCCAACCACTGCCTATCATGTTGTTTCAATATGTAACACATTACCGGGGCCAACACGCAAATTATTGGCACAGCACTGTTTATAACATTTCGTTTAGTGAAAATACCAAAACTAAACAAGGCGAGTAGCGGCCCGTAAGTATATCCAGCCACTACCAATAGTATTTGTATCAGCGAGCCGTTATCCACTTCCCTGAAAAAAAATACGCAGCCCAGGAATATAATGGCGAATACATTATGCACTACCAGTCTCACCTTACCTTTTTTCTTTTCATCCCAGTCTTCCCTGCGTTTCATGCCTAATATATCGATACAGAAAGAAGAAGTAAGCGCCGTAAGTGCTCCATCGGCACTGGGAAAAAGTGCTGATATCAGCCCAATTAAAAAACAAACGGTAATATAAAAAGGTAAGCCGCTATTTACAGCTATTGTAGGGAAAAGATCGTCACCTGCTACCGATATGCCTTTAGCATCGCTATATAGGTACAACAACCCTCCCAGCAACAGGAATATAAAATTAGCTACCAGCAATGTAAAGCAGAATGTTACCATGTTTTTCTGCGAGTCTTTCAGGTTGCTTACACTTATATTCTTCTGCATCATTTCCTGGTCAAGCCCTGTCATAGCTATTGTGATAAATGCGCCACCTAATATCTGTTTCAGGAAGAAGTTCGATTCTTTAGGATCAGTATAGAACAATTTGGTGTACCCTTTTTCCTGCATAGCTGCCCAGGTGCTGCTAAAATTAAGATTGAGTGTATCCATTATATACCATACGCAAACAAGCAATGCCAGTATCATGAATGTGGTTTGCAAGGTGTCCGTCCAGACTATGGTTTTCACACCACCACGATATGTATATAGCAATATCAACACCAGTATCACAATCGCTGTTACTTCAAACGATATACCCATACCTTCCAGCACAAATTTCTCCAACACTTTTATTACAAGATATAGCCTGAGCGTAGCACCCAATGTGCGCGACAGGATAAAAAACATTGCGCCTGTTTTATAAGAGGTAACGCCCAACCGCCTCTCGAGATAAGTATAAATAGAGGTGAGCTGCAAACGGTAATATAAGGGTAGTAAAATAAACGCTACTGCAAAATAGCCTAACCAGTAGCCTATCACCACCTGAAAATAATCGAACCCGGTTTTACCAACTACACCAGGCACGGAAATAAAGGTCATGCCCGATAATGAAGTACCTATCATACCAAATGCCACTACCCACCACTTACTATTGCGGTTGCCAATAAAGAACGACTCGTTGTTGGAATGCCTGGATGTATAGAACGCAATGCCTAACAGCAAAGCAAAATATGCAAGCACTATCGACAATAAGATGGCTGAACTCATAATGTGAAAATAACTAAAAAATAAAGCCTTCCGCAGAAGGCTTTAAAAGCATTTATTATATAAGATGTTTATTAAAATCCTACAGCTACACCTATACGCAGGTCTATGGTATTCCGGTATGGGCTGTTGGGCTCTTGTAATATATCGTATAGCGCCATAGCTAAAATAGAAACCCTGTTACTGATTGGCTGGCGCAAGCCTATACCCGCCAAAAGGCTGGGCACTGTAGTCCGCGTTTTATCTATTTGAATATTACCATTAGCATCAAAATACGGATTGCTCGACTGAATCTCCAGGCTGTTTATTTCAGGCTGTACATGCACAAAAATATTTTGAAATACTAAGTACCTTGCCCAAACACTACCTGTATAAATTGAGGTTTTAAATTTATAAGAGGCGATAGGCGTATTAAACTGATCGACTACAGGAATATCAAACTTAAAATATTGATAGCCTAAGCCAATGCCTGCTGAAAACTTATCGGTTATCGCATAGCCTACTACGGGTGATATTCCCAGATTTGTGTAACCACTGCCAATGCCAAATATAAAGCCGCCTCCAAATATCAGGCGGCTTGGGTCAAAACCCTTTACTGGTTCTTTTTTACCTTCACGTTCAGCCTCGGTTATAGGGCGGCCGCTACTGCTATATACTTCCTGCGCAAACGAGGCAAAACTCATAGCGCTGCATAACAAAACGAGGCATATTTTTTTCATGTAAATACTATTGATGCGAAGTTAACAAGCTCAAGGCTTAATACATGCTGTTTTAACCACTATTTTGTAAAACAAATGCTAAAGGAATTATAAAAATATCTTCCCCGGGTTAAGTATTCCTTGCGGGTCGAATAAATGCTTAATATCTTTCATAAGCTGTAGCTGTACTTCACTGAATGCAATATCCATATAGTTCTTCTGCACAAGGCCGATACCATGCTCGCCCGATATGGTGCCCCCCATTGCCACTACCTCTTTAAATAATTCACGAATGCCTTCCGGTAGTTTATTCTTCCAGTCATCATCGCTCATATCCGCTTTTACAATATTAACGTGCAGGTTACCGTCGCCTGCATGGCCATAGCATACCGAATGGAAACCATATTCTTTACCGATACGCTTTACTATTTGCAGCAACTTAGGCAGCTCTGCCCTTGGCACTACGGTATCTTCTTCTTTATATATCGAATTGCTTTTTACCGCTTCGCCTACTTTGCGGCGCAGGGCCCAAAGCATTTGTTTTTGTTCATGGCTATCAGCAAATAATACTTCTCCTGTATTGAATTTTTCCATTACGCCTGCTATCGCCTCCATCTCTGCGTATAGTTGCTCTTTGTTATTGCCATCTACTTCTATCAGCAGGTGTGCCTGTATATCATCAGGCAAAGCAATACCTTCTGCCTGTGTGTATTTCATCGACCATTCCAGCGCATCGCGCTCCATAAACTCCAGTGCCGATGGTGTGTAACCCGCAAGGAATATAGCATTCACAGCCTCACAAGCTTCCACTGCCGAGCGGAATGGCACCAGCATCGGCAGGTCATGCTGCACGGCAGGTATCAGTTTCAATACTATTTTAGTAATAACGGCTAACGTTCCTTCACTACCCACTATTAGCTGGGTAAGATTATATCCTGTTGCATTCTTTAATACATTAGCGCCGGTCCACATTATATCGCCATTTGGCATTACTACTTCAAGGTTCAGCACATAATCTTTTACCACACCATACTTCACAGCTCTTGGCCCGCCTGAATTTTCCGATACATTTCCGCCTATAAAACAAGACCCTTTACTGGCGGGGTCGGGCGGATACATCAAACCTTTTTCCTTAACAGCGTCCTGTAGTTCCTGTGTTATTACACCCGGCTCCACCGTCACCTGAAAGTTGCAGGTATCTATATTTAATATTTTATTGAACCTGCGCATATCCAGCACCACACCGCCATACAAAGCTAATGCCCCGCCACTTAAACCCGTGCCTGCACCACGTGGTGTAACGGGTATGTTATGTGCGTTACAATATTTCATAATACTGCTCACCGCTGCTACGGTAAACGGTTGTATCACTACTTCGGGCAGGTAATGCAGGTCTTCCGTCTGGTCCGATGCAGCATTGGCAAGGCTTTCAGCATCACCCATAACACTGTGCACACCTTCTGTTTTATTGAAGAAGTCAATATCCGCTTGTTCTATCTTTTTAAAATTCATAGAAAGGCTAAAATTAGAACAAAATATTCCGCTTTGATTATCAGCTAACTATGCACACCCAATACCTGCTTTAACAAAATATTATCCATTAGCAGGTACTATGTTATACATAGTATTATAAAAAACATTAGTTTTGTCTTTGTAAAAGCAAGGACATGACGATAGATAATACGGAATCGCAAATGAGGAAAGGGTTGCTGGAGCTATGCATACTGGGTATCATACACAAACAAAAAGAAGCATACCCAAGTGATATACTAGAGCAGTTGAAAGAGGCGAAACTGGTGGTGCTGGAAGGTACCTTATACCCTTTGCTTACAAGGCTTAAAAATGCAGATATGCTGAGTTACCGTTGGGAGGAATCGCCCAGTGGGCCGCCGCGCAAATATTTCGCGCTCACGAAAAACGGTTTGAAATTTTATGCTCAGCTACGCAGCACCTGGGATGAATTAAGCAATGCAGTGAATCATTTAACTACAACTATATAAAACCACGCTTATGCAACGCATCATACAAATAACCATCGCCGGCAGGTTGATACCTATTGAGGAAGATGGTTACCTGTTATTAAAAGACTACATCTCATCGCTTGAGCGCCATTTTGATGGCGAAGAAGGCAAATATGAGATCATTCACGATATAGAAGCACGCATTGCCGAGCTATTCACCATACGTCTGAATGCTGGCGCACATGCTGTGGATAAATCGGATGTATTGAAAGTAATAGAAACACTTGGCCCCGCCAGCGCGTTGAATGAGGGCAGAGATGCTAAAGGCAATCCGGTTAGTCATTTCCCTGCGCCGTATAGCTCTTCTTACAGTCAGCAAAACACTCCACCCTCCGGCCGCAGGCTATTCCGCAACCCGAATGATAAAATGATTGGTGGCGTATGTAGTGGTATAGCTAACTATTTCGATATTGACCCCGTAATAGTACGCCTGGTATTTGCTATTATGTTCCTTACGGCAGGCATAGGCTTACTGGCATACATACTTGCATGGATCATAGTACCTGCAGCACGCACACCTGAAGACCTGCGCTATATGTCGGGCGGCGACCCTATGGATTTTCATACTATAAAGAATAATGTAGGCGATGAACTGAAAGACCTGAAAATACGCGGCGAACAAATGAGCCGCGAATTGAGGGATTTTTTCAGCAAGAAAAAATAGATATGTGAACTGTCATAACCAAATGAGTAGCCCGCTTTTCAGCGGGTTTCTTTTTTTAGAGTATTTTCACGTTGTAATTTTTTTCGCAGGTAAGCTATGCAGATGCAGGAAGTAAAAACACAGCAGGATATAAAGGCATTTCTCGAACTGCCCCTTGAAATTTATAAGAACGACCCCAACTTCATTCGTCCGCTTGATAAGGATATAGAAGAAGTGTTCGACCCAAAGAAAAATAAGTTCTTCAAAAAAGGGGAATGCACGCGCTGGCTATTGAAAGATGATAATGGTAAAGTGATAGGACGTGTAGCAACATTCGTCAACAAACAATACAAACAAGACCAACCTACAGGTGGTATTGGTTTTTTTGAATGTATCAACGACCAGAAAGCCGCTAATATTATTTTCGACCACTGTAAACAGTGGCTATGGGAGCGCGGTATGGAAGCGATGGATGGCCCTATAAATTTCGGTGAGCGCGAACGCTGGTGGGGTTTGCAGGTAGAAGGTTTCCAGGAACCACTTTACTGTATGAATTATAACCCACCTTATTATGAAGCACTATTCAGGAATTACGGTTTCGAAGTGTATTTCAACCAGGTTTGCTATGCTATGAAAGTTGACCAGCGTCTGCAGGAAAAGTTTTACATACGCAATACTGAACTTTCAAAAGACCCTAATTATTCAGCAAAGCATGTAAAAAAATCGGAGCTGGATAAGTTTGCTAAAGATTTTACTTATATATACAATAAGGCATGGGCCAGCCATGGTGGTGGTAAACAGCTGGAAGAACGCACGGTAAAAAAAATGTTCAAAAAAATGAAACCTGTGATGGATGAAGAGATCATTTGGTTTACCTATTACAAAGATGAACCTATTGCATTCTGGATAAACCTGCCAGATCTTAACCAGTTCTTCAAACATCTAAACGGTAAATTCGACCTGCTGCATAAACTGAAATTTCTTTGGCTGCAAAAATTTGGGAAATGTACCCGTTTCCTGGGTATTGCATTTGGCATCATACCTGAATTTCAAGGCAAGGGCGTAGATGCTTACATGATAATAGAAGGTGCGAAGGTGATACAGCCACAATCGAAATATACAGACTATGAAATGCAATGGATTGGTGATTTCAATCCTAAGATGATGAACATTGCTGAAAGCCTGGGCACGCACCGCAGCCGCAAACTGGTAACACTACGGTACCTGTTCGATAGAAATAAAGAGTTCAAACGGCACCCCATACTTACATTCTAAACTATATCGTAAACTCATACTCACGCTCTACTTTGCAGATGCGTACTTTATATTGGCTGTACCAGGTGGTACGGCCTTTCTTTTGCGCTTCCAAATGGTCAAGATTTGCTTTCCAGTTCTTAATGGCTTCCAGCGATGCCCAGTAAGAAACAGTAATGCCTAATTCATTCCGCGCACTTTCTATACCTAAATAGCCCGGTTGCTGTTGAGCAAGTTGTTCCATTTCTTCAGCCATAGCTGCATAGCCATTATCACCCTCCGTACGTAGCGATGTGAAGATGACCGCATAATAAGGTTCCATATTATTAGTTGTTTAGCTGCTCAAACAAAGTGATCACTTCCACCGCTTCTTTCACATCGTGTACGCGCAAAATATTAGCGCCTTGCTGCAAGGCTACTATATGCAGTGCCGTTGTGCCATTCAACGCATGTTCAGGCGATACTTTGATCGGTTTGCACACCATCGATTTCCGGGAGATACCCGCCAGTACCGGCCTGCCCAGCAGCCTGAATGTGTGTAGCCCTTTCAGCAATTCAAAATTATGTGCTACCGTTTTACCAAAGCCAAAACCGGGATCAATGATCACATCCACAACACCTGCTTCGTTACATTGGTCGCATATATCTTTTAAATAGTCGCGCACTTCTTTTAGTGCATCATCATATTGCGGGTTCACCTGCATGGTTTCCGGTATGCCCTGCATATGCATCGCTATATAAGGCACTTTCAAAGCGGCAACGGTTTGTAACATCAGTTTATCAATACTGCCGCTGCTCACATCATTTATTATATCTACACCTGCCTGCACTGCCTGTTTGGCTACTTGTGCACTATATGTATCGCACGATAGCCATGCATCAGGGAACTGTTTATGTATCGCTTCTATTGCGGGCAGTATCCTGTCCAGTTCCTGCTGCACTTCTATTATCGGCGACCCTGGCTTTGTTGATACCCCGCCAATATCCAATATAGCCGCGCCATCTTTCAGCATTTTTTCTGCATGGCGCAGCAGTTCCTCCGTTCCGCTATCCCTGCCTTTATTATAAAAGCTGTCAGGGGTAGCATTCAGTATGCCCATTACCATTGGCTTTTCAAGGCTTAGTATTCTTCCCTTGCTTTGCAGGGTGGTTTGTACGGGTAAAACTGTATTTTTGAAACTCATTGGCAGTACAAAGAAAATGCAGGATAGTTTAAGCACCAACTCCACCGCGCAAATGACGCATACTTTACAACAATACCAAAGCGTAGTGAACCGCTGCAAAGACCTTTATGTAAAAAAGGCGCAGGACTACGGCACTTCGTGGCGGGTATTGCGCCCTATATCTATTGTTGACCAGGTATATATAAAAGCCTGGCGCATTCGCCAGATACAGGAGCTGGGCACACAAAAAATAGGCGATAGTATTGCCAGCGAATTCATAGGTATAGTGAATTACGGCATCATTGCCCTGATACAAAATGCTTTGCCTGCTGATGCAGAAACTGAAATGCCTGCACAGGATGCCAAACATTGGTACGAGCTAAAGGCGAAAGAAATAGAAGACCTGATGCTACAAAAGAACCACGACTATGGCGAGGCCTGGAGAGATATGTCGCAGCAGTCGTTTGTTGACCTAATACTGGTGAAACTTTTACGTATTAAACAAATACTGGCCAATGATGGCCAAACCATAGTATCGGAAGGCATAGATGCCAATTTTTGCGATATAGTGAATTATGGCATTTTTGCGCTCATAAAAATTGATGAACAATCTTAACATTTTATAACCCACCATTGTATACAGTTTTACAGTCAATACATACTCAATAAACCGCTTTATGAAATACTTCCTCTGGCTATTAAGAATTGTAGTAGGTGTTCTATTCATATTTTCAGGACTTATAAAAGCTAACGACCCGCTTGGCCTTAGCTATAAAATGAATGAATTTTTCGATGTATGGGGAATGGCCAGTATGTCTCAATACTCGCTGGGGCTATCAGTTACCATGATAGCTTTCGAGGTGATAGCCGGTGTTGCGGTATTATTGGGTTATGCATACAGGGTGTTTTCATTCCTGCTTTTATTACTCATCACGTTCTTTACTTTCCTTACTGCTTATGTACTGTTCTCAGGTAAAATAAAAGAATGTGGCTGCTTTGGCGATTGCATTAAAATAACCAACGAAGAAACTTTCTATAAAGATGTAGCCCTGCTGGTCATGATCATTATCCTGTTCATCTTCCGCAGGCGTGTTACCCCCATCTTCAAAGGCTACCCAAGTGTTGCCATACTTATACTCACTGCTTTCTTCGTATTTGGTGTGCAATGGTATGTGCTGGAACATCTGCCTTTTTACGATTGCCTTCCGTTTAAAGTAGGTGCCAATGTCAATACCGACCGCCAGATACCTCCGGGTGCCATACCCGACCAGTACGAAACCGTGATGATTTATGAAAAAGACGGTACGCAAAAAGAATTCACTATGGAAAACTACCCATGGCAGGATACTACCTGGAAGTTTGTGGACCGTAAGGATAAGCTTATTAAAAAAGGAAATGCGGAAGCTAAAATAAAAGACTTCGTTATTACTGATCACGATGGTAACGACCAGACGGAGTTTATTTTAACCCAGCCGGGCTATACTTTCCTGCTGTTTGTTAAAGACCCTGTTACCGCCCGTACCGATAATATAGACCGTTTGCGCACGCTGGCTTCGCAATGCATGGCGCAAAATGTACCATTCTATATATTGTGTTCAGCCGATAAAGAAACCGCTGATAAATATGCACAACAATGGAAGATAGATGCTCCTTTCCTTGTGCTGGATGGCACTGTAAGTAAAACAGCCATGCGTACCAACCCGGGGCTTATGTTGCTGGAGCAAGGCATTATCCGCAACAAGTGGAGTTTCCGCGACTATCCTAAAGGCATGTCGCTTAACAATGGAAAAATAAAGCTGCAATAGTGCTGCTTTTCCTGGCACGGCGCTTAGGCTACAGTTTATTGGTGCTATTTGGCGTAGTGACGGTTGTTTTTTTCCTGTTCAACGTGTTGCCGGGCGACCCCGCGCGCCTTACAATGGGGCAGCGTAGCGACCTGAATACTTTAAAGAACGTACGCAGGGAAATGAACCTGGACAAGCCGCTGCCGGTGCGCTATGCACTTTACCTGAATGATCTTTCGCCTTTAGCTATTCATAAAAAGGTTGATAAAGAGAAGTACAGCTTTATACAGTTGCTACCCGTTTCAAAAGAAAAAGCCCTGGCCTTAAAATGGCCTTACCTGGGCCGTTCTTACCGCACCCGGCGCGAGGTATCTTCCGTACTGGCCGAGACATTACCCAATACTATGACACTGGCACTGGCAGCTATGATATTCGCCACCATTGCAGGCATACTGCTGGGCGTACTGGCAGCTATAAAAAAAGGCACCTGGCTCGATACTTCTGCTGTTGCAGCCAGCGTGGTAGGCATATCCATGCCCTCATTCTTTGCGGGACTTATCATCGCCTATTTTTTTGGCTATATATTTCACAAGGCTACGGGGTTAAATATGACAGGTAGTCTCTGGGAGTACGATGCATTTACCGGCAGGCACCTTGTATTGAAAAATCTTTTATTACCTGCTTTAGCGTTAGGCATACGTCCGCTGGCCATCATTACCCAGCTTACCCGCAGCGCCCTGCTCGATGTATTGTCGCAAGATTATATTCGCACGGCTTATGCCAAGGGTTTGTCGAAAACAAAAGTTGTTTTCAGGCATGCCTTGCCCAATGCACTCAACCCCGTCATCACCGCAGTATCAGGCTGGCTGGCCGAGTTATTGGCGGGCTCTTTCTTTGTAGAATATATTTTTGGCTGGAAAGGTGTAGGGCGTATCACGGTAGAAGCGCTGGACAAGTTCGATTTCCCGCTTGTTATGGGCTCAGTATTGCTGACTGCCCTCATATTTATCGTAGTGAGCCTTATTACAGACTTCCTGTATAGCTGGATAGACCCAAGGGTAAGATCATAAACTCTATGAAAGCAATATTCGCTATTTATTAGTATATTTGCTATAGTAAATCCTTTAAAAGGTCATATTCTTTTATCAAAAATCCACTCGATGAAAACATTCAAATATGTTCTATGCGGAACAAATCAAGTCTTCTTGCAAATAAACATTGTTGATTATCAGCAAAATGTGGGTGAAACAAATACAAAGCATGACAAAACTGGAACAAAATGGAACAAAAATCACCCCAATAATATTTGTTCATTATCTCAATGTTAAGAAATTATTACCAATTACGTCCTTACTTCATCAGCACACTAATTAGGAATAGTTTTGCGCACAATTTTAGTATAAATACAAAATATATGGGTTTCGGTTCGTTCTTAAAGATATTCACACCAAAAGACCGTGTTTTTTATAGCCTGTTCGAAGAAGTGAGTACTAACCTCACGCAAATGGGCGATATTTTTTACAAAGCGGTTAATGAACCCGATTTCACCGCCCGCGAAGCCCTGCTAAAAGGCTTGGAAGAATGGGAACATAAGAACGACGAAGTAACACACAGGGTATTTGTAGAACTGGGCAGTAACTTCATTACTCCTTTCGATCGTGAGGATATCCACTACCTGGCTACCTCGCTCGATGATATAGCTGATTATATATGGGGCTCTGCAAAACGCATGATGAACTATTACATCAACGATGTAGATGAAACCATGCTAGGTTTTGCCGATATCATTAAAAAAGCAATTACGGCCTTGAATAGAGGTGTCTATGGCCTTAGGGACATGAAAGATCTGCGCTCCATTACCGAGGCTTGCGTACTCATTAACAGCTACGAAAACGAAGGTGATGATATGCTGGACAAGGGTATGATGAACCTGTTCTCATCAAATATCAACCCTATCGATCTTATTAAGAAAAAAGACCTGTACCAGATGCTGGAGATAGTTACCGATAAATGTGAAGACGCTGCCAATGTGATAGAGTCAATCATCATCAAATACGCTTAACCATAGCAGTACCCCTCTTATGTCTGTATTTCTGATCATTATTATAGCGCTGGCCCTGATATTTGACTACATCAATGGTTTTCATGATGCGGCGAATTCTATAGCAACCATTGTATCTACCAAAGTACTTACCCCCTTGCAGGCTGTAGTTTGGGCGGCAATGTTCAACTTTATTGCCTTCTTTATATTTAAAGATCACGGTGTAGCAAATACTATTGCCAAAACGGTAAAAGAAGAATTTATTACGCTGCCTGTTATCATGGCAGGACTACTTGCTTCTATTTCCTGGAATCTGCTGACCTGGTGGTTTGGTATACCGTCAAGTTCATCACATACTCTTATAGGTGGCTTTGCAGGTGCTGCGATAGCGCATGCCGGGTTCAACTCTATCAACCCCGAACCTGTAATAAAAACTGTAAGCTTTATCTTATTAGCCCCATTGATAGGTATGGTGATAGCCTTTGTCATTTCGCTTTGGTTCATCAACTCTTTCCGGAAAGGCATCTTACCCAAACTATTATCGCTGGGCGTATTGCTGATAGTAGCACTGTTGCTTTATAATATGCTCGAGTTTGATAATGCCAAGCTGAAAACACACTATGAGTCATATACACTACGTGTTATTTTTGATACACATAATTTTAAGTGGGTACTCCTTGGCGCTATACTTAGTTTCATGAGCATCTTTACCTTGTTCCTCAGCAGCCTTAATGTTGCCCGCTCTACCCTGTGGCTTAAGCGCTCACAACTGGTCTCATCCGCTGCTTTCAGTATAGGGCACGGTGGTAACGATGCGCAAAAGGTTATGGGT
Source organism: uncultured Sphingobacteriales bacterium (assembly GCA_946479435.1). The sequence goes on along the minus strand of CAMLFX010000016.1, from coordinate 22,832 downwards.
ATTATTACCGTTGCACTTATAGCAAGCGGCCAGATATCTTCTTTCGACCAAATGCCTATATGGGTACCATTGGCATGCTACACAGCTATATCGGCAGGTACGCTAAGCGGTGGCTGGAAGATTATTAAAACAATGGGTACGCGCATTACAAAGGTTACCCCTTTTGAAGGTGTGGCTGCTGAAACCGCAGGTGCCGTTACGCTCTTCCTTACTGAAAACCTTAAAATACCGGTAAGTACTACGCATACCATAACGGGTGCTATTATTGGGGTAGGTGCTACAAAGCGCCTGTCAGCGGTACGTTGGGGCGTTACCTTCAACCTGCTTTGGGCATGGATACTTACCATACCGGTAAGCGCCCTTATAGCCGCTATTGTATATTTTATATACCATCTTATTTTTTAAGACCCGTATAACAGTTATTTAACGGTAACACTTCTTAGCAAGTCCTTTTTTTGCTAACTTCGCAGATTGCCCTGTCCAATAAGGCCAATGGGCCGAAATTAGAATTTGTAGCACAACTGGATGTCATTACCGCCACTATTAAAGCACGTTTATAACCACGGTACCGAAGAGGTAATCCGCAGAGGTAAACGGATATTTCATACAGCCGGCGTACAATTGCTGGAAACGGACCACCTGCTGGAGCAGGTGCGTTTTCGTGTGCGTAATGACCTTTACCAGAACTACTATACAGTAACGGTAAATAAATACCTTAGCCCAAAAGACGTTTCCATACGTTGCCAGTGCCCTTATAACCTTGGCGATATTTGCCGGCACGAAGTGGCAGCACTTTTTCAGCTAAATGATATAATACAAAGCGGCTTTTTCGAACATACAGATATTACATACAACCAGAAGCATACAGTAGTACGTATGCGGCAGGTAAGCATGCAAATGCTGCGCGTATTCACATCGCCCGAAGTAATAGACAGAGCAGAAATGTGGGCCTCGCAAAACAAGGCTATATTACTTTCTGATAAAACCGATAAGATTGAAGCGGAGGTACCGGATGGCGACGCTACTTATAAAGTGGCCATCAAGCAAAATGAAGAGCGCTATTTTGATACCTCCTGCAGTTGCGATGCAACTAGTCATCCGCTTTGTATCCATAAGGCAACTTTATTCATTCAGCTACTGAAAAATTTTGGCCCGCAGTATTTCCAAACAATGCGTGATTGGGATGAGCAGAAAAACAAACTTCTGAAGCAGTACGGGTATAGCCTGAAAGATGACCTTACCAATAAGTTTACATTTACTTACGAAGGCGGCAAACCCTTTTTAAGAGTACTGGACCCAAGCATAAAAAAAGTAGCACCTGTAGAGAACTACAGATTAATGCCTTCGCTACCTAACAAAGCTGCCAGCGCAAAAACCACCGATACCGCTACAATACAGAAAGCAGAAGAAAGCAAACGGCTCGGTATCGTGTTAGATCCTACCGTATCGTGGTATCCGTTTATAGATATTGCATTGGTAGCAGGCAATGAGGATGAGGAAGGTAAAGGCTTTATTGGTGCAATTGAGAAATTAGACTTACAGCAGTATATAAACGCGCTAAGATATAAAGAACAAGACCGCGAACTGCTACCTGCTGTTCGTAAATTTACCCCAGAGGAAATACTAAAATATTTAAAAAAGAATTTGCCATTTGGCGATTTTCTGGACGACTATACGCAGGTATTAAAAGAACAGCCCGCTGAAGAAATAAAGGAGCAAGTATGGGAATATATATTGCCAAAATACCAGAAGCTACTGGAACGTAACAGCAATCATTCTTTATCGTTCATCAAGCAGAAGGGTAAAAAATTTACATCTGCTGCTCTTGAGCCCGTAGCTTTTTCGTCAAAAGTAGTACACCCACAACTAAGCATAACAAAAGAAGAAGAGAATTACCACATAGCATTAGCCTGGCGTATTGAAGATAATTACGTGGATAATGTTGATGTAACACTCCTGAACCCGGGATTATTACTGCATGACTACACTATATATGCGCTAGCGAATACACAAGAAGTACAGCTGGTAGAGCAGCTAATGCCGGATGGCAAACTGGATATTGAAAAAGGTGACTGGCCATCATTCCTTCAAGGCAAATTGATGGATTGGAGTAAAATTGTGCACGTTAATTTTTCGGAAGAAATAGTTGAACGAATAGATAAAACAAAACCAGAGTATAAATTGTATTTGCAGGAACGTGAGCAAATGCTAATACTGCAACCGGTATTTGCTTACGACGGTGTAGAAATAAAATGGGGCTTCTTTGGCGATGTGATACAGCCGCATAACGGTGTGGTGAAGGTGATACAACGTAACGAAATAGCCGAACAGGAGTTTTTACAAATGCTAAATGGCCTGCATAGCGATATGCAGCAAAATAAAAAAAGCTATTTCTATTATCTGCCTGCTACCTCAGTACTGGCCAATAACTGGTTCTTCCGTTTTACAGATATAATGCGTGAATGGCAGGTTGAACTTCTGGGCTTTGAAGGGTTGAAGCAATTGCGCATCAATACACACAAACCCGAAACAAGAGTGCATGTTAGCAGCGGTATTGATTGGTTCGATGCCTCGGTAGAACTGGCTTTTGGCGAACAGATCGTCTCGATAATAGATGTAAAAAAAGCGATGGCTCAGAAACAAAATTTTGTAAAACTGGGTGATGGTTCTTTTGGCTTACTGCCTGAAGAGTGGCTGAAAAAATATGCCTTGCTCATAAAAATGGGTGAAACAAAAGGCAATAAAATACGACTTAAGAAATTTCACTTTAGTGTACTGGATGAGCTATTGGGCGAAGTGGATGAAGAAGCCTTGCAGCAAGAACTAGAAGAAAAAAAAGAACGCCTTAACGAAATACTATCAAGCGACTATAGCAATATAGCACCGCCAGCCGAACTAACCGCCCAACTCAGGCCATATCAGTTGGCTGGTTTTCAATGGCTGGTTTTTTTAAATGAAGCCGGCTGGGGAGGTATATTGGCTGATGATATGGGTCTTGGTAAAACGGTACAAACACTTACATTTTTCCAACACTATAAGAACAATAATCCTGATGCGAAATTCCTGGTAGTATGCCCTACTACACTTATGTACAACTGGGAAAATGAGATAAGGAAATTTACCCCGGAACTAACCCATTTTATACACCACGGCCCTAAGCGTAGCGCTAATACCAACATACTACAGAACTTCGATATTATTATTACTACGTATGGCACCATGCGTAGCGACATAAAGATATTTAAAGAAATAAACTTTGACTATTCTGTGCTTGATGAATCACAGTCTATCAAAAATCCACAATCGCAGGTTGCCAAGGCTTCCCTATTGTTAAATAGCAAAAACAGGCTGGCCCTTAGCGGTACTCCCGTACAGAACAACACTTTCGACCTGTATTCGCAAATGAACTTCTTAAACCCCGGCATGCTAGGTAGCCGGGAGTTCTTTATGAACGAGTTTGCAACACCTATCGATAAGTTTATGGAAGATGAGGTAAAACAACAACTAAGAAAGTTGACTTACCCCTTTATGCTACGGCGCACAAAAGAACAAGTAGCTAAAGACCTTCCACCAAAAACAGAAACTGTTCTGTTTTGCGAAATGGGTACTGAACAGCGTAAGATATACGAAGCTTACCGCAACTTGTATCAGGAGCAAATAATGGGATTGATAAATGAAAGAGGTATAGAACGCTCGCAAATGCATATACTGCAAGGTTTAACCAAGCTACGCCAGATATGCGATTCGCCAGCAATACTTAATGAGGAAGAACGTTTCCATAACTATTCAATAAAGCTGGATGAGCTAACCCGCGAAATAACAGAGAATGTTGGCAACCATAAGGCCCTTGTCTTTTCGCAGTTCCTGGGTATGCTGGCGCTCATCCGTAAAGAGCTGGAAGCAAAGGGTATTCCGTATGCTTATTTCGATGGTAGCTCTACATCGGCACAAAGAGAAAAAGCCATACAGGAGTTTCAGAATAATGACGAGTGCCGCGTATTTCTTATCTCGCTAAAAGCCGGTGGTATAGGTTTGAACCTTACAGCTGCCGACTATGTGTACATTGTTGACCCATGGTGGAACCCAGCCGTTGAGCAACAGGCCATAGACCGTACACACCGCATTGGCCAAACCAAGAACATTTTTGCATACAGACTGATATGTAAGGATACTATTGAAGAAAAAATGCTGATACTGCAAGAGCGCAAACGCATACTGGCCAATGAGCTAGTAGCTGACGACAACGCTTTCCTGAAACGTCTGACAAAAGACGATATTGCTTATTTACTGAGCTAATTTTTACTGGCATATACATACTCCGCAAATCCCAGCAAATCCCAAAATACATTAGCGGCAGGTTTTTTGCCCTTTAATAAACAGGCTATCAACCTGAATGGCATAGCCGCAATATAATATGCATTGCGGCGTGTGCCTGATGAGATTATTGTGAACCCACATTTCTTCAAAAAATCAGACACTTCTTTTACTGAATAAATACGAACGTGTGTAGGGTCATCGTAAAAGTTCAGTGTTCCTTGCATAGAGGGTAATCGAGTACTGCGTTCACCCGGATATTCTATATAAATGTGCCCACCCTGTTTTAGTTTAGTGGTCATTTTTTCAATTACCATATCGCCATTATGCAAATGTTCAATAATATGACTCATGTTAATGTAGTCGAAAAAATTATCAGGGATGCTCTCGAATTTTAAATCGGTAAGATCCATCTCATAGAAATCTTTCAATGCATCAAAATCTCTTTGATCGTAAGCATAGTCTTTATTAAGATCGAGACCATAATAATTGCAATTAGGGAATAACCTTACAGTTTTTGATGGTGAATGGTTTCCGGCTCCAATATCTAATAAATTAAAGGCAGTATTACCTACCGCTTTTTGCATAAAAAAATTCTTAGGCGTACGAGTTGAAGCAATTTTTTTTAGAACGGACATCATATATTTAAATAGATTGGGCTTATTATACTTAATTTATGCTATTGGCTTACTGTGATTTTAACAAATTTAATATTTATTGAAATAATAATTAGGCCCCACTAATGGGGCCTAATTATTATATGATATTTTATGCTATTGCTTCTCCCAATTTCGCTTCCACATTTGCAAGCTTCCGCAAGATTGATATTCAGGAGCTATTTTAAGATAGTAAGTCGGTAATTTCTCGCTTAGCCATTCCTCCATTTTCAGGCCTTTCTTTTGTTGCAGCGCAGCCTCTTGTATGCGATTATAGTCGTCTTTAAGGTTGGCTTTATGTGGGCTTGTAATACTTTTCATATATACTATACGGCAAGACTTATCGCCTGGGCCACGCTCAAAAACCTGTGGCTGCGAGAAGCTACCGGGTTTTAATGTATCTACCATCAACGCAAGGCCCGGATCTAATTTATCAACCTCTAAAATAGATGAGCCTGTTTGAGGATCGGTAACCATACCACCTGTGCGCGATGATATTTCATCGGTAGCAAATTTACCTACAGCTTCCTGAAAGGTCATTTTCCCCGTTATCAGCAGCGCGCGTACGCTATCCAATTTATCCAACGCCTTTTTATAATCGGCACTGGTACGTTCGGGCTTAACAAGTATGTGGCGCAAATGGGCCTGGTCGCCCTGGCGGCGAACCATTTGTATGATATGATAACCGAATTTTGTTTTTACTATTGGTGATACTTCACCATTTTGCAGCTTAAACGCAGCCGCTGCAAATTCTGACACTACATCTGTACGGCTCACTACCCCCAGATCACCACCATTATCGCGGCTACCTGGGTCTTCGCTGTATATACCGGCCATTACTTCGAAACCCTTACCGTCGTTAACTATCTGTTTGCGTATATCTTCCAGTTTTTTCCGGGCATATTGTTCCAATTCAGGGCTCACTTCCGGGTCTATTACTATTTGCCCCATTTCAACCGTTGCAGGAAAAAATGGTAAACTATCGGCAGGTATTTGCTTATAAAACGCCTGTACTTCAGCCGGTGTAATTTTTACATTTTGTAAAATATTGCCCTTCATTTTATCAGAGATCATACCCTCACGGATAATTTCCCTGTATTCATCTTTTAGCTGATAAATAGTTTTTCCCGATACCTGCTCCAGCTTTTCTTTTGACCCGTACATACCCACGAAATATCGTACACGGTTATCGAGTGCTGCTTCTACTTCTTCGTCACTTATCATTACACTATCACGTTCAGCCTGCTCTGCCATTACCTTGTTCAGTATTATTTGCTGAAGGATAACGCATTTCATGGTATCGCTATAGTTAGGATTTTCCTGGCGGGCGTTTGCCAGTTCAGTTTCCAGCTCAGACTGGAGTATGATACGGTTACGACCAACAACAGCGGCTATTTTATCGGCAGATACGCTTTGAGCGTATGTATAATTAGCAGCTACCATAAAAACCGATAGCAACAACAAGAAAAACCTTTTAGAATATATCATGATAATGAACAACAGTAAAAAAATACAGCAGGCAAAAGTAATGTTTTTAGCTGCCTGAAGATAGGCTAATACAGATTTTAACTTTTTATCATCCCTTCTTTTTGTCAACAACCTCGTTTACCTGCTTATCGTTGTAAGCATCGCCGGCTACCGGCCTGAATTTATGCTCCTGCAGCCATTCTTCAAGATCGGGCATTGCATCGCTGTGAAATTTGTTCCAGGCGTCGTATTGCGCTGCATTTTCGGCCCTGCCAAACAACCATTGGTTGTAAATATCGAAATAGCCGTTGCGTATCATATCGTCTTGACGTATAAACAAGCTAAAGGGATATTTATTGGCATATAACAATGTCCAGTCCATAATAAACCGTGTACGAAGCATAGTAAGGTTTTCGGTAGTCACTCCGTCACTTACCGCAGGGGCCTGTTTTATTAAAGTATTATAAACCGCTTCTTCAAAACCAATAGGAGTAGCTGATTTACGTTCCTTGCCATATTTTGGTATTCCTTCATCTGACGGCCTGCGGTATATACGGCTATATGCGGCCAGCAGCATTTTTCTTGTTTCCTGCGAACGGGGTGTTTGCTGTTCCATGTTAATGAACATTTCGCCATATAGTATTGCCCATACAGGTTTTTCGCTGTTCATGTATAGCCTTGTAGCTTCGTAATAGTTAATATGATATTCAGGATCGGCCTCTATGCCTTGCAGCCACGCTTTAAGCGCCTCTCTATCGTCGTGGTCGTCTTCATATAGCTTACCCAGTTCGTGATACAATAGGCCCGAATGCTGGAAGCGCTCCAGGCCTTGCTGCAAAATTTTACGTGCTTTTTTAAATTCGTTTTCAGCAGAATAGCATGCTGCAAGCGCCTGATAGCTTTGTGCATCGGCATCTCCGCTTTCTATAATAGGTTCCAGGGTATTTTTTGCTTCGGCATAACCACCGGCAAGGTAATATGCCTTACCTAACTCGCGGTGAATGACCATAACATTGGGCGCCAACAAAATGGCCTGCTGGTAAAGCGATATAGCCTGCTTCAAATTGCCGATAGAATGGTTTTCCCTTGCCTTATTGTATAGTTGTTCGACTTCGGGTGATGGCCAGTTAATTGCCTGTGCCTGCACACTAAGTGCCATGAAAGGCAATAAAATGTTTAAAAAATATTTTCTGAATAAATATTGCATAGATAGTCAGCGCAAATGTATCTATAATTGCGTTAAGCATCACTTTCACAGTACTTAATAAGTTATAGCTATATGGCTTTAACATTTTATTAATTAGCATACGAGATTGATAAAGAATATTTTGACGTTAATTTGCAATGCATGCGCAGAGTTTTGGCATATATGTTTTTAATTATTTTCTCTTTCCAGGTTTTGCCTGTAAAGCAGTTAGGGAAAATGCTATTTAAAAACATGATGACAGAAGAGATACATGAATGCAGTAGTGCGGATGACGGGCCAACCAAGCTGAAGAAAAGCACTGAATACTTTAAGCTTTTTGAAGACCAGCCCCTTGCCCGCATCAGCTATTTAAGCAATAAAGTATCTACTGCCCTACATGCTGCTGAAGCGTTACCCAATACGCATATCCCCGATATTTTCGCCCCTCCTCCCAACGTTGCATAACGCACAATAGTTTTCCTGATTTATTTGTTTATCCGGCCGGTACATTATGCATGTATGCATCTGTGCCCGGTATTATCCTTGTGAATGTTATATGCAACAAAAAGCTTCTTTTTTTACTCATTACAAGAAAGACCTGCTAGCAGGTGTTATTGTATTTCTCATAGCCCTTCCTCTTTGCCTGGGCATAGCGCAGGCAAGTGGAGCGCCCTTGTTTTCAGGTATCGTGGCGGGTATCATTGGCGGTATTGTAATTGGTACGCTCAGCGGCTCGCAGCTAAGCGTAGTAGGCCCCGCAGCAGGGTTGACCGCCATTGTACTTACCGCCATAGGCGACCTGGGCGCGTTCGACATTTTCCTGTGCTCGGTAATAGTTGCCGGAGCCGTGCAAATGATACTTGGCTTTTTAAAGGCTGGCACCATTGCCAGTTATTTTCCCAATAGTGTAATTGAAGGTATGCTGGCAGGTATAGGACTTACTATTATTATTAAGCAAATACCTGATGCGGTTGGCTATGCCAAAGATCATGAAGGTACAATGGTAGATGCTGATGATGGATTTATAATGAGTAAGATAACTGATGCGCTGGAGCATATAGAACCCGGCGCAGCAATTATAGCTTTCATAGGGCTGACCATACTTATTCTATGGCAAACCAAAGCTTTCAAAAAGCTGCAGCTAATACCCAGCGGCCTTTTAGTAGTAGTGATAGGTACTATTATCAATGAGCTTTTTAAAGCCAACACTTCCCCTCTTTCGCTATATGATACCCACCTGGTAAACTTGCCGGTAGCATCGAACGCGAAAGATTTTATGGCGCAGTTCACATTGCCAAATATGGAAGGCTTTATGAACCCTAAAGTATGGCAAACAGGCGTTGTCATCGCAGTAGTCGCTTCTATTGAAACATTACTGTGTATTGAGGCCACGGATAAACTTGATCCGCTGAAACGCTATACGCCTACTAACAGAGAGCTCAAAGCCCAAGGTATAGGCAATATGATAAGCGGCCTGATAGGTGGTTTGCCCGTGACTTCTGTTATTGTTCGCTCATCGGCTAATATAAACGCCGGCGCCCGTACCAAATTATCAACCATAATACACGGTATGCTACTACTTATTTGCGTAGCAAGTATACCGTTTTTACTTAACATGATACCAAAGGCATCACTTGCTGCGATATTAATATTTACCGGCTATAGGTTGTGCAAGCCAGCGGTGTTCAGGCATATGTGGAAAGAGGGGGGTGTTACACAATTTATACCGTTTGTAGCTACCACGCTGGCTGTTGTTTTCCTGGATCTGCTGAAGGGTGTAGGCATAGGTTTAATCATAAGCATATTCTACATATTAAGGCATAACATGCGCATACCTTATTACTACCAACGCAGCAGTTTTAGCGATAGCGATGTAGTGAAACTTACATTGGCCCAGGAGGTATCTTTCCTGAACAAAGCGAGTATCAAAGAGACGCTCGACAAACTTCCTGATAATACTACCATCATTATTGATGCAAGTGAGACAGAATATATTGACTTTGACGTACTTGACCTGATACGGGAGTTTTATGAAACACAGGCTCCTACAAAGAATATAAAAATGTCGTTGATAGGTTTTAAAAATACGTACAAAGTGCCACGCGGTGCTACGGAAAACGATGTTACATCGGTACTGGAAAATAGCCCAGAACAGCCGGTGCGGTCATCAGGTAAGCATACGAAACTACTGAAGCAACTTACATCGGACGAAAAAGAAGATTAAAATTATTCATGACAAAAAACAGTACAATGCAAAATCAATTGAAAAATATAAATGCAAACGAAGCCCTGGAACTTTTAAAAGATGGTAACCACAGGTTTGTAAATAACCTTAAACTAAACAGGGATCTGCTAATGCAGATGAACGAAACAAAAGATGGACAGCAACCTTTTGCAGCCATACTTAGCTGTATGGATTCGCGCACATCAGCCGAACTGATTTTCGACCAAGGACTTGGTGATATATTCAGCATACGCATAGCAGGCAATATCATTAGTACTGGCATACTGGGCAGCCTTGAGTATGCTGTAGCCGTAGCAGGATCGAAACTGATAGTAGTACTGGGTCATAGCAATTGTGGCGCTATTAAAGGCGCATGCGACCATGTACAAATGGGTAACCTTACTGACCTACTGAGCGAAATAGAACCCTCTGTTGCTAATGAACAGACCATTAAGGATAACAGAAGCAGTACGAACGACGAGTTTGTGCAAGCAGTAGCAAAGCTGAATGTGAAACATTCGGTTGAACAAATAATGGAACGCAGCGAGATAATACGCAATATGGTGAAGGAAGGGAAAATAGGGATAGCCGCTGCCATGTATGATGTAGCTACCGGTGACGTTACTTTTCTAGATCAATATGCAATAATGCCGGTTGAAAAGCATGCTATGGCAAACGTATAAAAAATACTGAGAGTGTTTCTATGTTTTACTCTCTGACAATGGGGCTGCTTTTGCAGCCCCTGCTTTTTATTTACTAATATTTATTGCTCTATTTGAGGCTATTATGCAGCTATTAAGTAAATTACCACATGAGCCAAAGCATAAAGAATATAGGTGTTATGACATCGGGGGGCGATAGCCCAGGGATGAATGCTGCTATAAGAGCTATTGTACGTACCGCTACCTACAACGGGATGAACATATTTGGTATACGCAGGGGATACCAGGGAATGATAGAAGGCGATATTTACCCAATGAAAACAACTGATGTATCGAACATTATACAACGGGGTGGCACTATATTAAAAACAGCGCGCAGCAAAGAATTCATGACAGAAGAAGGCATGAACAAAGCAAGCGAACAATTAAAGAAACATGGCATAGAAGGCCTTGTGCTGATAGGTGGCGATGGCACATTTACCGGGGCAGTTAAGTTTTTTGAAAAACACCAGATACCTGCAATTGGCTTACCGGGCACTATTGATAAAGATCTTGGCGGCACCGACTATACGATTGGATTTGACACGGCAGTAAATACCGCAGTAGAAGCGATAGATAAGATACGCGATACTGCTGAAGCTCACGACCGCTTATTTATTGTAGAAGTAATGGGCCGCGATGCAGGTTATATAGCGCTTGATAGCGGAATAGCTTGCGGCGCTGAAGATATACTGCTACCTGAAACCGCCACTGATATTGAAAACGTACTGGAACATATAGATATTGATGAGCGCAGAAAAAAAACGGTACATATACTGGTAGTGGCAGAAGGCGATGACTTTGGCGGTGCAAAAGAAGTGATGGCAAAAGTAAAAGGACGCTTCCCGCAATTGGATGTACGCAGTTGTGTGTTAGGACATATACAACGTGGGGGATCGCCTACATGTGCCGACAGAGTATTGGCAAGCAGACTGGGCTATGCAGCCGTAAATGCCTTGCTGGAAGGTAAAACACAGGTAATGGCAGGCATAATAAACGGCAAGGTGGTATATACCCCACTTGCCAAAGCAATAAAGCAAAATACGCGAATGAGTAAAGACATGCTGGATATGGTGCATGTTTTGTCGGTATAAAAATGATTGCTCGAAACTGAATAAAAAAGGTGGTAAGAAATCTTACCACCTTTTTACTTATTGTTAGATATACTATTAATAGCCCATATCCATGCCGCCCGGCATACCACCCGGAGCACCACCAGCTTGTTTAGGTTCTGGTTTGTCTGCAATTACACATTCTGTAGTTAACAGCATACTAGCGATAGATGCAGCATTTTCAAGAGCTACACGGCTAACCTTAGTAGGATCCAATACACCTGCAGTCAGCATATTTTCATACACTTCAGTACGGGCATTGAAACCAAAATCACCTTTCCCCTCTTTCACTTTTTGAACGATGATAGACCCTTCAATACCAGCATTTGCAACTATCTGGCGCAGCGGCTCTTCAAGCGCGCGGCGTACTATTGCAATACCTGTGGTTTCGTCGTTGTTATCACCTTTCATATCTTTCAAGGAATCGATAGCACGGATGAAAGCGGTACCACCACCAGGTACAATACCTTCTTCAACAGCAGCACGTGTTGCATGCAGCGCATCGTCAACGCGGTCTTTCTTTTCTTTCATTTCTGTTTCGGTAGAAGCACCTACATAAAGTACGGCTACACCACCGCTCAACTTAGCAAGACGCTCTTGCAGTTTTTCGCGATCATAATCGCTGGTAGTGCTTTCAACCTGAGATTTGATCTGGTTAACACGGCCAACGATGTTATCTTTTTCACCTTTACCACCTACTATGATCGTGTTGTCTTTATCGATAGTAATGCTTTCAGCCTGGCCTAAAGAAGCGATAGTTGCATTCTCCAGTTTGTGGCCCATATCTTCGCTGATAACAGTACCGCCGGTTAATACCGCGATATCCTGTAACATTTCTTTACGGCGATCACCGAAGCCAGGAGCTTTAACAGCAGCTATTTTCAGAGAACCACGCAGTTTGTTTACTACCAATGTAGAAAGCGCTTCACCATCTACATCTTCAGCAACAATCAATAGCGGACGGCCGCTTTGAACTACACTTTCCAGTATTGGAAGAATGTCCTTCAGCGTGCTTACTTTCTTTTCGTAGATAAGGATATACGGATTATCCAGTTCTACCTGCATTTTTTCAGTATTAGTAACGAAATATGCACTCAGGTAACCACGATCGAATTGCATACCTTCTACTACTTCAACAGTAGTTTCAGTACCTTTTGCTTCTTCAACAGTGATAACGCCTTCGTTACCTACTTTAGCCATTGCCTGGGCAATAAGCTTACCAATTTCATTATCGTTATTAGCAGAAATAGAAGCTACTTGTTCTATCTTTTTATTATCGTTACCAACTTTTTCCGATTGTTTTTTCAGGTTCTCAACCACAGCTATAACCGCTTTGTCGATACCACGTTTCAGGTCCATTGGATTAGCGCCAGCGGCTACGTTTTTCAAACCTTCGCCTATGATAGACTGAGCCAATACAGTTGCAGTAGTAGTACCATCACCTGCTACATCAGCAGTTTTAGAAGCTACTTCTTTCACCATTTGGGCACCCATGTTCTCAATAGCATCTTCCAGTTCTATTTCTTTAGCTACCGACACACCATCTTTAGTAATGCCCGGTGCACCAAATTTTTTCTCAATAACCACGTTGCGGCCTTTAGGGCCTAGTGTCACTTTTACTGCATCAGCCAGGATATCTACACCACGCTTCATTTTATTGCGAGCTTCTATATTAAAGAAGAGTTGCTTTGCCATACTTATTAATTTAAAATTTGAATTTAAAATTTAAAAAAGCTATTCAGATTATATAATAGCCAGGATATCGCTTTCGCGCATAATAATGTAATCAGTACCTTCCAAAGAAATTTCGGTACCGGCATATTTACCATAAAGGATAGTATCGCCAGACTTTACAGTCATTGGTTCATCTTTTTTACCAGGGCCGGCAGCTATTACGGTGCCACGTTGAGGTTTTTCTTTAGCTGTGTCGGGGATAATGATACCACCTGCAGTTTTCTCTTCAGCCGCTGCGGGTTTAATGATAACCCTGTCATGCAGCGGGGTAATGTTTACGTTTGCCATAGTTGTATTTATTTTTATTTTAATTTACTGTTTGTACTAGTCCTTACTCACGTTTTATGCCAAGGCAACCGGGGCGACAAAATTGCGCCATTTTTTCAGGAAAACGGTAAAAAATCTTTGTTAAATAGGTTTTCAGGTACAGACATTTTTTCACCTATAGGTGTTTAACATCAATTTTGACAGCATGAAAACATCCTTTACTTTTACTTAAAATAAAATATATGAGTGTACAGACAGGCAATAAGGCCCCCGATTTTGCTTTATACAGCAGCGATAAAGAAAAAGTAACCCTGAGTGAACAAAAAGGGAAAAATGTGCTTTTGCTATTTTTCCCTTTAGCATTTACCAGTGTTTGTACTGCTGAATTGTGCTCTGTAAGAGATAATTTAAGCATGTATAATGATATGAATGCGGTAGTATATGGTATATCAGTAGATTCACCGCAGACACTTGACAGGTTTAAAAAAGATCAAAACCTTAATTTTTCACTACTCAGCGATTTTAATAAAGAAGTCTCAACTAATTATGATGCTATTTATGAAACTTTCGCTATGGGCATGAAAGGCGTATCGAAAAGAGCCGCTTTTGTTATAGATAAAGAAGGTACAGTGAAATATGCTGAAGTATTGGAGAATGCAGGGGAACAACCCAATTTTGAAGAAATAAAGAAAACGCTGGCATCCCTTAATTAAATTATATGAAAAAATTATTTACTTTTTTGCTTTGCTTTAGCTTTTATAGTGGCTTTTCCCAGAATATCAATGGTGATTTTGATACCTGGAGAACTTTTAGTGCCGGCTTCCCCGCTACTACATTGGAAGCGCCGGTTGGCTGGTTTGGCACTGATTCATTACTATTTACGTATGGTCCTTTCTTAAGCCCTGGTACAACCTTCAAACAGCAACTTATAAAAAGACCAAAAGCCGGCGGATTTGAAGCCAAGGTGATGACCCACGACCAGGGCCCGGATTTTGGCGTTTTACCGGGACTATTGATAAATGGTAACCCAACAATAGATCCTAATACATTTGATCCTAACGATCCATTTGGAAGCATGACATTTGAAGGTGGCTTGCAAACCATAGAACGTGTTAATACAGCTACGGCATGGCTAAAGTATGACCCCAGAAATAGCGATAAGGCCCAAATGGCTGTATTGGCCTTTTTGGAAGGTGCTGCGTCAGATGGTACTGATTCATTAATAGGATATGGTGATACAACTTTAGACCAGGCATATCCCAATTCTACCGAATTCACTATTCGTGTTGAATATATCGACGCTACTGTAACACCAGACAAGGTATTGATAGCTTTTATTAGCAGTGCTGATGCCACTACTGATAGCAGCACATTATATGTTGATGATGCATCTGTTTTAAGTGCTTCCGGAGTTAAGATACCCGTGTTTCAGCAGCAAGTAGTAAAGGTATATCCTATACCGGCTACTAACCATCTCTTCTTAACTACAACTTTTACGAAAGAATTGACATGGCAGGTTTTTTCATTGGATGGAAAAACAGTAGCCATTACAAAGCTTAACCATAATGCCAATGTAGATATATCTCAATTAGCACCAGGAAATTATATTTATAGAGTTATAGATGGCTCAGGAAATGTGCTGCAACAGCAAAAGTTTGTGAAGCAGTAATAAAAACCAGGTATTCATAAAAGATAAGGGCTTACACGATCGTAGGCCCTTATCTTTTATCTATTAGTCATTTCCTTGTATAGTATTTTTATCAACCCATCTGCCAACCCTATTTTGGGCACATATATTTCATGGGCACCAGCCCAGCGCATAACAGCTATATATATCTGCAATGCAGGCACAATAACATCAGCCCTATCGCTGCGGAAATTATATAAGTGCTTACGTTCTTCTATAGTGCTGTAGCTAAGTTCTTTGTAATAATCCTTCAGCAGATCGAGCGGTAATGGCTTCCCTTCTTTACGCTTGGAAATGGAGAATATTTTGTTGATGTTGCCCCCACTGCCTATAGCCTCAACAGGTTGGTAATCTTTCAAATTGGTTTTGATAAACCATTTCATGTGTTCCCATTGCTCGTCGGTTACCTTGTCGTTCAGCAACCGTATGGTGCCTATATTGAATGATTCTTTAAAGATAATATGATCATTAGCAAACAGGGTTATTTCAGTACTACCACCACCTACGTCGATATACATGTAAGATTTGCCATTACTGAGGTTTTCAGCAATATGCGTTTCATATATCACATTTGCTTCTTCCTGCCCGCTAATAACGTTCACCTGTATCCCTGTTTCCTTTTCTATTTCTTTCAGTATACTTTGTCCATTCGTAGCATCGCGCATGGCCGATGTTGCGCATGCCTTTAGTGCCTCCACCTGGTAAATTTCCGTCAGTTGCTTATATACCTTGATTGTATCTACCAGCTTCTTTTTCTTTTCGTCGCTTATACTCCCCCTGTCAAATACATCGAAACCTAACCTAAGCGGTATACGCAGTAAATTGAGTTTAGTATAGTCAACAGTGCCGTCTTTATATACATTTACTTCTGTTATCAGTAAACGGGCTGCATTAGATCCTATATCGATGGCGGCTAGTATCAATCCAAAAATTGTTTATTGTGCAAATATCCGTAAATAGCTATTTGCGACCGCACTTCAGGTGTATTTTCTTGCAATTGTACATATTCATTTTTCTGCTCATTATCCAGAATTCTTCCTTTCACATTCTCAGCAAGTTGTATTTGCAAAATATCTATCAATTCTTGTTTTATTTCAGGATCGTACACCGGGCAGGCTACTTCTACCCGATGATCAAGGTTGCGCACCATCCAGTCGGCTGAAGAAATATAAACACGCGGGTTACCATCGTTATAAAAAACAAACACTCTTGCATGTTCAAGATATTCATCAATTATACTGATGGCTTTAATTTCTTTTTTAAATATTTTCTGTTTTGTCAATACACAACAGGCACCTCTTATTATTAGCTGCACATCAACTCCGGCTCTTGCCGCTTCATATATTTTATCAATGAACAACTGGTCGCTGAGTGTATTAAGCTTAATGATGATAGAAGCCGGTTTCTTTTTGCGAGCAGTTTTTATTTCTTTATTTATCAGATCCATAAAATGCCTACGCATATTCAATGGAGCCACAGGCAGTACTTTACAATTTGTAAGGCTTTCCACTTTTGGCGTAGGCGATTCAAGGAAATTGAACACATGATTTATGTCGGCAATTATTCTTCGGTTGGTTGTGAGCAAGCAATGATCTCCATAATATTCCGCTGTATTCTCATTGAAGTTGCCTGTAGAAATAAACCCATACTGTTTGGTCTTATTTAGCTCGCGTTTTTTAATGACACATATTTTGGCATGTACTTTCATATTAGGCAGGCCATGTATCACTTTAACTCCTTCTTCTTCTAGTTGTTTTTTCCAAACAAGGTTGGCCTCTTCATCAAATCTCGCCCTAAGTTCCAGTACTACAGTAACATGTTTACCATTACGTACCGCATTGATCAAGGCATTGATGATCTTAGAGTTTTTCGCAAGCCTGTAACAGGTAATTTTTATGCTTTGTACCAAAGGATCGATAGCCGCCTCGCGTAACATATCAATAATAGAATCGAAAGAATGATACGGCATGTGTAACATCACATCTTTTTTTTCCATTACCTCCATTATGCGACAAGGCTGTTTCAAAGCAGGGTGCACAAACGGTTTTTTCCTCAACTTCAAATCATCAAAAACCACCGGCGGAAAATTCATAAAATCTTTAAAATTATGAATACGGCCACCCGGTATTAAATTGTCTTTCCTAGATAAACTAAGCCTTTTAATAAGGTAGTCGAGTAAGCCTGCTTCTATATTCCTATCGAACACAAACCTGGTAGCGCGGCCTTTCTTACGATTTTTTAATCCTTTTTCCAGCTCATCGATAAGATTAGTGTTTACATCATTATCTATCTCCAGTTCTGCATCGCGGGTTACTTTTATTATATAACCCAAAAAGTTGTTGAACCCAAAAGGAGCAAAAAGATGTGGCAGGTTATAGCGTACTATATCTTCAAGCAGAATAATATCTTTTTCATGGCCTTCAGAAGGCAGAATTACAAACCGTGGCAATACTTTAGTTGGTATTTCTATCAGCGCATAACGCTGTAACATAGGGTTGGTATCATTACCCAGCACACAAGCCAGGTAAATTGATTTATCGCGCAATAAAGGTATGTGCGGAATACTTTCTATCATGAGTGGTACAATCTGTGTACGCACCTTTTCATCGAAATAAGTAGTAATAAACTCCTGCTGCTTTTTAGTAAGATCTTTTTCATTTTTAATAAAGATCTTTTTCCTCGCCAGCTCTTCAATAATATTTTGATAGGTATTATCGAACGATTTTTGCTGATTGATAGCAGTATGCTGTATTTGCTCTAATATTTTTTCCGGGTTTTCTTCCAGATGTATACGGCTAAACTTGCCAAGGCGTACCATTCTGTTTAGAGTAGCAACCCTTACCCGGAAAAACTCATCAAGATTATTAGAAAAAATGCCTAAAAATCGTAGCCTATCGTAAATATGGTTGGTTGTGTCTTCCGCCTCTTGTAACACACGGGCGTTAAAAGACAACCAGCTAATATCTCTTGCTATGTGTTTATTTACCTTCAAAATAGAGTGGCCTTAATTGATTGCAAAACTACGCGGCCATATTTGAGAAAGGTAGTTTTAGCCTATTGACGTTATTGAATTTACAATTTCTTAATACTGTTTAGCAAAGCAGTAGTTGAATATCCTTCAACAAAGGGAATAACTTCTACTCGTCCGCCATTAGCAATTACTTCCTTAGCACCTACAATAGTATCTATATTATAATCCCCTCCTTTCACAAGCACATCAGGCTTTATTTGTTGAATCATCTGGAGCGGTGTATCTTCTTCAAACAGGCACACTACATCTACACATAATAATGATGCCAATTGAAAAAGCCTGTCATCTTGTGTATTTACCGGGCGCTGGGTACCTTTCAATCTCTTTACAGACGCATCGGCATTAAGGCCTACTACTAAAATATTGCCCTGATCTGCAGCTTTGGCCAGGAGATCAAGATGTCCACGATGCAATATGTCGAAACAACCATTGGTAAAAACTATTTTTTTATTAATAGTACGCCACTGGTTGCATTTGCGTTCCAGAAGTGCCAAATCGGGCAGTATCTTATTCTCTATCCATTGAAGCTTGTGCATGGCGGCGATTTTTATTACGGTTATAAATAGGCAATATTATTAAAGACAACACCCCCAAAACTATGATAACACAAGTTTGCCCCAGCCATGAAACCCAACCTAAAGCATTACCATCACTCACGCTAATTGAATAACATAAAAGTATTTGCGCTACAAGTATTGGGTAAGCACCCAGCCCTCCGGGTGTAACTATCATACCCACGCTACCAAATACTAAAACTACCAGTGCCGCTAAGGGGCCCAAATGATCGGTACCTGGCAGACTCCAAAAACCTAATAGCACCATAAACCAATATAAAGCCCATATCACAAGTGTATAAAAAAGAAATTTGCCCCTATCTTTCATTTGAAATATAGACGAGACCCCGTCCGCCATTCCCTTTATGAATTTAGCAATTTTCGATTCTTTATTCCGGCGATAAATAAATATCATAAACAGAATAAGAAAGATAAGACCTGTAAAGGCTCCTATAAAAAATGTGCGTTTAGCCGCGAATGCCCCAAAATTGCTTTCTACATAGGTGCCAATAACATCGGCCTGCAACGCAAATGCAGCAATAGTAATTACGCCTAAGGTAACCACATCAAAGGCCCTTTCGGCAACAATAGTGCCTACCATCTTATCTGCAGGCACCTTTTCATATCGCGCCAACACAGTACACTTAGCAACCTCACCCATGCGTGGCACAAGCAAGTTAACCAAGTAGCCTATAAGCACCGATAAGGTTGTATTAACCGTGCCGGGGAATATTTTCAGTGGCTTAAGCAACAATTTCCAGCGTAAAGCACGAAAGAAGTGAGAGAAGAACCCTCCTATAATAACTGGCACCAGAAGTATAAGCCTGGTTTGCTTTATAGAAGCTACCATCCTGACTTTATCGTCGGCCGACATGCTATGAAACATGTAATAAATAATACCGATACCTAAACCCAGAAAAACAAGGTATTGCGCTACCGTAATCAGGGTGCGTTTGTTCATGGTATTAAAGATAATAATTATAGCACATTCCCTTCTTTAGGGAAAATGACGGTTGGTTTAAAGGTTTTGGCTTCTTCAAATTCCATACTGGCGTATGAAACAACAATAACTGTATCGCCTACCGAAACGCGACGGGCCGCAGGGCCGTTAAGGCATATCATCCCTGTACCCCTAACACCCTTTATAACATAAGTTTCAAGCCTTTCCCCATTATCAATATTCAATACCTGTACCTTTTCATTTTCTATCAAGTTGGCGGCATCCATCAGGTTTTCATCAATAGTTATACTGCCAATATAGTGCAGATTGGCCTCGGTAACTTTTACCCTATGGATTTTAGACTTTAATACTTCGATGCGCATAGCGGCGCAAAGGTACAATAAGTATATGAAGTGTAATACGTATATATATAAGCGATAGTTATGCCTTATTTTCTCTTGGCAATACTACCCTGAAGGTACTGCCTTTTCCAACCTCAGTATCAACAACTATTTGTCCTTTATGCAGGCTAACAATGCGATGTGTAAGCGCCAGGCCCAAACCTGTACCATATATCAAATTGTCTTGCTTATACCCACGGAAAAATGGCTGAAAAATCAGGTCGTAATCTTCAGGTGAAATGCCGGGGCCATCGTCTTGCACCGAAACGGTAATATGTGTATCGGTAAAGCCAAGATATACATAAGCTATCTTGGTACGCGAAAATTTACATGCGTTATGCACAATATTTCTTAATGCACTATACAGCAATGCGGGGTTACCATATACGCAAAAAGCGGTATCATCATCCGCAAAATCATCAAAATCGAGCCTTACATCGTATAACTGGCTGATTCGTTTTATATCTGCCGGCAGCGACATCAGCAATTCATCTATGCGAACTGTTGAAAGCTCAATACCACCCGGCGAGCCACTTGCCTTTGCAATTTCCAGCAAGCTTTTTAGCAGCAAGGCCAGCCTGCGCATATCATCTTTTACCGATGTAATAACCTTACGATATTCTTCATTACTACGTTCTTTTTGCAAGGCCACATCCATTTGGCTGATTATGGATGTTAACGGTGTAGCTAATTCATGCGAGGCGTTGGAAATAAACCTGCGTTGCGTATCGAACGAGGCCTGTAGCTTATCCAATAGCTTATTGACATTAGAAGCCAGTTTTCCTAATTCATCCTTACCCTCGCCAAGATATAGCCGTTGAGAAAGGTTAGCCGATGATATATGATATACTTCATCGCTGATATTACTGATAGACGATACAATTTTCGAAGCGAACATGTATACTATAGCCAGCGAAACCGCAATACTAACGAAGAAAAATATTATGAGTATAGTACGTAATTGCGCCAGCCATAAAACTGATTTTTCGTCGAAAGCAGAGACCAAAACAATATAAGTGCCTTTGCCAATGGTCTTTTTCATTGCAATACCCGTTCGCTCGCCATCTTCGAAGAAAAATTTATTTTTTTTCGATAATAATGTTAATACACCACGCTGCAGGCCAAGTGGTGTCGCCCCATCATCATCGTACGTAAATATCTGGTAGTATTTATCCCTGTTACCTGCCTCCTGATATACCCGAATGCTTTTGCGCATCAATGAACTGATAATAGATTCATTGACCATACTAAGCATGTCATTATTAAAATCTTTCGTATTGATAAGTACCGCAGTATTACTGGCTTTGCCATCAAGCCTTTGGCGAAAATGATCTACCCTATCGCGATACGAGAATATATACACAGCGCTACATAACAATAAGAGAATTATCGTTATGATAAGGGTAAACGTAAGTGTAATCCTGTTTTTTATCCCCATTAATCTGCTTCGGCTTTTAGCACATATCCAATACCTACGTGTGTATGTATTAACTTAGGAGTAAACTGCTTATCAATTTTCTTCCTGAGAAAATTGATGTAGACATCGATAACATTGGTTTGAGTATCGAAGTTAATATCCCAAACACTCTTAGCTATATCTGCTCTCGATACGACTTTACCCCTATTACGCAAAAAATATTCGAGCAACTGAAACTCTTTTGCAGTGAGGCTTATTTTTTGGTTATCCCGCTTTACCTCCTTACTATCGAGATTTAATTCCAGGTTGGCTATTTTAAGAATCTTCTCTTCTCCCGGCACCTCAAGCGTTTCCATGCGCCTTAGCAAAGCTCTTATTCTCGCTACAAGTTCCCTGAATTCGAATGGCTTTGCTATATAGTCATCGGCACCTAGTTCCAGACCTTGTACTTTATTTTCAGTCAGGTTCAGGGCGGTAAGCAGTACTATCGGTGTCATTTTATCCTTTTCCCTGATCATGGTACAGAGTTCATAACCATTCATAGAAGGAAGATTGATATCGAGAATGATAAGGTCATATTTATTGTTCTCGATCAATTCTTTAGCATCTAACCCATCGTAAGCTGTTGATACATTGTAACCATGTTCGCTAAGCCCGGACTTGATAGTGTCTGCTATTTTTTTCTCATCTTCAACCAGTAGTATCGTTTGCGCCATTTGTTAAAATTAGATAGAAGGTTACTAATTTAGTTTATAATATAAACAGTAGATTAGCACCAATTAAAACTACTCACTTTAGTCTAAAATAATATTCAATTGTTATTATTTATAGTGAAGTACGGATATTTTTATGCGTAATAATATTTTATCGAAATATGCTTTTGTTGCTTGCCTTGTATTGATGTGTTATGCTACCTTCAGTTTTTACCCTAAATGGGGCAAACCTGCAGGCGAATCATCATTAGGCTGGGACGTAAGCGGGTATTATTGGTATCTGCCTTCTCTGTTCATTTACAAGGATTTAAAGCAACAAAAATTTGGAGACAGTATTATTGAGAAATATAATTTCACACCGAGGTTCGAGCAGTCATTTGTACATGAACCTAGCGGCAACAGGGTAAATACCTATTCTGCAGGTATGG
>CAMLFX010000015.1 GCA_946479435.1 uncultured Sphingobacteriales bacterium | reverse complement strand
TAACAAATTTTGCATGTAAAGTATCTCCATTCTGTGTGGTTATATTAAAATGATCATCTTCAAACTTAATATCCGCTACTCTTGTATTCGTTAGCAATACTGTGCCTTTTTTGACAGCTAATTTTGCCAACTCACTATCCATAGTGTACCGACTAAGGCCGAAAGCACCAAGATCGAGCGGCGTATGAATATTTTTACCCGATGGGGTTGATAATCTAAGCTTCGTAATTTGTGATGCTCCGTAGTTGTAGGGATCGAACCCGATTTTTTTTAAATAGCCAAGGACTTCATTACTTACATATTCACCGCAAACTTTGTGATAGGGGTACGTTTTCTTTTCGAGTAACAATACCTTTTTACCTGCACCGGAAAGTGCAATAGCCGATGTAAGGCCGGCTAACCCACCTCCTACAATTACTACATCGTATATATCAGCATTGTTCATTAAGTATTTCTTATGGTAATCAGCCAGCGAAAAGCCCATTTCCACTTTATTTCATAATTATGGATGTTAGCATCACTCATTACCTGTATCCATTCTTTCCTGATTAAAGCACGCGCAACGGATAGCGGAGCATCATTTTTTACAACATAGGTTCTTGAGAAAATTGCTGTAAGTATTTTGATGGAATAATATGCTAACCAGTGCCTGTGCAAATCATTAATGACAACAGCATTAACTGCTAGTTGTTGCATTCTTTTCACCAGCTTTACAAGATCATCATGCTCAAAATGATGGCAAAACAAACTGCAGGTTACTATGTCGGCATGCTCGTTTTGTAATTTGTCATCAAAAATATCAACTGTTTGATAAATTATTTCCGGATATACTTTAGAATGTTCCGCTGCATATCTGGTCATTACCGGATTCCAGTCAATACCAACTAAACGAACTGATTTTTTTTCTTTCCTTGCCCATTTGCTTATGGCCCTTAGCGTATCACCGCCACCACAACCAATATCTACTATCGTTGTGCCATTGTTTATATTTAATTTATTGAACGCAGAAAAGATGACACGATATCCGCCAAGATATTTATTTACAGTTTCCAGTTCGCGCAGATTTATCCTTAACTCTTTTTCAGGAGTATTGAGGTCATCCATTATTTCATGTTGATTGCTGCGTTGCGAAAAATCTGGCATGGATACTTAGTTTATTTCAACTATCATCGATTCCATAGTAATACCAGGGCCGAATGCACAGGCAAGCAAGTTTTTGCCTTTATCTTCTTCATTCATGCGTGTCAAATATTCTTTTAATACAAACAATATAGTAACTGAAGACATATTGCCATAATTGCGAAGGATAGTATATGAAACGTCGTTTTGCTCTTTTGTAATATGAAGTGCCTGTTCGCAAGCCTCCAGTATTTTTGTTCCGCCCGGGTGTATGGCATAATAATCTATCGCTGTTTTATTAATACCCGTTTTCTGGAATAGTTTCTGTAATAAGGGCTCTATATTTTCCCTTACTATATTAGGTACTTCAGGTGTAAGTTTTAAGTCGAAACCGGAATCGCCTATACGCCATACCATTTCGTTCGATGCAGATTGTTCAAATTCTGCATAGAAGGTTTTTAATGTGAGGCTTCTTTTATTCCCGGATAGATCTTTTGCAGATACTATTACCGACGCGGCGCCATCGCCAAATAGTGCATTCGCAACTACCTGGTTAGGATCAGTGTTTTTTTGATAGTGTAATGAGCATAATTCAACTCCGGCAAGCAGTATAACTGCTTCAGGTTGAGAACGGGCAATATGGTATGCTGCTTTTAATGCATTAATGGCTGCATAACAACCCATGAAATTAATACAAGTACGCTCTATATTTCTGTTAAGCCCCATGGCCTCTACTAACTGTATATCGATGCCGGGTGCATACATGCCTGTACAGCTAAATGTTATTAAGTGTGTTATGTCTGCTTTTTTCATAGCAGGTAGTTGCTCTAAGCAATTTTGTGTGGCTTCAACACATAAATTTGCCGCGTTGGCTTCGTATAGCTCCATTCTTTTGGATACTGTAGTATTGCCATACAGGCCTGATGGGTGAAATATTATATTTTGCTCCTTATCAGCCGAGGAAAATTCTTCTAAAACACTATGGCGATATTCTATGCCGCTACGGCTATATATTTTTCTCAGTATCAGTTTTTCTTCCCTGCTCAATCCATTGGCTGCCTCCAGGATAGAGTAGTGATGCTCTTGCGAAATTTTATGGACGGGTGTTGCGGTACCTATTGCGTGTATAATGGGTTCGTTCATCTTAGTTTGGACTGATATTTATATCGAAAACTCTATATTAGAGATTAGAATTCTTACCAATTGAATAAAAGCAGTTCTATATTACGTTCATTTACTAACAGGGATACACTATTGCACTTGCGTGTGCCCTTTTCTTTCTATTTACTTCCTGTATTCATATTCGGTATTAGTCAAGCATCTAATATTCATGCCATAAAATTAACTATTGTACTTATTGCACAACATTTTTTTATATATCCAGGCAGTAATATATACAATAGCTATATGGATAAAGATGAAGGCGCGATTGGCGGGCTTGAACATCCGCCACCGGTAACTCGTAACATGTATTACGTAAGCATACTGGTTGATGCTATGGGACTGCTTATTTGCTTGTTTGCAGGCTGGCCGCATGCGATATTAATGATGGGGTATATTGCTTTTTCAAAAGCATATAGCTGGAATGGGATAAGACTGAAAAAGTACCCCTACCTGGGTTGGCTTAGTGTTATGTTCTTTCAGGGTGGCTATACATACATGCAGGCAAATATGGCTGCGACTGATATTGTATCGATACAATGGTTTACCATGAAAAACATAGAAGCCATGTTATTTGCATCTTTAATAATAGGTGGTTCTTACCCCTTAACTCAGATATATCAGCATGAAGAAGACGTGAAACGTGGTGACCATACTATTAGTTATAGGTTAGGTGTCAGAGGTACTTTTATATTTACAGGTATATTCTTTACCGCAGGAGCTTTAGTTATATTTCATCATTTCACTACTTATTATTCAATACAGCAGTTTTTTATTTTCATTGGCTGCCTTTTGCCTGTGGTCATATATTTTACTTCCTGGTTTCTACAATCGTTAAAAGATAAAAGCAAAGTAGATTACAGGCACGCGATGTTAATGAACAAAATATCGGCAGTTTGTATGGTTGTATGTTTTATTATTATAGCTATACTCAACCATTGTACTATATAATTTCTACCGCTTCGGTTATCAGCTTTAACCATGGGGTGAACTTTTCCGGATACTGCTGTAAATCCTGGTGAAGTTTTTGCAAGCTTATATATTGAACGGCCTGAACTTCCAACGGGTTAAATATTATTTCACCGTCATACATGCCCTTGTATATATAGTCAAGTTCATTTTCAATGAGATTGTTGCTCAATTGAGCTTTATATCTGAATTTCTGTATAAAGGTCAGCGGGCAATCGAACCCCATTTCTTCCTGCAATCGCCTGTGTGCAGCGGCAGGTGTATCTTCATCGTATGGGTGTGAGCAACAAGTATTCGTCCATAATCCACCACAGTGGTATTTATCATCAGCACGTTGTTGTAATAAAAGTTCTCCATCACTATTGAATATAAAAATGGAAAAAGCCCTGTGTAAAATTCCTTGCTGGTGTGCAAGTAATTTCTCCTGCCTTCCAACTATTTCGTCAGCTTCATTTATTTCCAAAACATAGTTCATACCAGCGCTCCGAATTTGTATTTTTCTTAATGATGATCAATATCATTTTTATGTAAGTGCTACATAGCTTATTTTTGTTATGTTTTCATGGTGATAGGGTTTATAGGGGCTGGTCTGTTTTCAGGCCGGCTTTTCTATTTTTCAGCCATGATATACTCTTGATGCTATAATTATGCCATCTTGTATTTCAAGTACTTCAGCTACCAGCATATCTGGTTCTCCGTTTACCTTCCTTATATATTCCATAAATACCCGTTCTTCATTAGCAGTTAATGAGGTACACGTATATTGTAGAGAGGGCAGCCTGTCAAAAGCATCTTTCCACCACGTTTGTAAAGCATTTTTACCTTTTATTAGTCCTTTAGTTTCCGGTTGTCGAGTAGCGAGTTTTGGGCTATAATGTTCGGCTTTTTCACTATATAGTTTTAATAGTTCATCGAGATCGTGCTTGTTAAAAGCATTAAACCATGCGAGTGCAATAATTTTATTTTGAACATAGCTCATAATGATTTGATTTTTAATTATTTATATTTAATTATTTAACTTATTGTAAATGAATAAAAAAAATATTAAACTTGTATGTGTTAAAATTATCCTATATGCCCAATTCCCAATTGTCTTTCATTAAAGTACTATCATTATTAGTTTGTTTACAGCTAGGTTTTTTGCAAACATATGCCCAGTCAAATTGTCCTCCTAATATGGATTTTGAGGCTGGAGACTATAGTAATTGGAAATTTTACATTGGCAATTGCTGCCCGATAAGTACACCTTCATCCACATTACCCATTGCCGGCCGACATGAGCTGATGAGTGGGACTGGTCTGGACCCGTATGGAGGTTTCCCTGTTGTAGCACAGGGTGGCGGCATGTATGCATTAAAACTTGGTAATACTAATGTAGGCGCGGAGGCTGAAAGGGCAAGGTATTATGTTCAAATACCCACTGGTAGTTCTCAATATATTGTTGTGTACCGCTACGCTGTGGTCTTCCAGGATCCGCATCACGATATCACCGAGCAACCCAGGTTTGAAGTAAAAGCATACGATTCCGCAACCAATCAGCAAATTCCTTGTAACGAATTTACCTATGTAGCTTCTTCAAGTTTGCCGGGTTTTCAACAATCGGCCGCAGCACAGGATGTTTTTTATAAATCCTGGACCAGTTCCAGTATCGATCTTTCAGCCTATTCAGGCCATACTATCGCATTGGATTTTGCCAGTGGTGATTGCTCGCAGGGAGGGCATTTTGGTTATGGATATTTAGATATGGATTGCAGCCTGTTCAGAACCTATTCTGTAGCATGTAAGGGTGCGGGAGGAACAAATACAGTTGTTCTGCAAGGTGTTCCGGGTTACGACCAGTATACATGGATGGATGGTAACCTTACTCATGTAATTGGTACGGGACAAGATATAACTATACCGACACCAGGTGCTAATGAACAGTTTGCAGTGATTGTTACTCCATATTCCGGTTTTGGATGTGAGGATACTTTCTATACAAGAATTGAAATTTTTGATCCTCGAGTTAATGCTGATACAGCTGTGTGTGGTATAGGAGGTAGTGTTCAATTAAATACATATCCTAATGTAGATGACGCACCATATACTTACTCATGGACTCCTGCTGCAGGCCTTAGCTGCACTAATTGTGCCGCGCCTATTGCAAGCCCGCAAACTGAGACAGAATATATAGTTACTATAACAGGCCGCAGTGGGTGTATGAAAACAGATACAGTAAAAGTTTCGGTAGCTGATGAAGTGAATGCTATTATTAAAACTTTCTCAGACTCAGCATGCCAATATAGTCCATACGTAGTGCAAAGTGTAGCCAACAATCCTCCACAAGCTTATCATCAATGGACTTCTCCTGGTGGTGCTATTCAAGGGCAAGGCACTAGTAATGTAACGATACAATGGGGTACTCCGGGTGTGAAAACAATTTATCTGCATGTATCCAATTCGGTATGTAATGTATATGATAGTGTAAAGATTTATGTGAAACCTTCAGCCAGGGCATATTACACACTAAATAACCATGTATGTGTAGGTGATAGTATAGAAGTGCACCCGTTTGAAAATAAAGAAGGTACAAGCTACTATTGGACGGTAGATGATTGGAACACGCCTGATACCATTTACCACGATGGCTTTCATTTAGGCTGGAGTACTACGGGTAAGAAACGTATCAGCTTAACAGTAAAAAGCGAGAATGGCTGTATCCCTCCATCGTTCGATACTATTGTGAACGTACATGAATATCCTGTAGCCGATATCCACATAGATGATAAATATGTTTGTATGGATGATACATTACATTTATCTACTGTTGATGGCAAGGATTATACTTACGAATGGAGGCCGGTAGGTACATTTGTTCAAAACAATATATACAAGGTAGAAGCTATAGTAAACAGAGAACAATTCATCTCGGTGGTAACTACTAACAGGTGGGGATGTGCTATAACAGATAGCATTTATGTGAGTCCTAAACACTGCTGTGATATTGTTTTACCTGATGCATTTACACCCAATGGGGATGGGAAAAATGACATATTCCGGATCCGGTCAAGCGGCTTTCAGCTTCTTTATAAATTTGTGATTATGAACCGTTGGGGGCAAAAAATATTTGAGACATCGGATCAAAATCAGGGTTGGGATGGCTATTTCAATAATAAACCTCAAGATCCGGGAATGTATTCTTATTATATAAAATACAAGTGCACCGATAAAGAAGAGTTTGAGAAAACAGGGAATTTTATACTTATACGGTAGTACAGCATTAGGTATAACATCATAAAAATAAAGCCGCTGAATTTCAGCGGCTTTATTTTTATATTCTTGCTCTGAAATTATTTCAGCCCAAACGCTTTTTTCACTTTTGCTACGTAGTCAAGTTTTTCCCAGGTAAACAGCTCAACTTTCACGTTTTTAGTTTTACCATCTGCCGATTTAAAAGCCTTGGTAACTATTTGTGGTTCGCGGCCCATGTGTCCATAAGCAGCGCATTCGCTATACATCGGCTGGCGCAGTTTAAGGCGTTGTTCAATGAAATAAGGGCGCATATCAAACACTTCACTAACTATTTTAGCTATCTGGCCATCGGTCATATTTACTTTTGCAGTACCATAAGTATTTACATACAACCCCATGGGCTGTGCAACGCCTATGGCGTAAGATACTTGCACCAAAACTTCTTCGCAAACCCCTGCAGCTACCAGGTTTTTAGCTATGTGGCGCGTTGCGTACGCTGCAGAACGATCTACTTTACTAGGATCTTTACCTGAGAATGCACCACCACCATGCGCGCCCTTTCCGCCATAAGTGTCAACAATGATTTTACGGCCGGTTAAGCCTGTATCACCGTGAGGGCCACCTATCACAAATTTACCGGTAGGGTTAATGTGATATTTGATCTTATTGTTGAAAAGGTGTTTGTATTGAGGATAAACTTTTATAACGCGGGGAATAAGAATAGTAAGTACATCTTTTTTAATTCGATCCTGCATTTTTTTCTCGTCAGCAAAATCGTCATGCTGTGTAGAGATAACAATCGTATCGATACGTACAGGTTTATTATCATCACTATATTCAAGCGTTACCTGGCTTTTAGCGTCAGGACGCAAGTACTTCATTTCTTTTTTCTCGTTACGGATAGATGAAAGTTCACGCAGTAGCAAGTGAGCCATATCTAACGCCAATGGCATGTAGTTAGCAGTTTCGTTAGTGGCATATCCAAACATCATACCCTGATCGCCTGCACCCTGGTCTTCTTTTTTCTTTTTATCAACACCCTGGTTTATATCCGGAGATTGTTCGTGTATTGCAGAAAGCACGCCGCAAGAGTTAGCTTCAAACATGTATTCACTTTTGGTATAGCCAATTTTAGTGATCACGTCGCGAGCTATGGTTTGTACATCTATGTATGTATTACATTTTACTTCGCCTGCCAATACAACCTGGCCGGTAGTAACTAAAGTTTCGCAAGCTATCTTAGCATTAGCATCCCATGCAAGGAAATTATCAACGAGTGCATCTGATATCTGGTCGGCAACTTTATCCGGATGTCCTTCTGATACTGACTCCGAAGTAAACAAATAAGGCATTAGTTTTAGTAAGGTTTTTTATGTTGTAAAACGGAAAATTACTCTACAGTTACTGATTTTGCAAGGTTTCTTGGTTGGTCAACATTGCAACCGCGCAAAATAGCTATGTGGTAAGCAAGCAGTTGTAAGGGAACGATAGTAATAAGTGGCGATAATACTTCTTCGGTAGCCGGTACCTCTATTACATGGTCAGCCAGTTCGCGGATCTGTGTATCACCTTTGTTTACTACAGCTATGATCTTTCCTTTGCGTGCTTTTACTTCCTGCACATTCGATACTATTTTCTCGTATGCACTTTCGTTGGTGGCCAGAAATACTACGGGCATTGCTTCATCTATCAGGGCGATAGGGCCATGCTTCATTTCAGCGGCAGGATATCCTTCCGCATGTATATAAGATATTTCTTTCAGTTTCAAAGCTCCTTCAAGAGCTACCGGGAAGTTAACACCACGGCCCAGGTAAAGGAAGTTGCTGGCATCTTTATAGATTTCAGCTATTTCTTTTATTTGGCTATCCAGCTCAAGAACTTCTTTTATTTTATTAGGTATATTCTCTAATTCATACAATATTTCCCTAAGCTTGGATGTAGCAATTGTTCCTTTTGACTGGGCAATTTGCAAAGCCAAAAGTGTAAGTATGGTCACCTGCGTTGAAAAAGCCTTAGTTGAAGCAACGCCTATTTCAGGGCCGGCGTGTGTATAAGCGCCGGCATGCGATATGCGTGCAATTGAAGATCCTATCACATTGCATATACCAAAAATTAAAGCTTGCCTGTCCTTAGCTAATTCTATTGCTGCCAGTGTATCTGCGGTTTCGCCCGATTGCGATATAGCCAGTACAACATCGCTCGCGTTGATGATAGGATTGCGGTAACGGAATTCAGAAGCATATTCAACTTCTACCGGTACACGCGCCAGGTCTTCGATCAAATACTCGCCAATAAGTCCCGAATGCCAGGATGTGCCACAAGCAGTTACAATAAACCTTTTTGCATTATCTATTCGTGTTTCGTACTCTATCAATCCCCCAAGCTTTATCCAGCCTTGTTGTGCATTCATTCTTCCACGCAACGCATCCTGAAGTGCCTTAGGCTGCTCGTGTATTTCTTTTAGCATGAAATGCTCAAAACCGCCTTTTTCAATAGCCTCAAGACTCATTTCCAGCTTTTGAACCGCATGCGATTTTTCTACATTGGCAAGTGTTTTTATAACATATTTGCCATTTCTGTTTACACAGGCATATTCCTGGTCATCAAGGTATATTACGTTAGGCGTATATTCAATAATTGGTGAGGCATCAGAAGCTATGTAAAATTCACCTTCACCAATGCCAATTACCAACGGGCTGCCCTTACGTGCTGCAATGAGCACATCGGGGTTGCTTTTATCAATAACAACTATTGCGTATGCGCCAATAACCTCGTTAAGTGCCACACGTACGGCATCTTCAAGCGAAAGTTTATCTTGTTTTTTTACTTCTTCAATCAGATTTACCAATACTTCAGTATCAGTGTCTGAATGAAACACATAACCACGTTTTTGTAGTTCTTGCTTTAACGGGCCGTAGTTTTCTATTATGCCATTGTGAATGATGGCTATTTCTTTCGATTGTGATAAGTGAGGGTGCGCGTTTCTGTCATTAGGTTCGCCGTGTGTTGCCCAGCGCGTATGGCCAATGCCGATATTTGCTGTGGTTGGTTGATCATTGGTGATTTTTTCCAGTTCACTAACCTTGCCTGCTTTTTTGTAAATATGAAGGTCGCCGTTTAGCAAAGCGACGCCTGCGCTATCATACCCACGGTATTCAAGGCGTTTCAGCCCTTTTATTAAAATAGGAAAGGCATCTTTATTGCCAATATAACCAACTATACCGCACATGTTATTATAGTTATTGGAGTTTAGAATAGCTAATGTTCAGAGATACTTTATATAAGCTATGCTTTCCGCCTGCAATGAGGCGGTAAGCTGCTGGGTATGCCTGGGTACCATTAATACGCAAATGTAACGTATCTGTTTTGTTTACAATAGCCTTTTGTACCTCGCGTGGTATATTTAATATATAGCGCGAAATAGTGATTCCATTACCAAGAGTTATCGTCTTTAACTTGCCATCAAGGAAAAGAGACGGTTCTACTTCGGTAATAGGTTGACGGTCTAGCAGGGTATAGCTGGCACCAAATGCATCTATGCCAACAGGAAATATAGCAGCCGGTGGAAAAAGCTTTTCAGTAGAGCCCATATCACTAGTAAGGCTTACTATGGTTATAATCAGTTCGGCTTTATTTACCGGCCCTACAGGCAGGTTTTTCAAGTAGGGGAATTTCAGGTCTATCGCTGCGCCGGGCTCATTTTGTAAGAATACAACTGAATCGCTTGCGGCAGTACTCTTCAGGTAATTATCTATAGGATAGCCTGAATAATTGCGTGTTATATAATTGTAATGGGCACAATCTGTATTAGTAAAATTAAAATAACTCACTTTTTCGTTAGTGCTATCCTTCTCATGATAGAAGAACTGTACAGAGGCACGCAGGTATTCACCTTCATCGTTTAGCACAAAATAATTCAGAATATTACCTGTTTGTGTAGAATCTGCGGCAACATACAATCCTTTTATAGTGCTTAAGAAGGAAGCAATATCTGCGCTGTTCGCAGCAGCGGCTACTAATTCATCTTTAAACGCATCTTTTAACTTTATGCGCATATGTGGTGCCTGATTGGCGCCAAGAATATTTACAGAATCTTTCAGCTTTTTAGGGTCTATCACTGTAGCTTCACTAACAGGATTAGCATAGTCAAAGGATTTAGTTGTTTTGCTATAGTAAACATCATCCTTTTTCAAATCTTCAGTTACCCTGTAAACACGATATGTCTGTGTCAGCGGATTGGTAGTATCACCCCACTGAAACCTTGCATAGGGTAGAATAACGAAAGCAGAATCGATTGTGTGCTCGTTAGCTGAAAATGAATAGTTTGTTTTTTCGGGTAATACCTGGAAGTATATACCTGAATTTGTACGGCCAAAGAATGGATCGTCAACAACGCCAGTTCCATGTATAATGCGCAGTGTAGCACTACCTATAGTGGTAAGGCTTGTAACAAGACTATCATCAATTATGGTTTTGGAAAGTATAGTAATAGTATCGGGTACTACCTCTACACCCAATTGGCCCAGATTGTCTTTTATAATGGTATCTTCCTTACAGCCTGTAATAGAAAATATGCTAACTGATAGTATTACAGCTGCGCAGAAGCTAACGAGTTGTTTCAATTGTCGGGTATTTTCAGCGAAAGTGATAAAAGATATTCTAAGACTCTGTTAAGCTTTTATATAGGTCAAGCAATGGAGTTATATCTTCTTTCCAGCCTTCATCATATTTTACAACTTTTTTATACCTGCTTGGCTTTATTTCATCCACTATTTTCTTATCAAGGTCAGCTGCGCCTTGTATTACTACATCGGCATATTTTGCTGCGCCTAGCGTAAGGGCAGTATTTGTTCCTTCTTTATACAGGTCAAGATCTTTTTCCTTTATTTCATTGCTGATTAAAGCTTTTTTCACAAACCCTGGGTTCATTTTTTCAGTAAATTCATCGGGTTGTGCAGTATAGATAACCTTTGAGTAATTAAAAACCGGTTCTTTTTTATAGGCAGTTTTCAGGTACATAGGTATCAGAGAGGTCAGCCAGCCATGGCAATGAATCACATCTGGCGGCCATCCAAATTTTTTCACCGTTTCCAGCGCACTTTTACAGAAAAATATCATGCGTTCGGGGTTGTCTTCATAAAACTTACCCTGCTCGTCGCGAAAAACAGTTTTACGTTTAAAGTAGTCATCATTATCCATGAAGTACACCTGTAAGCGAGCGTTTGGTAGAGAGGCTACCTTTATTATCAAGGGATAGTCGTCTTTATCGATAATAACATTGATACCGGAAAGACGTACAACTTCGTGCAGGCGGTGACGACGTTCATTAATAACACCAAAGCGAGGCATAATAACACGAACTTCCAGCCCTGCATCAAAAGTTTTAACTGCCAGTTTATTCAGTATCTGGGCGAAATCGGTAAATTCGATATAAGGAGAAAGCTCGTTGGCTACTATCAGTACACGTTTTTTGTCTGCAGACATGCGGTTGTTTTTGGATTAAAAACAGAAAAAAATAAAACTTTCTGAAAATTGTCTGCAAAATTACGAAAATATTAAATTCCAAACTTTTACTTTGCGTATCGCTTCTAAAATAGCCCAATGGTCATTTTTAAGAAAATTGCGGATCTGCAAGATTATTTAGTTGAGAAAACCGCGAATAATAAAGCTGTAACAGGCTTTGTGCCAACTATGGGGGCCTTACATAAAGGCCATATAACGTTGATAAATACAGCTAAAGCTGCGGGAAACCTTACAATAGCCAGTATATTTATAAATCCTACACAATTTAATGACCCTGAGGACTTTAAGAAATATCCGGTATCTATTGATAAAGATGTAATGCTGCTTACGGAAGCCGGGTGCGACGTACTTTTTTTGCCTTCTGTGGAAGAAATGTACCCGGGGGGGCCAGACAAATTAGCCACATTCGACTTTGGATATCTTGATACTATTCTTGAAGGGCGTCATCGGCCGGGACATTTTAAAGGGGTAGGGCAGATAGTAGCCAGTTTGCTGAATATAATTAAGCCGAATGTACTTTACCTGGGGCAAAAAGATTACCAGCAATGCATGGTAATAAAAAAGTTAATGGAGCAAGATGGTGTTCACAAGGCTGAATTGGAGATCTGCCCCACGGTACGCGAAGCTGACGGGCTAGCCATGAGCTCACGCAACCGCAGGCTAACGGAGCCGCAACGCGCACTGGCTGGCCTGTTATATCAATGCCTGGTATCCATACAAGCTAAACAGACCGACGGTAACTTCGCAATAGTGAAAAAAGAATGTACAGATTTGCTAAAGGCTAAAGGGTTTGAACCTGATTATATTACGCTAGCCGATGCTGATACACTTGAAGAGATGGAGAACTATGATGCCCAACGTAAAACAATCGCATTAATCGCAGCCAAAATAGGTGACATAAGGCTTATAGACAATTTGATATTGGCATCTTAGAAATTGTAATGGTAACCAATACCATTGACTGTAAAGCATACTCCCTGCAATAGTTTGTACCAGTTTTTGTCTTGTTTTTGATGCATACTGAACATAGTAGCATCAAATATAAAAAGTGCGATCCCTTGTACTGCAATTGACTTGCCATAGCCATGCCAACGTTCGGGGTTATTAAATTCATCAGCGTAAGCATTAAGTGTAATTCCTGTACCAATGTACAGCACATCGAGGCCGGCATTCAGTAAATAAAGCCTTTTGGTGGCTTCATAATGGTGTAGCATCTGATCGCAGTCAATTGTTTTACTCATGTCCTTTTTTGCACCTGCATAGCTAAGGCCTGCGATGCTTAGGTTTACAGCACCCCATATAGCATTCATAGTATGGAACGACTTTGCTTCCAGTCCATCTGCAACGATAAGCCCGGTAACACCCGCAACTACATTGGCTGCACCCCAAGTGCCCAACACCATCATACCATCATGATCGGTCTTAATGCGTTTGGAGTTTAAGCCTTCAAACGATGCTTGGATATTCTGGGCACTGCCTTCAATTGTAATGAAAGATAATAAGACAAGTAAAAGATGTTTCATAGCCTTGGAGTTGCTTATATAAACGTTGATACTGCTTTAATGGTTTTACCTGCGCCTTTTACCATGTATCACTTCTTCTTCAGTTGCATCTTTGTAGTCCGGCGTATCGCGCGGATCGCGGTATTTTTTCAGATAAACTGTTTTGCTGGTCTTTAGTGCAGGGTTGCTTTTAACAATAGCTGTAAAGGTTACACTTTCAAAATTTCGTTTGGCAGGTAATACCCATTCCATGCCTTTTATGCTACCCTGATTTGCAGTGAGAGTTACTATACTGCTATCTAATGGAAGTATGCGCCCACTACTGAATTCACCTTCTACGTTTACATAATAGTTGAGTACAGGCTTAATACTATCTGTATATAAATTGTACCTGATACTTTTCAAAACAGGCAATTGTAATTGCAATGGTATTGCTTGTCCCTGTATGGTTAGGGTGAAATTGACAAAGCCTTTATTCTGTTGCAGTTTATCGCGGTTTATTGTAAAGGTGCCATTCCTGTATTCCCCTTCGTTGGTTGTTAATCTATACTTACCTGAAGATAGGGTAGTATAGCCATTGCCTTTTTGCTGCTGTACAAAAACATCCACCTTGTCATATAGTTCTGGCAATGAATTATCGCCGTATGCTAACCTGTATTGCTGGCTGTAGGAAGACAAGCAGCACAGCAAACAAACTATATACAAAATGGAATGCTTCATGTTCTTTATCAAACAAAAAGCATTCCATTACTTATTTTAGATAGCGGCAACTATATAACGCTACTGATTTTTAACATATTTGTTGGCAGGTGTTCCTGCACAGGTGTACTGCCGGTATTCACTACTATATCGCCTGTCATAAGCAGCTCCTTTTCTTTCAGGAAGCTTATCTGGTCGGCAATAATATCGTCCATACTTTCTTCTTTATCGTAATAGAAAGCCTGCACCCCCCAGCTAAGGCTTAGCTGGTTTACCAAGGTTTGTGTTTTGGTAAATATGAATAATGGCGAGCGTGGACGGAAGCTGGATAGCATAAAACCTGTATAGCCGGATTGCGTCATACCAATAAGCGCATTTGCTTTTATGTCTTTAGATATTTCACACGCATTATAGCAAAGTGCATCGCTCAGAAAAGAAGGGGAATGTGGCTGTGGTACTAGGTTCCGGTTATAAACCATCTCTTCTTTCTCAACTTCTTCTATGATGCTTACCATCGTTTTTATCACAAGCTCAGGGTATTGGCCCATGGCTGTTTCGCCGCTCAGCATTACAGCATCGGCACCTTCCAGTACAGCATTTGCTACATCCGTTATTTCACTACGGTTGGGGCGGGTACGGTCTATCATACTTTCCATCATCTGCGTGGCAATGATAACAGGTTTTGCCCTGTGTATGCATTTGCGGATAATATTCTTTTGTATCATGGGTATTTGCTGCAGGGGCAATTCTACACCCAAGTCGCCACGGGCTACCATTACAGCATCAGAAGCAAGTATAATATCGCGCAGGTGCTCCAGTGCTTCCGGTTTTTCTATTTTGGCAATGATCTTGGCGCGGCTTTCTTTTCCTTTCAAAATATTCTTCAATTCAAGAATATCTTCAGCCCTGCGCACAAACGATAAAGCTATCCAATCGATACCTTGGCTAACAATAAAATCGAGGTCATTCAGATCTTTTTCTGATAATGATGGTAATGATATTTTGGTATCGGGCAGGTTAACGCCTTTTTTAGGAAGCAAGAAGCCTGAATTGAGCACCTGTACTTTTACACGCCTGTCATGGGTTATTTCGGTAACCATCACTTCTATTTTGCCATCATCCAGCAATATCTTCTCGCCAATTTTTACGTCCTTATAAAAAGCAGGGTAGGAGATATATACGCCATCCAGGTTGCCCACGCGCTTTTCATTGGTGAAATAGAATGAATCGCCTTTTTTCAGGTCAAGAATGTCATTCTCTATCTCGCCAACACGCAGTTTAGGGCCTTGCAAATCGGCCAGGATCGCCACATTAAGCGGGAAATCGACATTAATACGGTGTATATGGTCAATTACTTTAAGATGTTCGTCATGGGTGCCGTGCGAAAAATTGAGGCGAAATACATTAACACCGGCTTGTACCAGTTCTAAAAGTTTTTCATATGTATTACAGGCAGGGCCAACTGTGGCAATGATCTTGGTCTTATGTAGCATAAAGGAACGGAGGTCTTACACCTGCAAGTTCATTAGTTTTTGTCAAAAAATATAATCCCTAGCCTTAAGTGTCTGTTATGTAGTATTTCACCTAAGTAAAAGTTATTAACACACTGGTATACAAATGTTATTCACTTTTGTCTTTTAACATAGTTGTTCGTACTTTTGCACCCGATATAATAAACGGTTTTAAATAATAATATGTCAGGACAGCTTAAAGAAGTTCGTAACCGTATCAAATCGGTAACCTCTACGCAGCAAATTACAAAGGCGATGAAGATGGTGAGCGCAGCAAAATTGCGCCGTGCACAAGATGCTATTCTGCAAATGCGCCCATACGCTCAAAAACTGCAAGAAATGCTGAGCAATATAGTAAGCAGCAGTTCAGGCGATATGGAACTTCCACTGGCTGACGAGCGTACCCCTGAAAAGATATTGTTGATACCTGTTACCAGCGATCGCGGCCTTTGCGGAGCGTATAATGCAAACGTTATTAAACGTACCCGCCAGACTATAACTGAAAGCTACAGCAGCCAGTTTGCGAAAGGCAATGTTACCATACTCCCGATAGGGAAAAAGGGTTATGAATACTTTTCACGCTATGGCTATAAAGTAGTAGATAACTTCTGGACAATATTCTCTGATCTTAGCTTCGATAGCGTACGTGCAGCTGCACAATACGCACAACAAGCTTTCCTGAACAAAGAATTTGACAGGGTAGAGATCGTTTATAGCCAATTTAGGAATGCTGCTACGCAAGTATTTGTTAGCGAGCCATACCTGCCAATACCAAGAGTAGAAAAAGTAGAAGGCGCTAAAAACGTTGATTTTATCTTCGAGCCATCGAAAGAGATCCTGATACGCGAATTGATGCCGAAAATATTGAATACACAAGTATTTAAAGCAGTATTGGATGCAAATGCTTCAGAACATGGTGCACGTATGACGGCTATGGATAAGGCCAGCGAAAATGCAAACGAATTGCTGCGCAGCCTGAAGATAAGCTACAACCGTGCACGCCAGGCAGCTATTACTACCGAGCTTAGTGAGATAGTAAGTGGTGCAGCGGCATTACAAGGATAGGTTTTAACCAGATATATTTTTCAAGACCGTATAGTATTCGCTATACGGTTTTTTGTTTTTGCTACCTTTGGTGCTGTCATTATGCAATTGCTGTTCAATCTTAGCCTGGCATTCAGGGCTATACGCAACAACCGCCTGCGTTCGGTTTTAACTATATCCATAATAGGACTGGGTATTATGGCACTTGTAGGTATACTAACGGCTATTGAGGTAATGAAAGCAAGCATCTATACCAACTTTAGCAGTATGGGCGCCAACTCTTTCCAGATAACTAACGAGGTTATTAAAAAAAAGAATAGAAGAGGTATGGCTACCAGTGTAAGCGAGGCAAGGACAATAAAGTACGATGAGGCTAAAGCCTTTAAGGAGCGTTTCAAGTTCCCATCATTAGTTGGCTTGTCTATGGCAGGCACCAGTATTGCAACAGTAAAGTTTGGTTCTGAAAAAACCAACCCTAATATATCAACCATGGGGGTTGATGATGCTTATCTTACAATATCCGATACCAAACTGGATGCGGGGAGGAATTTTTCGCCCTACGAGCAACAATTTGGCAGCTACGTATGCATACTTGGAAATGCAGTTGCCAAGAAGCTCTTTAAAACAAAATATAAAAATGCTGTTGGTAAGGCTGTAACAGTTGGTAATATGCGCTACAATGTGATAGGTGTTGCGGAATCGAAAGGCGGCAGCATGATGATGAATACCGATAATACCATTTGGGTACCCTTGGTGAATGCGCGTGCTACATACGGTGCCGAGGGGCGTTTTGTTATCAACGTTATGGTAAAAAATATTGACAGTAAGGGGGTAGCTGCAGAAGAGGCGGAAGGCTTATTCCGCACAATACGCAAAGTGCCTATTGGCGCTGCAAGCGATTTTTCTATCAATCAAAACGATAGCCTTGCCAACTCGTTGTTAGAGAGTATTAAGTATATACGATGGGCGGCACTTATTATAGGTATAGTAACACTTCTAGGTTCAGTAATAGGGTTAATGAATATCATGCTTGTATCTGTTGCTGAACGTACACGCGAAATAGGTGTAAGTAAAGCACTGGGGGCCCGCTCATCTACCATACAACAGCAGTTCTTGTCCGAATCTATCCTTATCAGCCTTATTGGAGGTTTGCTGGGAGTAATACTTGGCATGCTTGTAGGTAATATTTTTGGTTTGATATTCCATACCGGCTTTATAGTCCCCTGGGCGTGGATTGGTGTTGGTGTGTCCCTTTGCGCAGTAGTTGGTATTATATCGGGTATTTATCCTGCTATAAAAGCGTCACGTCTCGATCCTATAGTAGCATTGCGTTATGAATAAACATGAAGAAATAAACGAGCTGAAAGGGGTAGTTTATAAATCGACCGGGAGCTGGTATAGCGTATGCGATGAAGCAGGTAAATTCTGGAATGCACGTATAAAAGGGAAAATGAAAATTGATGGGGACATTTCATCAACAAACCCTGTGGCTGTGGGCGATATAGTGATATTTGAAATAGAAGATGAAGAAGTAAGTACGGGCACTATTAAAGAGGTGATGCAGCGCAATAATTATATAGTACGTGTATCGCCACACAATAGAAATCAAAAACATATTATAGCTGCGAACCTCGATGCGGCGCTTATTATTGCAACCATAGCAGATCCGCGAACATCACTGGGTTTTATAGATCGGTATCTAATTACTGCAGAAGCTTATCATATACCTGCTATTATTGTTATTAATAAATTAGACAGGCTGAAACCTAAGCATCAGCAGATACTCGCGCACTGGAAAGATATATATGAGCATGCGGGATATGAAGTGTATCCCATCATTGCGCTGGAGCATGAAACTATCAGGGCATTAGAAGAACGTCTTAAAGGTAATACTGTGCTATTTAGCGGGCATTCCGGTGTGGGTAAAAGTACCCTTATCAATCAGTTGCTACCTAATGCGCAACTACGCACGCAGGAGGTGTCGGATTGGAGTGGTAAGGGGCAACATACCACAACCTTTGCCGAAATGTTTGATTTGCCCCAGGGTGGTAAAATAATTGATACACCAGGCGTTAAGGAGTTTGGATTGATTGATTTCGAAAAAGAAGAGCTGTCGCAATATTTCCCTGAAATGCGTGCAGTAATGAATAATTGTAAATTCAATAACTGTTTGCATCGTAACGAACCCGGATGTGCGGTTAAAGATGCAGTAAATGACGGCACCATATCGCAAGACAGGTATGTTAGTTATCTTACAATAATGGATACTATTGAAACAAAATGGTAATCCTATACTACTAAAGTTCAAAATTAATTAATGATGATTGTTTATAATGTGACTCTAAAACTCGATAATTCAATAGCAGAAGAATGGGTACAATGGATGAGGCAGGAGCATATGCCTGAACTAATGGATACCGGTTTATTCACAGGCCGCAGGTTGTGCAGGCTGCTAGAACAGGATGAACTAGAAGGTGTTACCTACGTAGCACAATATTTCTGCAATAGTATTGGTGAGTATAATACTTATATCGACAAACATGCAAATACAATGCGCGAAAAAGGTTTTGCCCGTTTTGGCAACAAGTTCATTGCTTTCCGTACCGTTATGGAAGTAGAATACGGTGATTGAATTTTAATGAGCTGAAACCCTTAATTCTCATGGGTTTCGTCATAGCAATTTTCTTGCCAATATGACTAATTGCTT
The DNA here is from genome assembly GCA_946479435.1 of uncultured Sphingobacteriales bacterium. The sequence goes on along the minus strand of CAMLFX010000015.1, from coordinate 22,722 downwards.
ACCAGTTAAGGGTTTGGAGTCTGCGTAGATTGCTTCGAAGCTGTATAAAATGTGCATAAACTGTGAAAAGTGGCTACTGGCAAGGCTTTTAAAAGATTAAAATTTTTTAGGAATATTTGGTGGTGCAGTAAAGCTGAGTATATTTGCTTATCCTCTTTAAAAATTATTTTCACTAAAAACACAACACAAGCTATGAACAAAGCTGAATTGATCGACATGATTGCCAAAGATTCAGGCATTACTAAAACACAAGCTAACGAAGCTGTAGATTCTTTCACTAACGCAGTAGTAGCATCTTTGAAGAAAGGCGATCGCGTTACTCTGGTAGGCTTCGGTACTTTCTCTGTTTCTGAGCGTGCAGCACGCAATGGCCGCAACCCGCAAACAGGTGAAGTAATCAAGATCAAAGCTCGTAAAGTGCCTAAGTTCAAAGCAGGTAAAGAATTTTCTACAAAGATCAGCAGCGGCAAAAAATAATTTTGCGCTAACAAACTTTGAAAGCAGGGAGTAATACTCCCTGCTTTTTTTGTACTTTCGCAGTCTAAAATCGATTTTTTATGGGCAGAGGCGATAAACGCACAAAACGCGGCAAAATATCAATGGGCAGTTTCGGCAAAAGCCGTCCTGCAAAAGTTGCAAAGAAAACAACCGCTAAAACTGAGAAAAAAGCTTAGTCATTATTAGCCGCCTATCAGGCGGCTATTTAGTGTTATATCTATTTATAGAATTATTACCTAAATAGGAATTAATGCAGTTTCATACAAAAGATATCAGCAAGTTCACGTTCCTGGTAACAGGTGGGGCTGGCTTTATTGGTTCGCATATCACCGAATATTTGCTGAAAAATGGTGCAGGCAAAGTTAGGGTACTCGATAACCTGTCAACAGGTTTTAAACGCAACCTGGAGCCATTCATGGGTATGGATAATTTTGAATTCATTGAAGGTGATATACGCGATGCTGAAACTTGCCGTAAGGCATGTGCGGGAGCTGATTATGTAACCCACCAGGCCGCATTAGGTTCAGTTCCGCGTTCGGTATCCGATCCGATAACCAGTAATGATGTGAACGTAGGTGGTTTTGTAAATATGATAACTGCGGCAAAGGATGCAGGAGTTAAGGCATTTGTCTATGCGTCTTCATCTTCTGTTTATGGCGATGAACCCAACCTGCCTAAGCGTGAAGAGCGCACCGGCAATTTGTTATCACCGTATGCAGTTACAAAAATGACCAACGAACTATACGCTAACGTGTTTGCTAAGCTGTATAATTTCAATGTTATTGGGTTGAGGTATTTCAATGTGTTTGGCCCAAGGCAAGATCCTCATGGGCCGTATGCTGCAGTAATACCATTATTTGTTGATGGAATACTAAATAGTAAACCTGTTTACATAAATGGCGATGGAGAGCAAACGCGTGATTTTACTTTCGTTTTAAATGCGGTTCAGGCAAATGTACGTGGTATGTTGGCAGAGAATGAGCAAGCATTTGGCCAGGCGTACAATGTAGCAGTAGGTGAAAACTTCTCAGTAAATTTTCTGTACAATGCTATACGCGAACAGTTGGGTTTACCACACGAACCTACCTACCGCGAACCTCGTGCAGGTGATATACATGATTCATTAGCGAACATATCTAAAGCCGAGAACTTGTTAGGGTATCAACCTACACAACGATTTTTAGATGGGCTAAAGATAACGGTGGACTTTTTTAAAAAGCTGACGCCAGTCGCTAACTAAGCAGGATATTATACAACAATACTTTAACAGGGCTGATCGTAATCACTACGCAGCCCTGTTATGTTTTTCCTATCTTTAATACAACCGGAATGAACACTTACTAATTGATGATTAATGTTGCTGTTCAGTAACGTGTGTTGAGAAATTTGTGTTGTTGATTTTTAAAGTTGAACATGCTAACCATTGCCATCATTATTTTTATGTACCGCCATTTACGCAAGCGTACATCCATAAAATTCAGTCGTAGTTTTTTTAGAAAAAAGGTGCAGGTGCGGAGGTGATATTATGGCGCTAATCTGCTTTTTCTCCATTTACCATCGTGTAATGTAAATAAGATGCGATCGTGCATACGGCTTGGTCTGCCTTGCCAAAATTCAATGCTGTCGGGAATAATTACGTAGCCGCCCCAATGTGGCGGGCGCGGAATGCTATCGCCAAATTCCTTTGTATAATTAGCATAGTTTCTGTCCAAAACGTCCCGATCCGCAATAACTTGGCTTTGTGGTGATGCCCATGCACCAAGTTGGCTACCTTCTGGTCTTGAATGAAAATATTTATCGCTTTCCGCAGTATGTACTTTCTGTACCACTCCTTCAATACGTACTTGCCTTTCCAGTTCTTTCCAGAAAAAAACTGCAGCAACATGCGGGTTAGTGTCAATGTCCTTCCCTTTATTGCTATCGTAATTTGTGAAAAAAGTAAAACCACCACCCTCAAGCCCTTTCAGTAAAACAATACGGGCGTGTGGTTTGTTGTTGCTAACAGTAGCAAGCGTCATGGCATTTACTTCTTCCGCCCGCGCCGTTACTGCCTCGCCGAACCATTTTTTAAAAAATAATAAAGGATCATCACCGGCTACTCTTTCATCAAGGTTAGCAAGCTGATAATCCTTTCTAATGTCTGCAATATTGCCTTTGTCTTTGGCCATTGCAGCAAATTATTTTTTAGAGCCCAGGTATTTGGCCATTACATAAATAAGTTCGATAGCCATAAGTAAAAAAAATACCCATCCCAAAATTGGGCCTATCTTATTCCCGGCTTCGTAAAATGCGTTAAGTAAAAAATGCATAGTTGGCTGATTTGCGCTGCAAGATACAAAACCTACGTTTAAAAGCCAGTTTTATGTAATTATCGTTTTTGTGACTAATTTTCACCCACCATTTGGCCTTACTTATGTTTCTTCGGCATGTTCCATTTTTAAAATCTGTGCTGCTGTATGCCTTCACCGCTTTTGGCGGGCCACAAGGACATATAGGTATGATGGTACGCACTTTTGCCCAGAAGAGACATTATATAACTGAAGAAGAGTTGCTGGAGTATAATGCATTCTGCCAAATGCTGCCGGGCCCTTCTTCTACGCAAACCGTGATGCTGATAGCAATGAAGAGGGGAGGAATACCACTTGCTATATTCGCATTATTTCTTTGGGTTTTGCCTGCTGCCTTTTTAATGGGGATGTTTTCATTTCTAATATACTATTTCAATGATATTGGTATCAGGAAAGAAATAAGAGCAGGCCTGTTTGCGTATATACAGCCCATGTCAGTAGGGTTTATTTGCTTTGCAGCCACCAGGATGATGAAAAGTAGCATAAAGCATATAGCTACAGCAGGGATAATGATAGCAAGTATAGCACTCACGGTTTTTATACCTACGCCATGGATATTTCCAATCATTCTTTTGGGCGCAGGTGTAGTAAGTAATTTCAGTAACAAGCGTATACCCGACGTTACTGAAAAGCCTAAGCCCATTAAATGGGTTAATCTCTGGTTATTTTTTCTATTGTTTATTGCGGCGGGTGTTGTTAGTGAAATGGCAAGGGTTAACGAGTGGCCCAACAGGCGCATTTATAACCTTTTCGAAAACTTTTACCGTTTCGGATCCATAGTTTTTGGCGGTGGGCAGGCTTTGATGCCCATGATGCTGTTCCAGTTTGCAGGAAGGCCAATTAATTTGGGATTGCCGCCCTTAGTAACAGGCGAGGAACTGCTTACGGGTTACGGACTGGTGCAGGCTATGCCCGGACCGGTATTTTCTATATGCTCTTATGTAGGTGGTATGGTAATGAGCCCCTATGGACCTGTATGGCAAATGATAGGTTGTATCGTGGCTACTGTAGCTGTTTTTCTACCCAGCACATTACTACTGTTTTTCTTATTCCCTATTTATCAAAATCTGCGGCAGCATGTAATAATATACCGGTCGCTGGAAGGTATTAATGCAGCGATTGTAGGGATTATTTGGGCGTCGGGGATCGTTCTATTCCAGTCTATGCCATTTGGCTACAGTAACCTTGTAGTGATAGCCATAACATTTTCCTTGCTTTATTTTACCCGGATACCTGCACCACTTATAGTGGTAGGTTGGTTACTCTTAGGGTGGACAATGCATATCTAAGAGTGCATGCTATTTAGCGGTATCTTCCTTCATCAGATCTTTAATATCACTTATTAGTTGGTTTACAGAAGTTGTATCGGTGCCTTCATACTGTCCTCTTATTTGTCCTATTCTGTCAACAAGTACAAACTTATCAGTATGTATAAAGTCACTTTCAATATCTGTAGATGCGGTATCATCAACGGCAGTTACCAGGTAGCTGTAGCGCGCCATATCGTATAGTTCTTTTTTGTCGCCTGTTAAAAACATCCATTGCTTAGGGTCGGCATCAAAACGCATGCTATATTCTTTCATGGCCTGCACTGTATCTTTTTTTGGGTCAACAGTATGCGATAATATTTTGAAGTCTTCTATTCCTCTGTAAGCCTGGTAAACTTTTACCATGTTCTCATTCATCTTAGGGCATATACCTTTGCAGGTGGTAAAGAAATATTCTACAACATATACCTTGCCCTTTACATCTTCCTGGGTTACTGTTTGTCCGTCCTGGTTAGTAAAGGAAAAAGAAGTGACCTTATGGCCGGGAAAACCTAATACTGCAAATTGTTTTGGGGCTACTTTAGTTACGTTATAAAAATAAGTCATGAATACTGCTGCCAGTATTATGAAAAATGAAAGCAGGATGATGGTAATTTTTTTACGTTGCATTGTGTATGTGTTCTTGCGCCGCAAAGTTAAGGTAATATGCTTTTAGGGAACTATTAATAAATCAGGCGTCGATATTGTATTTGGCCATTTTGTAATATAATGTTTTACGGTCTATATTAAGCAGTTTGGCCGCTTTCGTTTTGTTATACTTTACTTCCTGCAACGTTTTCAGTATCATATCTTTTTCATTATCGGCCTGTATAGCTTTCAGGTCATGAGGGTCGTTATTCTGAATTATTTCTATTGCCAGCATCATTTCCTGAGGCAAAGCTGGCATGCTGATCTCGTCGCCATGAGTAAGTAGAACAGCTCTTTTTATTATGTTTTTTAATTCGCGGAGGTTGCCCGGCCAGTCGTATTTATATATTATTTCTTTTACCTCCGGCGACAGTTTTTTTACTTTCTTATTCAGTTCCTTATTGGCCTGTGCTATAAAATGATCAATAAACAAATGCAGATCTTCTTTACGTTGCTGCAATGACGGAAGCAATATTTTAAATTCATTGAGACGATGGTAAAGGTCTTCACGAAAATTGCCGTTTTTTACCGATGTTACAAGGTCATCATTAGTGGCGGTAATAATACGCACATTCACTTTTATGTTCTTACCACTACCTAACGGCTGTACCTCTCGCTCCTGAAGTGCGCGTAGTAGTTTTACCTGGATCTCGTAGCTAAGGTTGCCAACTTCATCAAGAAATAGTGTGCCTCCGTTTGCCAGTTCAAATTGTCCTTTTTTATCCTGAAGTGCGCCTGTGAAAGCGCCCTTTACGTGTCCGAATAGTTCGCTACCTGCCAGGTCGTTCGATAATGCGCCACAATCTATTGCAACAAAATTTGCATTAGCTCTTTTGCTAAGCCTGTGTATAGTGCGTGCTACTTGCTCTTTACCTGTACCGCTTTCGCCTTGTATAATAACTGAAATATCGGTGGGGGCAACCAGTTGTATATGCTGATGAAGTTGACGGGACACCTCACTGTCTCCTTCAACAAAGTCTACGGCTTTCTGAAGAGTTGAGGGCATTGCCACATCCTCATTTTTATGCATCGCCTGGTCTATGACCATTAGTAGCTCTTCAGGGTTCACCGGTTTGGTTATATAATCATAAGCACCAGAGCGTATTGCTTTTACTGTAGTGCGTATATCATGAAAACTGGTCATGATGACTACAGGAGTTGTAAGCTGCTGCTCATGCTTGTATTTTAATACATCCATACCGGTGCCATCCGGCAGCCTGTAGTCAAGTAATAAGAGGTCGAATTCCTTTTGCTTTAATTCATTTAGAGCATTTTTTATATCGTGTACGCACGATGGGGCGTGCCCGTTCTTTTTTAGATAGCTTTCAACAAGCCTGGAAAAGGTAATATCATCTTCAATTATGAGGATCGACGCCATACTGCAATCTAACGCAAGCGGCCCTATTTGGCAAAATACGGCTCAGCTATTTAACAAAAAAAATAAAGGGAATATGGTGAAAACCAAATTCCCTGTTTTTATCCCTCATTGTGTTCCACTATCAGACTAGCTCATTAATTTGCCGTCCTTGTCAAACTTCTTAGATGTTGCTTCTTCACCTTTTTTAAGCTCTACAACATAATATTCTGAAGCACCTGTTATGTGCCATGCAGATATAACTTGCCATTCTTTATAGTCGTCTTTGGCCAAAGTAGCTTTAACTGTAGATGGCAATGCTTCTGCATTAATTTGCTCTTTTTTATCTTCGGTTGCTGTTGTAATAGTTTCACTATAGTTGTTCGTATTTACTGTTGCGAAAGCTGTAGTAGCAAACATGGCAAGAGCAAATACCGGCAAAATCATCTTTCTCATAAATCCTGATTTGTGTTTTTTTGAATTGTTTACGCTAGGGTAGTTTCCAACTCTATGCCAGAACAAGCTATTGATATTGAGACATTGACAAACAGTTTGTTATATATAATCCAATCTTGGAGGCGCAAAAAAACTGTTGCATTTTTCAACAGTTTGTGGGGGCAATATCACTTTGTGGATACTTGTTTTTGTACGTTCTGTGCTTCAGTAATCAATTGATCGATATCAGAAAGTAAACTAAGTATATTCTTTGTTGTGTCTTTCTGCAAAGACATTGCATTCGATACCTCTATTTCCAGGCGACGTGCTTTTTGCGATATATCATTAGCTCCCGTTTGGCCGCAACGGCCCGCCAGTTTGTGAAGGTAATGACGGGTGTTATTAACATCGTTATTTGTTATTGCATTAATAAGCTGCGTACTATCGCTGGTGGTTTCGTTAATAAATGTTGAAATAATTGTATTCAGCAATTCTGGTTCGCCGTCTGTCATTTTTATCAAACTACTAAAGGCATTATAGTCTTGTTGTTCTGGTTGTTTTTCTGCGTCGGATTTTTTTGGTACAACCCTATATTCATCCAATATTTGTAGCAAGTGTTCTTCCAGGAATGGTTTCATCAGTATATCATCAAAGCAATCGTTTGCCTGTTGCTGGTCTTCCGAAGGCAATGCTTGCGCTGTAAGTGCAATTATCTTAGCAGTATGCATACTATCCCTTTCTTTTAATTCTCTGCATAGCTCAATGCCGGTTATGCCGGGCATTCGTATATCGGTAAATACCAGGGTTGGCGGTGTGGTATATTCGTAGTTTAACAGAGCCTGCGGATCAGGAAAACTAATATGCCGCACTTTGTATTTTTCGAAAATGGCCTTACAAAGCTGCAGGATGTAAGGGTCATCATCTACAACCCATACTTCGCCTGGAAAATTAAATTGTTTGCTTGTTTCTGCTGCCTGTTTCTGCTTATCGCTTGTTTCCCTGGCTTTTTTTAGTGGCAATACAACAGTAAAAATGGAACCGCTGCCTTCTGTGCTGTCAACAGATATGCTGCCATGCATTCCTTCTGCCAATTCCTTTACTATCGCCAATCCTAAACCGGTGCCGTCTATAAGATTATTTTGTTGTGCTGAAGATTGCTCAAATTGGTTAAAGATTCTTTCTATGTCAGCTTCAGGTATTCCAATACCTGTATCACTTATCTTGAAGGTAAATGTATTACTTCCCTGCACTTCTCTCTCATGTACTGCTATAGAAACACTGCCCGAACCTGTAAACTTTATTGCGTTGCCCAGCAGGTTGTATAATATTTGTTTTATACGAAAAGGGTCTCCTATATATTCACTCTGGTTTGCAATATTTATATCAGTGTCAAATAGCAAACCTTTTCGTGTTGCTTCTATCTTTATTGCTTCTGTTACTTCATTAAGTATTTGATATAGGTTGAAAGCTGTATGCACAAAAGTGAATTTGCCCGATGTTATCCTGCTGTAATCAAGTACTTCGTTTACCGTTTGCAATAAATGCTTTGATGATTGGTAGATGATATTGACCTCATCTTGTTTTATGTTGGTATTACCTTTCATTTGCTCTGCAAAGCCTATTATGGTTTGCAAAGGTGTACGCAATTCATGGCTCATATTCGATAAAAAGCGCTGCTTAACCTGTGTTAGTTGCTCGGCTTCTTCCTTGGCGGCAATAAGCTGGCGGCGGTACTCATTGCTGCGAGCTATATCTGTGAAAATAAGAAATATCAGCAGCCCTGATCCTACTATAAATATGACGAGCACCAGGTTTATACGGCTTATATTGTTGTTGGCAAGATTAGTTGCCGCACGGCTATCCATTTCTGAATTATGCAATTCTTCTGCCTCAATATCCTGCAATATGCTGAATAGCTGACTTACCAATACATTACCTGCACGTATCATTTCCATTTGCTTATTTACCAGCATATTTCTTGTTCCTGTACGCTCAACTTCTACATTGGTAATTGTTTCACTTAGGCGTTGCATTAAACTGTCTTCTTTAGCAAGAGCAAGCGTGTCAATTTTTATGTTCAGCTCTTCTACTATTAGTTTTTGCATTTTAGCGGCATCACGTTCTTTCTTACGTCCCAGCAACCTGTACCAAAAGCTACCTTTAGCGCTTCCATTCTCTGCCGAATCAATGGGTTGCAGGGTAGTGGTGGTGATTTTTTTCTCTGTGGTTACTACGCTGCTGTCAGTATTGGCTGATGCGTTGGTAATGATACGCGAAAGCGATCTTATTTGTTGTGTAAGCGTATCGTTCTTTACAAGGTTAGCCCGTAGTTGCAGATAGTTTAGGAAAAGTTTATCCCGTTCTGTAAGTATTGCCTTCATCGAATCGATTCTACCAACCTGCATTGCATTATTCTCGCTTAATGCGCGCAGGGTGTCAAGCCGCAATTGCAATTGTTTCGATTCATCTATATATGGATTGTATGGCTTTACACTGTTATTTAGGGATTGTTCGCGTTGCAGCTGGTCAAGCCTTATTACATCCTTAAACACATTATTTACCAGCTTTAGTTTTTCATTTGGTTTCGATATCCTGTTCACGGTATCTAATACCTTATCGAAAGTGGTACGTGTAATAATCCATGATGTGAGCACGGCAATACCGCCCAGCAAAACTGCTACGATTAGTTTGCCAGATATCGATTTGGAGTATTTTTTTGAAGGATTTGCCGTCATACCCAAGTGGAAATTACTTAACAATTATTAATGCGAACGGCTTTAACTGTTAAAGTACGTGTGTTATGATAAAAAGCGAGACACAGGGCCTCGCTTTTTATAAATCATTTGCTTTATAAAATAAACTACAAATGACAGCCTGTGGTGCCATCTTTCATTGCATTCAGATCATCTTCATACCGCTCGCAGAAATCGTTTGCATCTTCATAGCTTTGCTTTTTAAGCTCGTATGTGAATTTAGTGCTAGCTCCGTCTGTTTGTACGGTATCGCATGTACAGTTGTAGCTTTTTTTGCAAGAAGACATTGTAACAACAACAGCGGATACAAATAATATTTTTCTCATGCGAAGACTTTTGTATAAAGCAAAATTATGTAAGGGATTAAAAATCTTGTGTTTATTGCTTGTTAACGCCGTGAAAACGATTTGTTATACAACCACGTTTATCATTTTCCCCTTTACATAAATTATCTTTTTTGGTTCTTTGCCTTCCAGCCACTTTACAATGGTAGCATCGGCTAATACTTCTTTATGAATAGCCGCCTCTTCAATATCCAACGGAAACTCGAGTTCAACTCTTGTTTTACCATTTACTGCAACAGGATATTTCTTTGTGTTTTCTGCCAGGTATTTATCCTCGAAAATTGGGAATGGCGCATCCAAGACTGTGCTTTCATGCCCAAAGTTGTGCCATAGCTCTTCAGCCAGGTGTGGCGCAAATGGTGCAAGTATCACAGCAAGGCCTTCCAGTATTATTCGCTTATGGCAATTCAATGCTGCAAGCTCGTTAACGCATATCATAAACTGGCTAATACTTGTATTGAATGAAAAGCGTTCAATATCCTCGCCAACTTTTTTTATCGTTTTATGTATTACACGTAGTTCAGCTTCAGCAGGTGCATCTTCAGTAACTATCCAGCCTTTTTGCTCATCGAAGTACAAACGCCACAACTTTTTCAGGAAGCGGTGCACACCTTCAATGCCTTTAGTATCCCATGGTTTACTTACTTCTATCGGTCCTAAAAACATTTCATACATCCGGAAAGTATCAGCGCCAAACTTTTCAACTATGTCATCGGGGTTTACTACATTGTATTTGCTTTTGCTCATCTTCTCAACTTCTGCACCGCAAATATATTTGCCATCTTCTTCCAGTATAAATGTAGCATCTGCATATTCCGGGCGCCATTGTTTAAACGCTTCAGTATCCAGTTCAGTACCGTTTACTATGCTTACATCTACATGAAGTTGGTTTGTCTGGTATTTATCTTTCAGTCCTTTAGATACAAATTGGTTGGTACCATGTACCCTGTACACGAACCGGGAACTGCCCTGTATCATGCCTTGGTTCACCAATTTTTTAAACGGTTCTTCAAAGCTTATATAACCAAGATCGAACAAAACTTTCGTCCACATACGGCTGTATAGCAGGTGGCCAACAGCATGCTCGGTGCCGCCAACATATACATCCACCTCGCGCCAATAGTCAACAGCCTGTTTACTGGCAAACTCCTGTTCGTTGTGCGGATCCATATAGCGCAGAAAATACCAGCTACTGCCTGCATAGCCGGGCATCGTATTTGTTTCGCGTGTACCTGCATGTGTGTTTACCCAGTCAGTTACGTTTGCAAGTGGCCCTTGTCCTTCAGCCCCGGCTTTATAATCTTCTACAAGAGGTAGCTCAACAGGTAGCTTTTGTAGAGAAGGATGGGCGTGGACCTCATTTTCATCTATACCATAAGGTGTGTCATTGATGTAGATAATCGGGAAGGGCTCACCCCAGTAGCGTTGGCGGCTGAAACCAGCGTCGCGCATTTTATAGTTGACTTGGGTTTGGCCAACACCTGCATCTTCAATTGCGCGAATGGCAACATCTACCGCCTGCCTTATTTCCATCCCATTCAGGAAGCTGCTGTTATCCAGCTTGCCTGTTTTTTCGCTATAGGCTTTTTCACCATTATAAAGATTACCGAAAATATTGGTAATGGGTATTTCAAAATGTTTAGCAAAATTATGGTCGCGCTCGTCGCCGCTGGGCACAGCCATAATAGCTCCTGTACCATAGCCTGCCAGTACGTACTCCGATATCCATACAGGTATATTTTTATGGGTGAATGGGTGTACCGCGTATGCCCCGGTAAAGCAGCCCGTAACCTGTTTTACCTCGCTCATGCGTTCGCGTTCCGATCTGCTTTTTACATACTGCTTATATTCATTAACGGCATCTCTTTGTTCATCGCAAGTTATTTCATCTACAATTTCATGTTCCGGTGCAACCACCATAAAATCAACACCAAATATGGTGTCGGGCCGTGTAGTGAATACGGTTATATGTTTCTCCTGGAAGCCAAACAGTTCAAAACGCACTTCGGCGCCATTACTTTTGCCTATCCAGTTGCGCTGCATATCTTTCATAGCCTCTGTCCAGTCTAGTCCTTCCAGGCTTTTCAGCAGCCGTTCGGCATATTCAGTTATGCGCAAAAACCATTGGCGCATTCTTTTCTTTTCCACAGGGTGTCCTCCGCGTTCCGATACACCATTCACCACTTCATCATTGGCCAATACAGTACCCAATGCTTCGCACCACCATACTTCAGCATAGTTCAGGTATGCAAGGCGGTAGCGCATCAGCGTATCACGCTTTTCCTTCTCGTTCATTTTCTTCCACGAGCGGGAGTCGAAACAGAATTTATCATCATCAGGGCATGGTGTCTTATTATTCCCTTCTTTATCGAAAATGGTTACCAGTTCGGATATCGGGCGTGCTTTATCCAGCTTATGGTCATACCAGCTATGGAATAATTGCAAAAAGATCCATTGTGTCCATTTATAATATTTAGGGTCGCTTGTGCGCACTTCCCTGTCCCAGTCGTAACAAAACCCTATGTTATCCAGTTGCTCGCGATATCGGGCAATATTTTTCTCGGTAGTAATAGCCGGGTGTTGGCCTGTTTCTACAGCATACTGTTCAGCCGGCAGACCAAATGCATCGAAACCCATTGGGTGCAGCACGTTATACCCCTTCAGTCTTTTGTAGCGAGCATATATATCCGACCCTATATAGCCTAAAGGATGTCCTACATGCAGACCCGCACCACTAGGATAAGGAAACATATCCAGCACATAAAATTTAGGCTTATCGCTATGATTGTTTACAATATAGGTACCCTGGTCTTGCCAGTAGTTTTTCCATTTCTTCTCTATTTCGCGAAAAGCGTATTCCATTATTTTATATTATATAAAAGGGATGCCAAAATTACAAAACGAAGCAATCAATACTTTTAAGATATCGATTGCTCAGGTTAATATTATTTCCTCAAAGGTATTCTACCTCAGAAAGCGTAAATAGCCCTGTATTGATATTGAATGTAAAAGTAACCTTGCAGTTAGGGGTTAGCTCATATTTGCGAAAGTATTTGCGGCCTCTCTTGTCAATGGTTACCGGCATTATCCACACAGTGTATTGTTCATACAGGTTGATACCATCTGTCATATAAAGCAGCACCGAGTTTTTATTATGTAGCTCTTTGTATAGAAATTTCCCTGCACTATCTACATCTATTATTTTAAGATGATAGCCGTTTAGCGTATCAGGTACATCGTGTATATAGTCGGTTTTCACAACATAGATATTTTTAATGCCTGGCGGCAGTACCTGGCGGGCAAAAGTGTCTAGCAAGCCATTTTGCCTTTTGGCTATTTGCTCAACCAGGTAACGTTCACATTGATATATGCGGTGTGCATCTTGCGGCCATTTTGCTTTTTGTATTTGTGCATTAAGTGTACAAGGTACTACAAGAATTAATAGATAAAATAACCACTTCATAGCGTACAAATTACGGCAAAACTCGCTTCTTTAATAAGAATACAGGTATTTTTATAGCTTTACTGGTATGCTAAGCTATTGGGAGCAGGAAAGTTTTGTGCGCTACAGCCATATTGTAGTGGGTGCAGGTATTGTAGGCCTGAGTACTGCAATAGAATTGAAGGATAAATATCCTGGTATGCGCGTGCTGGTGCTGGAGCGGGGACTATTGCCAACCGGGGCAAGCAGCCGCAATGCTGGTTTTGCATGTATGGGCAGCCTTACTGAACTGCTGGACGAACAACAGTATGATACCGATGATGAGATAATTGCCCTGTACGAGCAACGTAAAAGAGGACTGGAATTACTCAGAAAGCGGTTGGGCGATGATAATATCGGCTATAGAGCTAATGGTAGCTATGAGCTGATAAGTGAGAATGAATTACCTATGCTGGAACGCATGAGTAATTTGAATGATCTGTTGCTGCAGGTTTCAGGTAAGCCTGCTTTCCGCATAGCTAATGACAAGATTAAAGAATTTGGTTTTTCTGATACTTATTGTAAGGTACTTATAGAAAATACCTGCGAAGGTGAGTTGCATACAGGTAAAATGTTATATGCCCTTAATATGCTTGCGCTAAGTAAAGGGGTAGAGGTTAAGACAGGGGCAATGGTAACGCAGTTTGAAGAAACCTCCGGATATGTGGCGATACACATCAAAGATGGTGCACGCGGGGAGGAGTTAGTGCTACATGCTGATACTTTAAGTATTTGTACTAATGCTTTTACCAAGACTTTATTGCCTAATGAGGATGTGATACCCGGCCGTGGACAAGTGCTCATTACACAACCTATAGAAGGATTAAAATTCAAAGGGGTTTATCACTTCGATAAAGGCTATTATTATTTCCGCGAAATAGATGGCAGAGTATTATTGGGTGGGGGGCGCAACCTCGATTTTGAAGGCGAGACTACTACGGAAATTGCCTTGAACAATGCCATACAGATAGACCTTGAGGAGAAACTAACTAACTTCATATTGCCGGGCACTCATTTTCAAATAGCGCAACGCTGGGCCGGTATTATGGCTTTTGGGCAAAGCAAACAGCCAATTGTAAAAGCATTCTCCAGAAGAATTTTTGGTGGCTTCAGGATGGGGGGGATGGGGGTAGCGCTGGGCAGTCAAACAGCCAAACAGCTAGCTGAACTCATTTAAACGTTTTACTACTTCGCCTATTGGTAAGCCCATTACATTATAGTAATCACCATTTATTTTTTCAATGCCTATCATTCCTATCCATTCTTGTATGGCATAAGAGCCGGCTTTATCATAAGGTTTGTATTGCTGCACATAATGTATTATCTGCTCTGTGTTCAGTTGCCTAAAATAAACTTCTGTATTAACAGAAAAACCTATTTGTTTTGTACCCTTTTGCATACAAACACCAGTTACTACTTCATGCATTCTTCCTTGTAGTTCCGATAACATAGCTATAGCGTCGCTTTCGTCTTTGGGCTTACCTAATATTTTATGATCAAGTAACACAACTGTATCCGCAGCGATAATTAATGCATCAGGATGGCTTTCTTCAATGGCTGCTGCTTTTTTCTTGGCAAGATGTTCAGGTACCAGTTCGCCCGGCATGCCTTCTGGGTTGGTTTCATCTACATCGGCTATCACTATGTCAAAATCAAGTTCGGCAGCTTCCATCAACTGTTTTCTGCGTGGCGATTGCGATGCGAGTATTATCTTAAACATGTGCTTCGAAATAATAAATGACCAGCGAAAATATACCCAGCACCATAATTATTTTTATATGCTTACTAGCCTTAGCGTAGTGCTGTGTGGTTGCTTCTTTTTTTAAATTATATATCCAGGCCATAAGTGGCAATACCAATGCCAGCATTGCATAGCTGCCCAATATCCACCAGTCTGCGGTTATAAGTTTATATGCACCATTGATGAGCGGTATGATAGCAATAATACCCAATCCCTGTGCAAACCATTGGGATTTTTGTAGCCCCCATTTTATAGGCATCGTTACACAACCTTGTTCAGCATCACCTTTAAAGTCTTCCATGTCTTTTACTATTTCGCGCATCCAGGTAAGCATAAATGCAAAGAACGTGTAGATCATCAGTACCCAAAACGGATTAGGTATCCTTTGGCCATTCATATCTATCATGGCACTTTGAGTAGCGTAGCTACGTAATACAGGTTCATACCATATCAGCACAATAATGGTGAATGCTGTAAGCAAAGCCACAATCACATTGCCCGACATGAACATGCGCTTGAAGTGTGTAGAATAAAACCAAAGCAAAACAGTACAGGTGAGCTGGAAAAATAGCCACTGCCAATGGTGCGCCTGCAATGCAACGAATAAAGCAAGCAGCAAGCTAACCACGTTCAGAAAACTGTGCATCAGTATAGCCTGCTTCAGTGGTATTTTTTTCTCTAGTATTACTTTCTCAGGGCGGTTTATGATATCGATCTTAATATCGAAATAATCGTTAATGATGTAACCCGCAGCAGCAATGAGCACTGTTGCTAATGCAATACATAAAAAATTAAGCGGGTTCAATAATAGTGGTACACCTGTCAGGCTTTTTAAAGGCAATATGACGCATGCCCACGCCAACACTTGCGTTAGGAAAACTATCAATAAGTTTTGCCACCTCATTAATTTGAACCAATACATACAGTATTGTTATAGGATAATTGCTTACTTCCTCCAGTTACCCGGATCAAGGCGCCATTGTTGCAATGAATCTTTTTGGTCTGCTTCTATCAGTTTCTGTTCTTCTGCAACTTCCATCAGTGCATTATAGTTGCTAATAGTATGTAGCGGCAAACCTGCTTTTGCAAAAGCCTCGTCAGCCACAGGGAAACCATAAGTAAACAAACCACACATGCCTAAAACCTCTGCACCTTGTTCACGCAACACATCCACTACTTGAAGGCTGCTCTTGCCTGTCGATATAAGGTCTTCTACAACTACCACTTTTTTACCGGGTTCCAGTACGCCTTCTATCTGGTTGCCCATGCCATGTTCTTTTGGCTTGCTGCGTACGTATATAAAAGGCAGCTTTAAAAGATCGGCAGCCATTACCCCATGAGCTATACCTGCGGTAGCAACACCAGCTATTACTTCAGCATCCGGGAAATGCTCCAAAACCATATTGGCCAGTTCACTTTTTACAAAATCGCGTACGTAGGGGTAAGACAATACTTTGCGATTATCACAATATACAGGAGAGTTCCATCCTGATGCCCATACATAAGGCTTTTGCAGGTTGATTTGCAATGCCTTAATTTGCAATAGTTTTTCGGCGAAATGTTTTTGCGTGCTCATAACGGCTCAAACCTACGCCAATTAGGTAAGTTTACAAACTGAAAGCATGTACTTCGAACAAAAAATATACTACAATAACAAGCCCCTTATACTTACTAATGACGCGCATGAATATAAAGCCGGGCATCCTATATCGACAGGTTATATAAGTTTTACGGGCGCTTTTTCACGCAACTTCAGGCTTGCCTTCCAGCACCTGGATAAGGTGGGAACGTTGGGTGCTATTATTGAAGATATATCACCTGCGTCGCTGCAAAAAGAGCTACATGCTTTGTACGAGCCTATAGATGCCGGTGGTGGTGTGGTGGAAAATGAAGCGGGAGACATACTCATGATATATCGTCGTGGTAAATGGGATTTGCCTAAAGGTAAACGTGATGACGGTGAAGATATAGCTCAATGCGCTTTACGCGAAGTAGCTGAAGAAACAGGATTGCATCAACTGCAATTAGGCGAGAAAATATGCGATACATATCATATCTATGCGCAGAAGAAACAAAACCTTTTAAAATGTACTACATGGTACAAAATGAAAGGCACTTCGAAAGAAACCCCAAAGCCGCAAGCTGAAGAGAATATATTAGAAGCGAAGTGGGTAGCCACTAAAGAGCTCAGGTCCCTTATGTATAAATCATACGAGGCTATACGCGAAGTGTTGCAGCAAAGCGGCGTTAGCTGGTAGTCTCAGTACCTTCCTGCTTCAATAGGTGTTTGCCGTAAATAATTAGTTTATAGCCTCTGCGTTTCAGAGATATTGCACGCTGGTACCGTTCATCAATTGTTTTATGGTGGCGGTAGGCAGCGAATATCATCGATGAGGAAATAATACCAGCAACTTTTTTCTTATTGCTTTTATTTACAACAGGTATAAAACTCACCTGGTACCTATCCATTAATTCTACTGTCAGGCTTAGTTTGCTGTCCGGGTAAACATATAATGGCTGTCGGTTAGTAAATAGTTCTATGGTACTGGTTTCATCTGTTTTAGCTTCGTATAGTTTGTTCTTATCAAATACACCTGCAAGATGCCCTGCATTATCATACACTACAAAACTTTGTAATTGATTATCGCGCCGGGCCAGGCTTTGTTTTACTTGTTTCACCGTACTCTCAATATTTACAACGGGTACTTCCGTTTCCATTATCTGTTCCACCTTTATACCCTGCAGCACATCGGGCTCATAAGCTTCTGGGGTTATTATACCTCTGCGCTGTATTTTTTCGGTCATTATAGTCCCCTTCATCAAAAAGAAAGAAACAAAGTATGAAGCAGTACATGCACCTAAAAGCGGTAGCAAACCATGTGGCTGCATCGTGGCCTCGAATGCGAAAATTATAGAAGTAAGTAGGGCCCGCGAGGCGCCTGCAAACATTGCAGCCATGCCTATCAATGCACAGGTAGGTAAATTGATACTACTATTGGGGGCGATCTTTAATACCAACATGCCTAAGCCTAAGCCTGTTGCGCCGCCTATTGTTAATAAAGGCGCCAGCGTACCACCTGATGTACCGCTACCCAACGATACCGACCAGGAAATAAATTTCAGAATGCACAAGCCAAGTACCATTTGCACAGTGAGGGAGCCACTTAGCAGAGCGGTAATGTTATTATAACCCACACCTAGAGTATAAGGGGCAAAGTAGCCTACTATACCTACTGCCACCGCACCTATTGCGGGCCAGAACATCCAGTGTACCGGCAAATGTTCAAACATGTCTTCTATCCAATACACACTTTTCGACACTCCTGTTGCTATTATACCTATCACAGCCCCCAGGAATGTATATAGCATAATGTCTTCACTGTTGGGTGTAGGCAACGTAGCCATTGCAAATACAGGGGCGCTGCTGAATAACAAGTAGTGCATAGCAGTGCCCGTAACACAGGCTAAGGCCACGGGTATAATTGATCTCGCAGAGAATTCAAATAAAAGAAGCTCTATGGCTAACAAAACCGCTGCTATAGGTGTGCCGAATATCGCCGCCATACCTGCTGTTGCACCTGCAGTCAGCATTACTTTGCGTTCGTTGGGCGTTATGTGCATGATCTGCCCCGCCAGCGAACCTAACGCACCACCGGTAGATATGATGGGGCCTTCAGCACCAAAAGGGCCGCCTGTGCCAATTGATATAGCGGCAGAAATGGGTTTTAATAAAGTGATGATAGGTTTAATGCGGCTTTCATTGGTCAGCACTTGCTCCATTGCCTCTGGTATGCCATGGCCTTTAATAGCTTCCGACCCGTACCTTGCCATCACTCCTACTATCAATGCGCCAATAACAGGCACAATGATTACGGCCAGGCCCAAATGATTGCCTGCGGGCCCATTTTCCTCAAAAGAGAAATTGCCATAGAACGAAATATTGGTAATGAGGTTGATCAGTAGCACTAGCACTTTTGCTATTAAGCCAATAAGAATGGCATTTACTATTACCTGCAGGCTTACAAAAAGCAGGCGTTTTGAAACCACTTTATCTGTCGATTCTAAATAAGTATCTATATTATTGCTTAACGATGGAGCTATAGGTATGGTTTCGCCAAGGTTTTTTCGGGACATTTACAACTATTTTATGCAAAAGTATTGCATAAACAATATTTATCGTACTTTTTTTATATTTTAGCTTAGTTTAGTGTTGTTTTTGCAATAGTATGAAAGCGAATAATAAGGATCATTTAAACTGTTTTTTGTGTCAGCATAGCCTGCCAGAATGGGTGGAGGCGATACAAAACAATGCGCAGGTGTTACATTTCAAAAAAGGGCAATTGATATTTGAGGAAGGAGGTGAAGCAAAAGGCTTTTACTTTTTACACTCGGGCAAAGTGAAAATTCATAAGAAATGGGGAGCTGACAAAGACTTGATCGTAAAATTTGCTAAAGAAGGGGAAATACTCGGACATAGGGGTATAGGCGCACACCAGCATTATCCCGTATCTGCAACGGCATTGGAAAATATTGAGCTGTGTTATGTAAGTACCGAATTTTTAATAACTACACTTAAGGTTAATAATCAGCTTACTTATGAATTGATGCTGTATTATGCGCATGAATTGCAGGAGGCAGAATTAAGTATGAGTAATTTGGTACACATGAATGTGAAAAGCCGGATTGCTGATTCATTGCTACGTATAAAAGATATTTTTGGTATTAATAAAGATGGCTATATCAATAGTACACTTACCCGTCAGGACATCTCATCATTCGCAGGTACTACTTACGAAACTGTATTTAAAACATTCAATGAGTTTATTAATGACGGTATTTTAGAGGCATCGGGCAAAAATATTAATATAAAAAAAATTGATTCGTTGAAAGTAATTGCTGGTAAAAAGTAGGTAGCATATTACCTGGCGCTCGCCACAAAGCACAAATTGCATTACTGTACCTTTGCGATAGTTTGCAAAAAGCAGGCGTAGCAATATGCAGCATTTTAAAAGAAACATCGGCGAGTTTTTGGTCCGTGCCGATCAATTCAGGTCTAAATATATCAAGAAGCGGAATTTCCTAATGGCACTCAGTTTAGTTGTGGGTACCATATCGGCATTGGCGGCTGTACTACTGAAAGTTTCTGTGCAAATGGTAGAGCATAATGTTGATGGCCTGAATAGTTATTTTCATGACAACTGGCTTACCGCATTATTCCCGCTGGTAGGTGTGGGAATTTCGCTTTTACTGCTAAAAAGAATATTTAAAGGGCGACTGTCAAGGGGGGTTGGTTTTATTGTTGATAGCATTTTTACAAATAAAAGCCGTATTGCATTTCAACACACTTTCGGGCACATGCTTACCAGTGCTATTACTGTGGCCTCAGGTGGTTCAGTAGGGTTAGAGGCGCCTATTGTATCTACTGGTGCTGCAATAGGCTCTAATACGGCAAAAGATATGCGTTTGTCGTACAAGGATACTACTCTGCTGCTGGCTTGCGGGGCAGCCAGTGGTATAGCGGCGGTATTTAACAGCCCCATTGCCGGTATCATCTTCGCTCTCGAGGTGTTGATGATCGATTTTAATATCCCCTTTTTTATTCCTTTACTTATTTCAACCGCTACGGCAACGGTTATCTCGCAGGTATTATATCCTGATAAATTTGTGTTTCTAATTATAAATGGCTGGGATCTTCAGGCTATTCCCTTTTATATATTAATGGGTATTGCCTGCGGTATGGTATCAGTATATACCAGCAATGTTGTTGAAAAGGTTGAGGGCTATTTTCATAAGCGAAAGCTTGATTGGAAAACCTGGCTAATGGCTGGCGTGCCACTATGTTTGCTAATATATTTTTTACCGGGTTTATATGGTGAGGGTTATAGTGCCATAACAAATTTGCTGCATGGCAATTATACCGAACTAACCCGCCATACCCCGCTGCATAGTATAAACAACCAGTCTTATGCCATTATTATAATGTGCATCTTACTCATCGTCTTTAAATCGATAACGGCAGCGCTTACAATGGGCGCGGGGGGCAATGGTGGCATATTTGCACCATCGCTCTTTATCGGAGGGTTGGTGGGTTTCTTATTTACCTATGTTATTAATCTTACGGGTCTTGTTGAGTTAAAGACGCCTAACTTTATTATCGCCGCTATGGCAGGTGTTTTAGCTGGTGTCATGCACGCTCCGCTCACAGCAATATTCCTATTGGCTGAAATTACCGGTGGTTACGCGCTATTTATACCATTAATGATAGTCGTGGCTATATCATATTTTATTACGCGCAAGTATGTACGCCACTCGATGTATCACAAAGGGTTATTACATAAAAATATACTACAGCAAAATAAAGGCGAGGACGACCATTTCTAGGCAAGCCCTAGATGGCTCATTACATGCGATACGACCCTGTCGCAACGTGTAAGGTGGAAACTGTATATATGGTCTTTCATGTAGCCGCTCAGGTTTGCACGCAGCATGGTCTTTGCCCTGTTCAATCGCACTTTTACATTGGGCTCTTCTATATTCAGTGCCGACGATGTTTCTTTTACCGATAGCTCTTCTATTTCCCTAAGCATAAAAACCAACCGGTATTTTTCAGGCAGTTTTGCAATGGCTTGTTCCAGTACCGAATTCAATTCCTTGTTCACTAAAATATTGTCCGGGGTACGCATATATATTGAATTATGAGGTTGTTGTACTGTGTTGCGAGATAGTTGATGCTTACGGTTTTGCTCAAAGCATTGGTTCAGCATGATACGTGTAAGCCAGGTTATGAACGATGCGCGTTGTTCAAATTTTTCCATATGTTCATAGGCATTGATATATGCTGCCTGCATGGCATCTTCCACTTCGCTGCTGTTGTTAAGTACCGACATTCCAATGCGGTATAGCCGTTGGTTATACCGGCGCATCAATATTTCGAATAGTTTTTTATCACCTGTTAGTATCCGGCTTATTATTTCAGCATCAGGCAGTTGCGCAATAGTTTCAGGTTCGTTCAAGATCATAGTTTATTAGATGAATAAAATGGGAAAAAGTTACAAGAGCGGGATATAATTTTTTGTAACCTTTTTTACAGCCGTCCCTCTAATCAATATACCAAAATCAAAATACTATGGCAAATGTATTACAGCTTCAGAGAACATTAAAATTCACATTCGGTATAGTGCCTATTGTTGCAGGCGCAGATAAATTTACCAACCTGCTTACTAACTGGTCCGATTATTTGGGCAGCGCAAAAGACATCATTCCATTCGATCCGATCACTTTTATGCATATAGTGGGCATCATCGAGATCATTGCCGGTATACTGGTATTGGTTCGTCCGCTAATAGGTGCTTACGTGGTTATGGCGTGGCTGATATGCATAGCTTTGGAATTGATAACATGCACTACATTTTATGATGTTGCCGTGCGCGACCTGGTAATGGCAATAGGTGCTTACACGCTGGCGCAGCTTACTGTGTTAACTAGTCATAAACAATAATAGTTTAGAATACATAGCAGATAGGTTTATCTTTGAGCCCATGTTGCAAAACAATGTTCTCAGGAAGGCCATTTTTTTGATATGCATTGCTTTATGTTTAACTCCATGGGTTAGCCCGCCGATAGCTTTGTTCATGGGTTTGCTTATTGCCCAGTTGGTTGGTCATCCATATCAGCGGCACAACAAAAAACTGACCACCTATTTGCTGCAGTATTCTATCATAGGCCTTGGCTTTGGTATGAATATACAAACTGCTTTAAAGGCAGGTAGCCAGGGTATATTATTTACAGTAGTGTCTATACTGGGTACGTTACT
>CAMLFX010000014.1 GCA_946479435.1 uncultured Sphingobacteriales bacterium | reverse complement strand
GAAACGCTTCTGAACAGCATTAAGGATAAGCTGAATGATATGAAGCTGAAGCTGGCAGGTATGAAGGAAAGGCTGAGTGTTGAGTTTAAAGTAAACCTGGATGATATACTGGATCAGCCACGCACTACCGAGTTAAGCGTAGATGAATTGAATGCCGAATCGGAAAGGCTGAGGAAGCGATTAGAAAATATAGGTGAGGTGAACCCAACCGCTATTGAAGCTTTCACGGAAATGAAAGCCCGTCACGATTTTATTGTAGAGCAAAAAACCGACTTGGTAAACGCTAAAGATTCGTTGCTGGCTACAATAGAGGAGGTAGAGTTAACTGCAAACAGTAAATTCAAAGAAACCTTCGATAGAGTGCGTGAGAATTTTGTTGAGGTATTTAAGGCGCTGTTTACCGCAGAAGATAAGTGCGACCTGCGCCTTACCGATCCTGATAACATAGCAGATAGCGGCATTGAAATATATGCACAGCCAAAAGGTAAAAAGCCAAGTACACTTACGCAGTTATCGGGTGGTGAGAAGACGCTTACATCAACAGCGTTCTTGTTCGCTATATACCTAATCAAACCTGCACCGTTTTGTATACTCGATGAGGTGGATGCGCCTTTGGATGATGCGAACGTAGGCAAGTTCACACAGATGATACGCCAGTTCAGCGACAATTCGCAGTTCATCATCGTAACCCACAACAAGCAAACAATGGCTTCGGTGGATGTTATATATGGTGTTACCATGCAAGAGCCTGGTGTAAGTAAACTGGTACCTGTTGACTTTAGAAGTTTGAGTAATTAGATGAATAATAGGAACAACACTCATAATTGTAAAAGGCAGCCCATAAGGCTGCCTTTTGTTTTAGTTAAAGTTTATCTAAATCATATAATGTTGCCAACTATGTGTGGAAGTGTTTTGTCTATTTTTACTTGTGTATAGAGAATAGTGAGTTCAAACTAGCATCTAAAAATCTTCCCTTTATGAAATGCATTACTGCTACACTTACAATGACATTTAGCTTGTATGCAAACCTGTTGCAGGCGCAGCAGATAAACGGCACTGTTAAAGACGATAATGAAACGATCGCAGCGGCAACAGTATCATTACTGAATGCCGCTGACTCATCATGGGTGCAATCTGAACTGACTGATGACAATGGTGTATTTGTATTTCATAATGTGAATGAAGGGGAATACCTGCTCAACGTAGCAATGGTAGGTTACGATAAATACCTGCAACCGCTTACACAAATTAAAGACATAGCAATAGTGCTTGTGAGCAATAGCACACAGCTGAACG
The DNA here is from genome assembly GCA_946479435.1 of uncultured Sphingobacteriales bacterium. The sequence continues at coordinate 43,546 of CAMLFX010000014.1, read as the reverse complement.
AGGTAGTTGTAAAAAGCACAGCACCTACTATACAAACCAGCTTAGGTAAAATGACGGTGAATTTTGAGCAAGCATCGATACCGGCAGGTAATAGTATACTGGAATTATTGCGCAAGGCACCGAGTGTTATTGTAGATGGCCGTGGCAATATATCGATGAATGGCAAAGGTGTATTGGTAATGATAAATGGCAAGCAAACTTACCTGGCAGGGGAAGACCTCATTAACTATCTGAAGAGTTTGCCTGCCGAAGAAGTAGCCCAGTTCGACCTGATGACTCAGCCATCGGCTAAGTACGATGCAGAAGGTAATGCAGGTATCATCAATATCAAACTAAGGAAGAATAAAAAAGCAGGTCTTAGTGGTAATGTGGCATTATCAGCATCGGACAATACATACTTCTTTACCCGCAACTCAGGCAATGTTAATTACCGGAAAAATAAATTATCGCTTTATGTCAATGCCAGTCAACTGCATGGTACAGGTAATATGAGGCAACATGTAGACCGCAAAGCTATAGACCAGCAAACACAGGCTATTACTCAATACACTGAGCAAAGCAGTTTTCAGAAAGAGACCTTTGGTGATAATAGCATGAAATTAGGCGGTGACTATGAAGTGAATGATAAACTAAGTATAGGCGCATCGGTAAAAGGCATTTACCATCCTAATACCCAGCGCGACCTTAGCAATAACACCATGTACGACTATGTGCATAATACAATTGTTGATAATACTGCGGAAAATCAACGTGGTTTCTGGAGAAGAAATTTGAACAGTAATGTAAACATGAGTTATAAACCTACGAAAGACCAGGAGATAACCGTAGATGTAGATAACCTGATGCTGACACAGAAGGACTATCAGAAACTGGATAGTAAAAACTTTGATGAGCAAGGGGTAGAATTACTTACAGGCCTTTTATTAAGAAGCCAGTTTCCGTTAAGCATGAATGTAACAGTTGGTAAAGCTGATTATACCAATAAGCTGAATGATAGATGGAATCTGGAGGCAGGTGTGAAAAGCAGCCTTGTAAGAAATGAAGCGGGTAGCTTCTATGATATTTACAAGAATGATAACTGGCAAAACGATGAGACACGCACCAATAATTTCATTTACAAAGAGAATATTAATGCTGCCTATGTAAGTGCCGACAGACAGCTGGGTAAAAAGTGGCAGGCAAAAGCGGGGCTGCGTATGGAGAATGCAAATATCAAAGGTTTGCAGGAAGTGACAGGGCAGAGCTTTAACCGTTCGCTTACGTCATTATTCCCAACGGCATTTGTAGGCTATAAGCTGGATGAGAAAAATAGTTTTGAAGTGAATGCAGGCAGGCGTATCCAACGCCCATCGTACCGCAGTTTAAATCCGTTTGCATTCTATCTGTCTCAATACACCTACACATCGGGCAATGCCAACCTGATGCCCGAGTTCAGGAATTTTGTAGAAGCGAAGCATAATTATAAGAACATGATCTTCTCTGAAATTTCTTATGCAAGAGTATATAACACAATAAATACAGGCGCTATTATATACGATGCAGTTACAAAAGCATTGCAAAATACTTATGGTAATGGTGGCAGTAAAACCAATATGCACTGTGCTGTAAGTTATAGCCAGGAAGTAGCTGCGTGGTGGACGCTTTCAGGATCGTACGAATGGTATCATAACGACTACCAGGATACCAATGGCAATTCTATCACAATATCAGACGGGCATGCCATAAGTGTGGTGAATCAATTCACCTACAAAGGCTGGAGCCTGGATACTTTGTATGCATACAACAGCGGCGACTTGCAAAGTGTAACTGAACGTAACAAACCAAGTCACTGGACCGAAGCAAGCGTTGCTAAAAAGATATGGAAGGATACAGCTACTATTAAACTATCAGCAGAAGATCCCTTCCATTTATACCAATATGCAGCAGTGCAAAATGGTGCAGGTATTGTAAATAGCAGTGTCAACCAATTTGCTACACGCCAGTTTGCGTTAGGTTTTACTTACAATTTTGGCCAGAAGCAAGATGTAAAGCAGCACAACAGCAATGTGGAAGAATCGAAGAGGATGTAGTTTATAAAGCTTTCTTCTTTTTAAACGCAAACAAAACAACGCCCGTAGCTATAATGCCTAAAGCGAATAAGATGAATTCTGTCTTACTGCTTAGCAAGATGAACAACCAGATGATAATGCTAATTATAGCAGGTATCGGGAACCAAGGCATTTTATAAGGCATGTGTTCTTTTACCTTTCTATAGTGCAACGCGATCAACCCAAATGCCTGCCCAACAAATTGTATCAGAATGCGCATAGCTATGATAGCGCTGATAACATCACCCAGTTTAAACAACAGGCTGAATACAAATGCCAGTCCGCCCAAGGCTAAAAGTGATATATGCGGGAAATGATGTTTGGGGTGCACCTTGGCAAATACTTTAAAGAAGTCGCCATTTTTGGCTGCTGCATAAGGTATGCGGGAATAGCCAAGAATAACAGAAAATAAAGAAGCGAGTGCAATACATAATACTAGTACAGTTGCTATTTGGGCTACCGTATGATTATATAGATGTTCGAAATAAGTGCTTACGATGAAGTTAGACGAAGCGATCACTTCCCACGGCAATACACCCAGCAAAACAGTTTGCATACCAATGTATAGTATAGCTATACCGGTAATAGAGATGAACATGCTACGTGGTATGTTACGTTCAGGGTTGCTTATCTCAGCGCCCAGGTGGCAAACATTATAGTAACCTAGGTATGAGTAAACCGTTTTGAGCGATGACTGCCCTAGCGCAGCAAAAAAGGCGAAGGAGAGTATATCATTATCGAACTTGAAGTTGAAAGCTTGTTTGGCATTGAAATGTGGTATACCGGATGCTATTAACCAAAGTATAGTGCCGCCCGTTATTATCCAAAGTAGTATAGATATCTTGCCAATGCTCTTGATGCCACGATAGAGTAGTGCAACTAACAGGATGACCAAGCCACCACTTACCATTTTTTGTTGGTACTCACCCAATGGTACCAGGTAAGTGAAATATTGAGAGAATCCGATAGCGCCACTTGCTACCACAAGGGGAGCTTGTATGGTGGTTTGCCATATAAAGAGAAAAGCCATTAACCGCCCCCATTTCCCTTTGTATAGTTTTTGAAGGAACACGTAACTGCCCCCGGCTTCAGGCCATTTAGCGCCAAGCTCAGCCCATACGCTGCCATCCATATAGGCAAGTACCGCACCTAATAGCCAGGCAAGCAGGCACAATGGCCCCTGCATAAGGCCCACAATGAAAGGTATAGTAACAAACGGACCAATACCTACCATATCTATCATGTTGATAGCGGTAGCCTGGGTAAGCGAAAGGCCGCGTTCTAATTTTGGTGTGGGTACGGTATTATCCTGCAATGGCGTGTCAATTGTGATGCAAAATTAATAATGCATACCACAATAGCTATGGATTGCCATGATAGCCCTATGGTAATATACTATAAGGTGTGCAGGCTTGATTTTTTAGCAATAATGAACATGAAATATTTATTGGCTATACTCTTACTGTTTACTTATCAGGCAGCTTTTTCTGAAACGCTTGATTCCCTTTCCATACGGCTCGAAAACTACAGGTATCCGTACCCTGTACAGTACATGAAAACAGCAGTGCAAAACCAACAGGTAGAGATAGCTTACATGGATGTGTCAACCGCTAAGCCTGCAAATAAAACAGTTTTGCTATTTCATGGCAAAAATTTCCCCGCTGCTTACTGGAAAGAAACCATACGTGCCCTAAACGACGCCGGCTACAGAGTGATTGCCCCTGATGCGTTAGGATTTGGTAAATCTTCAAAACCAATAGTACAATACAGTTTCTCATTGCTGGCTGCATTAACTAAAAAATTGTTAGATACCCTGCATATTGATAAGGTTTATGTGGTTGGACATTCAATGGGCGGTATGCTGGCCAGCCGTTTTGTGCTCACTTATCCGAAAATGGTGTCAGCACTGGTGCTTGAAGATGCAATAGGTTTGGAAGACTGGCGTAGCAAGGGTGTGCCTTACCGCAAGGTAGATGAATGGTATACAGATGAAAAGAAGGCCACCTATGAAAGCATCAGGAAATATCATGAAACCTCGTACTATCCTGTATGGAAAGAGAAATATAATGAATGGGTGAAAGTGCAGTATGGCTATACGCTAGGTAAAAATTTTGATCAGCTGGCGTGGGTGAATGCACTTACCTACGATATGATATATAACCAGCCCGTAGTGCATGAATTTAAAAATATACTGGTACCTACCCTTGTAGTAGTTGGTAGTGAAGACCATACAAAACTAGCCCGCAACGCGCCTGATAGCGTAACTAAAAAGTTAGGACACTACAGGGAACTTGGTAGAAGTACCGCAGCAGCAATACATGGTTCAAAATTGATAACTTATGAAGGGGTAGGGCATGTACCTCATTTAGAGATACCGGAAAAGTACCATGCTGATCTTATACAGTTCTTAAATGCACACTAAATAAACTTATTGTCCTTCGCTGTTTTTATAGCGTCAGCCTTCGAGTGTACGTTGAGCTTGTGGTAAATATTCTTGATGTGCGATTTTACCGTTTCAAGGTCAATAAATAGTTCCTCTGCTATACGTTTACGGCTTTTGCCTGTTGCTATCTGCTCCAGTATCTCTGTTTCGCGCCGGGTGAGTGGCGATGCTTCATTGCGCTGAAATGACTGGATGACCATGCGTGCTATATGAGCGCTCATTGGCCCGCCGCCTTCCATTACCTCATGTATGGCTGAAATTATTTTATCGTGCGGTGTGTTCTTAGTAAGGTAGCCTGATGCTCCATTGCCTAAAGCGCGGAATATGAGCATGTCTTGCTCATACACGGTAAGGATCAGTATATATGTATCTGGTAATAATTTTTTTAGCTTGGGTATGGCATCTATACCCGATAAGCCGGGTAGTTCAACATCCAGCAGTATAACATCAGGGTCGTCGTTGGCTATTTTTTTTGCTGCTTCTTCGTACGATGGATACGTGTTCACAATCTTGTAACCTTCTGTTTGGCCAATAAGATAAGCATAGCCTTCGCGGATGGTTTCATCATCCTCAATGATACAAACTCTTATGTCAAGGTTGCGGCTCATGTATTCAGGGTATTTTCTTAAAGTTCTGATTACTATATGAGAAATCCCTCACCCAATAGAGGTTATTTTTATTAATGTTTGAAGATTTATACTTCTTTTAAGAAATAATATGCTGTTTATCAGGCAGCCGGAAGCTAAGGTTTATAATTGTGCCTTTACCCGGTGTAGAATCGAGATACAATATGGCATGTATTCTTTTTGCCCTGATATTCATATTATCTATTCCATGCCCTTTTTTATAGTTGTGCATATCGAAGCCGTTTCCATTATCCGATAATACAAGCTGTAACACATTGTGCTCCTTTATATTCACATCCAGTTTTACTGTGTTTGCTTTAGCATATTTCAGGGTATTGTTAAGTGCTTCTTTGAATATCATAATTAGATTCCGGCTTACATCCAGCGGCAATTTGTAGTCGTGCCATTTTTCGTCAGCGCCTGAAAAAATGAAATCAATTTCTGTATCCTGAAACAGTTCCGTTCCAAAATCGCGTATACGATAAAGGATTTCGTACAGGCTGTCATTCGATGGTTTAAGTGACCAAAGGATATCCCTTGTACCTCCATATAGTTGCGAAGTGTTGTCTTTTATCTGGTCGAGGATACGTTGTGTATCGGGCGATACAAGGCCCAATTTGTTTTTTAGTACGTCGGTCAATACATTGATACGGGTCAGTTTGTTGCCTACCTCATCATGAAAATCTTCTGCAGTACGTTCGCGCACTTTATTTTGCTCTTCTCTTCTAAGCCTTTCCAACAGCGCAAGTCTGTTTTGCTTTCTTCGGTTGGTAATATACTGAATAGAAATGCCAAGCAGGATACATGCAAATACGATAAGCACTTTGAACCAGTTCGTTTTATGGAAAGGTGTTATCAGTTCGAAAGGATATGATAAGGTACGTACTTCGTCCTCGCTACCTGCAACGCATTCTACCTGCAGTGTGTATTTGCCGGGTGGCAATGCTGAATAGGTCACTGTATTTATTGAAGACCAGTCGCTCCACGGGGCATCCAAACCCTCTATCCTGTATCTGTATTTTACCTGTTCAATGCCGGTAAGGGAAATTGCCTGGAAGGTAAACGTAATATTGTTTTTACGGTAAGGTAGTTTCAGGCCGTAAGGTACATTGTACCAAACCTCTGTACTATCATAAAAAGTGGTGTCAGTGATATTTTCTCCAAAAACTTTAACCGATTGCAGCACTATGGCTGTGGGCTGTGAACTGGTAGATTTGGCCTGGGGGCTGTAATGAACCGCACCATCGATAGTGCCAAACCATATACTGCCATCTGCCATTTTTAGCACGGCGTTGTGGTTGCTTTCCATGCCGCGTATGCCATGTTCTTTACCATAGAAGGTAATAATTGGCTTATCGTGTTTGGTATTTATTTTGTGGATACCATAGCCGGTACCAGCCCATATATTGCCATCCTTATCGGTAGTGATGTTATAAATAAAATCGGACTGAAGACCATTATTCCGATTGATAACATACGCCTTGCCTGTTTGCCTGTTGTAGCAAATAAGCCCATTATCACTGGTGCCTATCCATAGTTCGTTATCTCTTAAAGTAAAGCATTGGGCAAAAGAACTATCGGTTGCTGTTTCAGTTTTAAATGGGGTGATGATATCATTGTGGTAAAGCTTTATTCCCTCGTCGGTAGCTATTAGCATGCTGTCTGCACCTAAAGCAATAAAATCTAGAACCGATGTCGGTTGCAACGGCAACTTGTGGAAGGTATCATTGTCATATACTACTGCGCCATTCACAAAGCCTATCCATAGCTTACTGCCTTGCTGATAAAAAGTGGTGATATTATTTGAAGGAATGGTTGGAGAAGTATAAGATTTGAAAGTTGTACCCCCGTTATATTTCCATATACCGCTGCCACGCGTGCCCAGCCATATATCGTAACCATTGCGTATGGCTATTGCGGTGATGGCTGGCGGCGGTTGCGAAGGCAATGGTACTTTATACACCACGCCATTTTCATAAGTGTACAGCCCGGCGTCGTAGGTGCCTAAATATAATCTGCCATGTGCCGATGCAATACTCATTATCTGCGCACTGGGAAGGTTCATGCTTTCATCGAGCATGGTAAACTGTGAACCTGAATAGCGGTATATACCTTGTCCGTCTGAAGCAAACCATATATTCCCTTCTGCATCGGTCAGTACATCGAAAATGGTATTATCGGTGAGGCCGTTTTTCTTATTGTAAAATTGTACAGAGCTGTCTTTTATTTTTATAGCACCGTTCCTGGTGCCCAGCCATAATGCACCTGCATTGTCCTCTGTAATACCACCAACAGCACCCAGCTGCATATTATGTGGGCGGAAAGGAACTATTTTATTGTTTGTTATGGTATACAGTCCATTTGAAGTTGAGAGCCATAGACTTTTCTGACCCCTGTAGATATTGTAAACACGAGGCGCCAGCGCTTCGCCAAAACTCAGGCTATCCCAATGATTACTGCTATAATGATAAATGAGCCCTTCATTCTTTGCCATCCATAGCTCTTTACCATCGGAAAGTAAAGCCGTTATCTTATTATCGTCTGGTGTTTTTAACGATCTCGATTTATTATTGGCAATGCTGTATACCCTGCCTGCGGCAATACACCATATAGTACCATCATCTGCAATTGATATAGATGATACTGCATTTGCACCCGGGTTTTCAGGGCTTTCAAAAACAAAATGCTGGAATGTTTTACCATAGAATTTAGATATGCCCTTTGGGCCGCCTATCCAAAGATTGCCGTTTTCATCGCAGGCCAGTGAACTGACTGTATTACTTACCATACCATCGCGTACCGAATAGTTGGTAAAGCTTTTTCCATCGTACCGGGAAAGCCCGCCTAATGTACCTATCCATAAGTGGCCCATTTTATCCTGTGCAAGGCAAGTGGCCTGCGATTGTATCAGGCCATTCTCAACACTCTGATTGTAAAAAGAATAACGCTGCGCATAGGTTGGATAGTGATTCAACACTATCAAGCATAACAATACTACAATAATATGCTTTGTATTTTCTTTCATTTGCTATAGTGAAGTTAAACTATTTAAGGTCAGAAAAGTAAAATCCCCCGTTCAGGGTGATGCTAAAAAAATGCAAATCACCCGCTATGGGTGAGCGGCAGGGAAAAGGCTTCCAATACATTTGGTTAAATAAAACAAGATGTATGATACTAAGGCTTTTTTCTTTACTAATGCTGATGATTGGCGCGGATATAGATTTGTATGCTGCTACAATAAAAGGTATTGTAAAAGATAAAGATGGTGTCGCATTGGCGGGTGTAAATATAGTATTGCTGAAGGACGACAATAAAACACTGGTGATAGCGGACCTGACAAACGAAGCAGGTAAGTTTGTGTTAGATGGGATAGCTAATGGTAGTTATTATTTGAAAGCTACAATGGCTGGGTTTGATGCTTATGAACCCGGAATGCTAATAATTGATGGTAAAGACGTGGAATTGCCACCTATAGCGCTGCAACAAAAAAGCACCACGCTAAAAGAGGTAACGATAAAAGCACAAAAACCATTTATAGAAGTAAAGCCGGATAGAATAGTAGTAAACGTAGAGAATAGTATAGTAAGCGCTGGTTCATCGGCGCTTGAAGTTTTAGCACGATCGCCCGGCGTGAAGGTTGACCAGAACGACAATATCAGCCTGAAAGGTAAACAGGGTGTTACTATAATGATAGATGGAAAGATAACGCCTGTATCGGGAGATGACCTGGCAAATATTTTAAAGAGTATGCCTTCCAGTACGATTGATAAAATTGAACTTATCAGTAACCCCGGAGCAAAATACGATGCGGCAGGTACCGCCGGAATAATTAATATTAAAACAAAGAAAGACCAGAAAGTAGGGTGGAACGGTACTGCGAATCTTAGTTATGCACAAGGTGTGTATCCTAAATATAATGGTGGTGTAAACCTGAATTATCGCAATAAGAAAGTAAATGTATTTGTCAATTATAGTTATGCCAATAGGTACTGGTTCAATCACCTGATGCTGAACAGAAGGTTTTACACACCAACTGGAAGCCTTGCATTTGTTTACGACCAAAATAATTATTCCCTTTTCGATTTCAGAAATCATATAGGCGGTGCCGGTGTTGACTATAGTATTTCCAGGAACACAACTGTTGGTGTATCAGTAAATGGTGGGGTTAATAAGTTTAACCCTAAAGCGGATAATAGTTCAAGAGCGCTGGGCTCCAATCTTGAAACGATTTATAATTTCAATACAACAGGCAGGCACAATAATAAGTTTGATAATCTTTCTTCGAATGTATATCTGCGACACAACTTCGATACAACTGGCAGGGAATTAAGTATAGATGCTGACTATGCCCGATACTCCAATACATCGAACCAGAATTTTGTAACCACTTATACAAATACGGAAGGTGGGCAGTACCAACCTGACTATGACATGAAAAGCTATCTTAATGGAGTAACACAAATACGTTCCCTCAAGGCTGATTATAGTAATCCGCTACCAAAGAAGATGAAGCTGGATGCTGGCATTAAAACAAGCTATGTAACAGCTGATAATGAGCCACTATTTTATGAAAAGAACGCGATCGATTATGTTTTAGATACCACCCGCAGCAATCATTTTATTTATACAGAAAATATAAATGCTGCTTATGTGAATATGAGTAAAGATTGGGGTAAATGGAACGCACAAATTGGATTGCGCACAGAGAATACCAATGTAGAAGCGCAGCAGGTAACATTGAATACTACTTATAAACGAAATTATACACAACTGTTTCCCAGTGTAGCAGTACAACGCCACCTGGATGAGAAAAATGATATTGGCCTAACATTAAGCAGGCGTATAGAGCGTCCGAGCTATGAACAATTAAACCCTTTTAAGTTTTTTATTGATAAGACTACATATAGGGCAGGCTATCCTTATTTGAATCCGGCATCGTCTTACTCAGCTGAGCTATCGCATACCTTCAAGCAGAAATTTGTAACTACGTTTACTTATAGTGCTACATCGAATGTATTAGTAGAAGTAATACAGCCCAGCGAAACTGAAGATTCAGTAACGGTGCAAACTACCAAGAACCTGAAGCGTATGTCATTCTATGGTGTAAGTGGTGCGTACCCTTTCCAGGTAACAAAATGGTGGAGCAATGTTACCAACTTCAATGTTTATTATTCTTTTTACGAAGGGTTTATAGCAAACACCAATCTCAGCAATGGTGCGCCTACGTTTGATATTTATACTACGAATAGCTTTATACTACCTAAAGACTATTCAGCAGAAGTTAGTTTCTTCTACCAGGCACCACAGGTATATGGATTTATGAATGTAAGATCGAACTGGATGCTGAACGCAGGTATTCAAAAAAATATGTTTGATAAAAAAGCTACTGTAAAAGTGAACATACAGGATATATTCTGGAAAGCATACCCACGTGGTACATCTACTTATACGGGGTATATAGAAGATTTTACAGCTAAGCGGGATACCAGGCAGGTATCCATTTCATTCACATATCGTTTGGGTAATAAAGCCGTTGGGCAGGTGAAGCGCAGGTCTGGTGGTGCGGAAGATGAAAAGCGCCGGGCAGGTAATGGTGGGTAAATTATTGCTTAATTGTAACCAATTCCCTCATTTATACGTCAAACACAATAACCAAATGAACAATGTACTGCGTCACTACAGTACTGAAAACAATACCCTCCGTGCTGCATTGCGGAGGGTATTTCTTTTTTGTTGACAATATTTATTTTAAGCTGCAATCGCCGGCAAATGCTTCTGCATAGCCATCTAACGTATTGCAGGAGTCTTGTGCTTTGCTTCTGTCCAGGTTTGTAAGGTTATATTCTTTCTTATCACCACTCAGGTATTTGCAATAACATACCCCACTTTCTTTCTTAGAACATCCGGTAGCAACTATTAATGTAATTGCAAAAACCGATAAATAACTGCATACGCTTTTCATAAAGAAAACATTTGTTACAGTTAACATGCTTAAATAGTCATGCCATGTTGAAACAACTGTTGTGTTGCCGTTAATTGCGGATTTAAATTACTATAATGAGAATTAATGAAAATGCGTATGTGGAATGTTCATCCAGTTCAGGGCATTTTCAAATAGCAATTTATCTTTCAGCTCTTTTGCATAGCTCATGCTTTCTATCAGCTTACCGGGGTGGTGTTCGCCCAGCGGGAAAGGGTAATCGCTACCCATGCATATTTTATCCTGGCCAATAACGTCCACTACATAGTCCAACGCTTTAGGGTCGTGTACTAATGCATCTATCCAAAACTTGCCCAGGTACTCGCGCGGGTTTACGTTATTATCAATAGCGCAAAGATCGGGGCGCACATTGAAACCATGCTCTATACGGCCAATGGTGAATGGAAAGCTACCACCACCGTGTGCAAATGCTACACGCAACTTAGGGTAGCGCGCTAATACACCTCCAAATATCATAGAGCTGATAGCGCGTGCTGTTTCAGCGGGCATACCTACCAGCCAGGGCAGCCAGTATTTTTGCATATCTTTCTCGCCCATCATTTCCCAGGGGTGTACGAACAGGCAGCAGCCCAGTTCTTCAGCAGCTTCCCAAAAAGGATTGAAATAAGGGTCACTCAGGTTTTTACCATTGATGTTCGAGCCTATTTCTAGCCCCGGCATTTTCAGCTCCTTCACACAACGCTCCATCTCTTTTATAGACAGGTCAATATCCTGTAAAGGCACAGTGCCTATGCCTATAAAACGTTTGGGGTAAAGCGTAACGCATTGTGCAATATGATCGTTGAAGAAACGCGCTGTTTCTATGCCATGCTCCGGCTTGGCCCAGTAGTTGAACAATACCGGTATAGTTGATAGTACTTGCACACCTACTTCTGTCATATCCATTTCTTTGGTGCGCAAGGCGGGGTCCCAGCAATTCTGTTCTACTTCGCGGAAAACTTTATCGCCCTTTATCATTTTAGCGCAGCAAGGCTTGTGGTGCTCTAAGTGTATAAACTCTCCATACCCAAACTTTTGAAACCAGTTAGGTATATGCTCGGGCATTATATGCGTATGTATATCGATCTTCATGCTGCGAATTCAAAATTCAAAAGTAAAAACTCAAAATGCTCTACACCATTTCATAAATAATAGCGGCGCCCTGCCCAACACCTATACACATAGTTGCCAGTCCGTACTTACCACCACGGCGTTTCAGCTCGTACAACAGGGTAGTAGATATACGAGCACCACTGCAGCCCAATGGGTGGCCAATAGCTATCGAGCCACCATTTACGTTCACTTTACTTTCATCCAAACCAAGCTCCTGCATACATGGGATACCCTGTGCAGCGAATGCTTCATTCAGTTCTATCAGGTCAAGGTCTTTTGCTTCGATACCTGCACGCTTCAATGCTTTTTGTGTAGCAGGTATAGGGCCTATACCCATTATTGCAGGGTCAACACCCGCTATAGCCATGCTCTTTATTTTAGCAATAGGTTTCAGGTTGTATTTCTTCACCGCTTCTTCCGATGCTAACAGCAATACCGCAGCACCGTCATTGATACCTGCAGCATTACCCGCAGTTACCGTACCATCTTTTTTAAAAGCAGGTTTCAGTTCGCCCAGTTTTTCAAGACTAGTTTCGCGTGGATGTTCATCGGTATCAAAGACCATTGTTTTACCCTTGCCTAGTGCAACAGTTACAGGTGTTATTTCGTCTTTGAATTTACCTTCCTTATGTGCAGTAGCGTATTTCTGCTGGCTGCTCATGGCAAACTTATCCTGCGCTTCGCGGCTTACATTGTAGCGCTCAGCTACATTCTCAGCAGTTTCGCCCATTGAGTATGGGTGGTGTATAGCACTCAACTTAGGGTTGATGAAGCGCCAGCCCAATGTGGTATCGAACATCTGCTGGTTACGTCCAAAAGCACTATCTGCTTTGCCCATAACAAATGGTGCGCGACTCATACTTTCCACGCCACCTGCTATAAACAACTCTCCATCGCCGCACATTATAGCGCGTGCTGCATCCATGATAGATTGCAGGCCTGAAGCACATAACCTGTTTACAGTACTGCCACCTACTGTTACAGGCAAGCCTGCCAGTAGTGCTGCCATGCGTGCTACGTCGCGGTTATCTTCACCCGACTGGTTTGCAGCACCGGCTATCACATCTTCAATAGCATTTACATCTATCGATGGATTGCGTTCAACAATTGTTTTAATAACGTGCGCCAAAAGATCATCAGGCCTAACAGATGAAAGGCTGCCACCATATTTGCCTACAGGGGTACGTATTGCATCTACTATATATGCTACCATGATTAGCTAATTTGATAATGTGATTATTTGATAATTGTTAATTCGTAATTGCTTTTGATGTTGAGACTATCTTACTCAATATCTTACATATTGATTCTGTTTTTTCAGATAAGTGAAGGCAGTTAGGTAAACTTGGAGCAGCATTACAAACTTCAAAATAAAATTCAAGTTCTTCAGCTTCTTTAGCTGCTATTTTCATTTTATGGATAAAGTCATTTTTGCTTTCGGCATTTTGGGCTTCTTTAATATTAGCACCTATTGACAATGCCGCACGTAAGATTTGATTGGCTAACGACCATTTTTTAAGATTGTCCAGTTTATCGCAGAAGTCAACAGCATCAACCGCAAGCTCAAAACTAAGCTTGACAATTATGTTTTCTTTTCTAAGATTCTCCTGCATATAGTCAGCTAATCATCAAATTATCACATCATCAAATCAATTTGACAATGCTTGTTGTAAATCGTTTATAATATCTTCTACGTTCTCTATACCTACACTCAGGCGTATCAATCCATCGGTTATGCCGAAGTCAATCCGCTTTTCGCGAGGCACGCCTACGTGTGTTGTAGAGGCTGGGTGACTGATCAGTGTATCGCAAGTACCTAGCGATACTGCACTTATACACAGTTTCAGTTTGTTAATGAATGCTACGCCTGCATCAAAGCCACCTTTCAATTCAAAGCTCAGCATTGCACCGGGGTGCTTCATTTGCTTTTGTGCAATAGCATAGTCGGGGTGCGATGTAAGCCCTAAGTAATTCACTTTGGCTACTGCTTCGTGTTGCTCTAAATAGTTGGCAACCTTCTCAGCATTGCTGCAATGGCGTTCCATGCGCAGGCTAAAAGTGCGCAAGCCATTATTCAACAAAAATGCTTCGAATGCATTGCTGTTACCACCCAACAAGCGGTGCGCTTTGGTAATGGTCGTATTCATCTTTTGCAGGTCGCTGCCTATCAGTATACCACCAACTGCCGTGCCGTGCCCGTTCAGGAATTTTGTAGTGCTATGCATTACAAAATCAACACCATATTTGAATGGCTGTTGGAGGTAAGGTGTGGCAAATGTATTATCGGCGCAAAGTACCAGGTTATGTTGCTTACCAAGTTTAGTCAGCGTTTCCAGATCTATACATTGTAGGGTAGGGTTGGCCGGTGTTTCCAGGTACATCATTTTGATGCCTTTATTCCCTTCAATGGCTTTCGCTACTTCATCAATATTATGGAAGTCAACAATGACAGCTTCAATACCCAGGTTAGGCAATATCTTATCGATCATTTCCTGCGTACCGCCGTACAAAGACTTATGGGTAATGATCTTATCTCCACTCTTCAGGTTGCCCAGCAGCATGGTAGTAATAGCTGCCATACCCGATGCATGTAGTATAGCTTTCAGCTTCAGTTGCTCGCCTTTTTCATCGGTAAGCCCGTAAGCTTCCAGTAACGCTATTTTTTCTTCTGCTTCGTTGGTATTAGGGTTGCCGAATCGGCCGTATATATATCCTTCTTCCTGCTGTTGAAAAACTGCTATACCTTGTTCAGCAGTATCGAATGTATAGGTGCTGGATGCATATATGGGGGTAAGATGCGCCCTGTTGCTTTCAGGATGGTGACCACCATGTATACAGAGGGTATCAAATCCTTTATTAGTTGTATCAGCCATCAACAGACTTAGTTAATTTGCACGCAAAGTTACAATATAGCATGAAGGAAACATTACTTATGTTGGCTAAGTATAATTTATGGGCTAATAGCCGCATGATAGAAGTAATAGCAAAACTACCCGTTGAAAAACTGGATACGGAACTGGTGAGCAGCTTCCCTACCATTCATAAAACGGTATGGCATTGCGTAAGGGCCGAGAATATATGGCTGCAACGCCTGAACCTGGTAGAAAACCCTGTTTGGATGGATGATAGTGAGAGAGTAATAAATGAACTATGCGATATGTGGCTGGGAAGTAGCAAAGAATTAGTGGCGTTTACTGAAAAACAATTTGATGATAATTCGTTTACGCATGTATTCCAGTTTTATCGTGATAAACAACCGCATAAAATGCAGGTTGGTCATACCTTGTTGCATGCATTCAACCACAATACCTATCATCGTGGGCAGCTGGTCACTATGTTAAGGCAAGTAGGTATAGCAAGGATACCTTCAACGGATATGTCAGTATTTACCACAAAATAAGAGAAGCACATTGCTTCTCTTATTTTTATTTAATTAATAATCAATTACTAAACAACCTACTACCTATCGCGGCCAGGAGCGTTTTTCTTATCGCTTTGTCTTGAAGACTGACCCATGTCACGATCTTCGCGCAGGTCGCGGTCTTCCCGCAAATCCCGGTCTTTGTTAGTGCCGGATTTTTGTGGTGTCGATGTCTTCAGATGTCTTGTGTCTTTCTCTTCGTTTTTACGTACGTTTTTCATGATTCTAAAATTTTGTACAGAATAATGCTAAAACACTATGCCAGCAGTAGGGTAAAACAGGGTGATTTTTCGTACAGCTTTATATAGAAAACCATGTAAAATTAATATCGTTGAATTTCAATAAAATAAAAAAAACTGCCGGTATATACCGGCAGTTCCTCTAAAACCTATAATCGATCTATTAACTTTTACTTCACTTCTTCGTATTCAGCATCAGCTACATTTCCATCGGTATTGTTACCTTCTTGTTGCTGTTGCGCCCCATTTTCAGCGCCTTGTGCACCTGCATTTTGCTGGTCGTTGTATATGTGCTGGCTGGCGGCTTGCCATGCTGTGTTCAGTTCTTCCATCGCTTTATCTATACCATCCATATCTTCAGCTTTGTGTGCTTCCTTCAGTTTGGTTGCAGCAGCTTCAATAGTTGCTTTCTGGTCGGCGGGTATTTTATCTCCGTAGTCTTTCAGCTGCTTTTCAGTATTGAAGACCAGGCCATCAGCCATATTTAGTTTTTCAACACGTTCACGCACTTGTTTGTCAGATTCTTCATTAGCTTTCGCTTCGTTCTTCATCCTTTCTATTTCTTCTTTACTCAAGCCGCTACCTGCCTCAATACGTATGTTTTGTTGTTTACCGGTGCCTTTATCTTTCGCAGTTACATGTAGTATACCATTCGCATCTATATCGAAGATAACTTCTACCTGTGGTACACCACGTGGTGCCGGTGGAATGCCATCCAGTATAAAGCGGCCTAAAGACTTATTGTCTTTTGCCATCGGGCGTTCACCTTGTATTACATTTATCTCAACACTTGGCTGGTTATCGCTTGCTGTAGAGAAAGTTTCGCTCTTTTTGGTAGGGATGGTCGTGTTCGATTCTATCAGGCGGGTCATTACACCACCCATAGTTTCTATACCCAGTGAAAGAGGAGTCACATCAAGTAACAATACATCTTTCACGTCGCCGGTCAATACGCCACCTTGTATAGCAGCACCTACGGCTACCACCTCATCAGGGTTCACACCCTTGTGTGGTTTTTTACCAAAGAATTTCTCTACTACTTCCTGTACTTTAGGTATACGGGTTGATCCGCCTACAAGTATTACTTCGTGTATATCGCTGGTGCTAAGGCCTGCGTCTTTCAATGCTTTACGGCAAGGTTCCAGTGTGCGTTCTATAAGGCTGTCCGACAGCTGTTCGAATTTAGCACGGCTCAGTTTACGTACCAGGTGTTTAGGTACACCGTCAACTGCAGTTATATAAGGAAGGTTTATTTCAGTTTCTTGAGAAGAAGACAGTTCGATCTTTGCTTTCTCCGCGGCTTCCTTCAGGCGTTGCCATGACATTGGGTCTTTATGCAGGTCGATAGCTTCATCTTTCTTAAATTCATCAGCCAGCCAGTCCATTATCACTTTATCGAAGTCATCACCACCCAGGTGCGTATCACCATTGGTAGATTTCACTTCAAATACACCATCGCCCAGTTCCAGTATCGATACGTCAAAAGTACCACCACCAAGGTCAAATACAGCTATTTTGCTGTCAGCATGTTGCTTATCAAGGCCATAAGCAAGTGCTGCTGCTGTAGGTTCATTTATAATACGGCGTACATTAAGACCTGCTATTTCACCCGCTTCCTTAGTAGCCTGGCGTTGCGCATCGTTAAAGTATGCCGGTACGGTAATAACTGCTTCATTTACTTCCTGGCCCAGGAATTCTTCGGCAGTTTTCTTCATTTTCTGAAGGATCATAGCCGATATTTCCTGCGGGGTGTACATACGGCCATCTATATCTACACGCGGAGTATTGTTCTCTCCCTTTACTATTTTGTATGTGTTATGCGATATTTCGCCACCCACCTCATCGAAACGGCGGCCCATAAAACGTTTAATAGACATAATGGTATTCACTGGGTTAGTGATAGCCTGGCGTTTTGCAGGATCACCCACTTTACGTTCACCATTTTTCAAAAATGCTACGATGGAAGGGGTTGTACGGCGTCCTTCGTCGTTAGCTATTACTACCGGCTCATTGCCTTCCATTACGGCAACGCAAGAGTTAGTAGTACCTAAGTCAATTCCAATAATTTTTCCCATAGTCTGTTACTTATAATGATGATTTTAGTTTTATTGCTTCAAGAGCTATATGGCAATTGATATGCCACGAGCGCGGTGTCGGCAATAATGGCAGAAAGGCTGTCAAACTGAAACAAAAATGCCTTAATGCAGATACATTAAGGCATTTTAAATTTATGCTAAGTGCAATTATGTCAAATCAATGGTCCGACCTACCGCGGATATTAAGCGAAGAAGTAATGGGGTTAACCCTTAAAGAGTCGAGCGTATAGTTAGCAGGTGTACCACTCTGGCCTGCTGACCTGCCCAAAGGTACATTGTGGAAAACTACATAAGTACGCGAAGCCAAGATACCTACAACATTACCTTTCAGGTTGGTGTATAGAGGCTTTATCTGGTCACCGCTTATACCCGAATTTTGCACCTGGTTTACTTGCTTGTACCTTAATAGTTCAGGGCTGCCAGCCCATACATATACGTCGCAACTATCCATATAGCGCTCTATATTGCTGGGTGCGGGGCCAATAGCATC
Source organism: uncultured Sphingobacteriales bacterium (assembly GCA_946479435.1). The sequence continues at coordinate 25,051 of CAMLFX010000014.1, read as the reverse complement.
GGCCAGGAAGGTATAAAAATCGATATTAGGCGTTTGGAATGTAAAAGGATTGCCATTTGCCGCAACTTCTGTATTACCAAAAGTATAGCTTACCGATTTGTCAGTTTCCTCGCCGGTAACAGTATTCTTATCTACATAATTAAAGCGTATCACGCCTTCCTGCATAGCACCGTATGCAGGGGTGCGGCCCCTTAGCAAAAATTGGTTGGCAGAAACAGGTTGCGTTCTTTCCAGGTTGATGAAGTAATTACTGTTAGTGAACTCAGCCACATAAAAATCACCGTTATTCGATGATTCTTTTGTGTTAACTATACCAAGCGGGCTTTTCAACTCTATAGTTTCACCATTGGTTTTATTCACTATTTTAAGGTTGTAAGTAGCATTAGGCTTAAGGACTTCATTTTTATCCTTATTAAGTTGAAGTTTGTATGCATAGTGCGGAGTAGTAAAGAATCCCTGTGTATTCGCTGGTTGGTCTTTAGGAAAACCTTCAAGTGTCATATCAACCCTTGTAAGGGGAATTGTTTTGACTACATTGCTACCATTCATTTCAAGCAGGTTAGCTTCTATTTCACCTTCTTTAAAATAGCTGGAATCCGGTACTTTCGACATGTCGAGAGCGCTTTTATTCTCATCCATAAATGCTTTCTGAATGCGGATATAGTGCGCTGTATCTTTAGCATCTAATATACCATATACCACGGCTACTTGTTTGTAGGGTGCTGCTACTTCAAAGTCTTCAGAGCAGCCTGTGGCCGCTATAATGGCTGCAAAGCCAAGAGGGAGAAAGATTTTTTTCATAAACAAAAGCCTGTAAAGGCAAACAAAGATAATGTATTAGTTGAAAGATAGACAAGGGGATATTTAGCCCATGTTTTTATGATTTAATACTGACAATTAGCCTTCTCTATTTTTATTGCAGGATATATCTCTTTAACTTGCGGGCATGGGCTCATACAGTATTGGCGAAGCTATCAATCTTCTCTTCGAACGCTCGAAGTGGAAGCCAAAAGTTATGGAAGTGCGTATGCGCCAGGAGTGGGAAGCTATTGTAGGCAAAACTATTTCCAAATACACCCGCAATATGTACCTGAATGGTACAGTACTTACCATATATTCAGATATTGCTGCATTGAAGCAAGAGCTATCGTTAGGCAAAGAGCAGCTAATTGAGCGCATCAATGCTCATTTCGGCGAGACTTGCGTTACGCAGATCATCATTAAATAATATTAAAAGATATTCAGCAGTTCATTCAGCCCATGAATTTCATAGGTTGGCTTCCTGTCGTGCAGTGCTTTTGCAGGGTTAAAATATACCTGGTCCCAACCGGCATTGTGTGCGCCTAAAATATCAATGTCCAACGCATCGCCTACCATTATGCTTTCTTCTACAAGTGCGCCGGTTGCTTTCAATGCATAGTCAAATATATCGGGGTTAGGCTTCATGCTATTACTTTTTTCCGAAGTGATCACTTCGGAAAAATAGGAGGCTATACCCGAATATTGCATCTTTAGCCATTGCGTTGTCTCAAAACCATTGGTTATAAGATGCAGTGTGTACTTCTTACTGCAATGGTCCAGCAGTTCTTTCGCATAAGGCATTAGGGTAGTTTGCGTAGGCAATATCTCCAGGTAAGCTATGCTCAGCTCGTGCGCCAGGGCAGTATCACCTATCTTGAAATCGAGCAGCGTAAGCCAGAAGCGCTTCCAGCGTAGCTCCTCACGTTTTATAAAGCCTTTTCTAAAACGATGCCACAGCTTGTCATTATGTATGTTGTACGCAGCTAAAAAAGCCTCAAAATCAGTTATTCCCCTGTCGCTAAGATTGTATTCGTTATATACACGTTGCAGTGTAAGTTTTGAGTTATGTTCAAAATCCCATAATGTATGGTCAAGATCGAAAAAGATATGCTTATATGCTCGGCCCATTGCATTGCAAAATTACAAAAATTTAGCTGCTAACAGCCTGGTTTAAATGTCAAAAGCCGCCAATTGGCAGCTTTTGTAAATATATTTCGTACCGTTAAAAAACTATTTCTTGCGGTAGTATATTTTATCATCGAAGAACTCGTTCAGCGATTGTAAAGCCGGGTTAGCCATACGTTCGTAGATACGCGATATTTCTATTTGTTCTTTGTTTTCGTGTATTTCTTCCAGGTTGTCACCATGTACGGTAAATTCATCCAGCTTGCGGTGCAATTCTTCCTTCATAGTTACTGCTATCTGACTTGCACGCCTTGAAATAACAGCTATTGATTCATACAAATTGCCTGTTTTTTCTTTCATAGCAACTACATCGCGCGTTTCCACCAATGGGTTAACCGATGCCATCACTTTTTTATTTATGCTCATTTCGTATTTTTTTAATGTTATTATCTGCTAAAGTATAATATTTTTCCGCATCGCGAAGATACTCAGATTTTGGATATCCATCTACTAATTCCTGGTAAGCGTTTACAGCAGTTGCATAGCGTTCTTCCTGTTTATCGGCATAGCTAAGCTTGGCGTATTGGTACCATGAGCGTATTATCATATACTGGTAATAGTCGCTCTTGTTCGATTCGGGATAGTTACGCATCACACTTTTGTACGCAATGCCCGCGGCTTTATATTGGCCAATATTGTAATATAATTTGGCAGCTGCGGCATCTTTTTCTTCCAGCTTCCTCCGGCAGTCATCCACTATCTTATTTGCCTCATCAATATTCTTTGATGTGGGGTGAGTATTGATATAAGATTGCATGGCCTCCATGGCTTTCATGGTATTGGTCGGGTCAAGCGATGGCTTTGGTGACAATTTATACAATGCCAGGGCCGTCATAAACTCTATTTCGTCAGCCTCTTTGCTCGATGGGAAGAAATCGGTAAAATTCTTGAAGTGATATGAAGCGGAAGTATAGTCCTTCATATACCAGAAGCTGTACGCGTAGCGGTAGTATAAAGGCTCATAGTTCTTGGTGTTTTTCATCACCGGTATCAGGTCGAAATACAACTGGTTGGCCTGTTGATACTTCTTATTATCGTAGTATTCATTGGCTTTTGTCAGCTTATAGTTTACATCGTTGCTTTTACGCACTTTTTCAAAGCCGCCACAGGCACACATTAGTGTCAGGCAAACCGATAAAACCACCAATTGGATACGCTTCAAATACATATAGAGGGTTGCAAAGGTAGCGAAAATATAGTTATTGAACCAATATTATAGCCAAGAGGCTGTTAAAATGAAGGTCTTTAGCTAATTAACAGGTTATCCACAGTTATCCACATGATATTAACCACTGTTGTGCACTTTATATGAGAAAAAACAGCTAAAACCCTTACGGGTAAGCTATTAGAGTATATATATGTATTGTGGATAAATATGAAACAGTTTTATGCGGTTTGTTCGTGGGAAAATGTGTTATTTTGTGGGAGAAATTGGTGAAAGCACCCAAAATCCCTCAATGACAAACATCTTCGGAGAATATGAAGTTTCAATCGACGCCAAAGGCCGCCTGCTGCTGCCTTCAGGCTTTCGTAAGAAGCTGCCCGAAAGCACCGTACGTTTTATCATAAACAGGGGGTTTGAAAATTGCCTTACTTTATTTCTGGAGGATAACTGGAACGCGCTTTCAGAAACTATCCTTCGCCTCAATGATTTCAATCCTAAAGCGCGCGAATTCAAAAGATTGTTCCTGAACGGGGCAACGGAAGTGGATATAGACAGCGCGGGTCGCATACTGCTTACCAAATCGCAAATGGAATATGCGGGAATAAAAAAAGACATGATCGTATCGGCCCAGGGTAATAAAGTAGAGCTGTGGGATAAAGATACGTATTACAAATACATACGTGAGCATTCTGGTGGCTTTAGCGACCTGGCTGCCGAGGTGGCAGGTGGCAACTTTATTAACCCATTTGAAGGATAATAATGAGTGGTTCCACTTTTTACCACACAACAGTTCTTTTAAAAGAAGCCGTAGATGGCCTTGCTATAAAAGCTGATGGTATTTATGCCGACGCCACATTTGGCGGCGGTGGCCACAGCAGGGAGATTTTATCGAGGCTGGGTGAAAATGGCAGGCTGGTAGCTTTCGATCATGATGAAGATGCGTGGCGCAATAAGCCCGATGACAAAAGGCTGATAGCGGTGACGGAAAATTTCAGGTATATAAAACGCTTTTTGAGGTTGCATGGGTTGGGGGAGGTAGATGGTATACTGGCTGATCTGGGTGTAAGTTCTTTTCAGTTCGATACAGCAGAGCGTGGTTTTTCAATCCGTTTCGACGGGCCGCTGGATATGCGCATGGATAACAGGATGGAGCTTACCGCGGCAGATGTGTTGAAGACTTATGGCGAAGCGCAGTTGCATAAGTTGTTTGAGATGTATGGCGAAGTAAGGAATTCGAGGCAACTGGCAAAGCACATAGTAGGTATACGCAACAAAACTGCGCTGAATACTATAGAAGGGTTGAAGGCCGCCATAGCACCCGTAATGATAGGTAATCCTAACAGATACCTGGCCCAGTTGTTCCAGGCTTTGCGTATAGAAGTGAATGATGAGATGGGCGCATTGAGAGACTTTTTGCAGCAGGCTGCTGCAAGTTTGAAAGCTGGCGGAAGGCTAAGCATAATAACCTTTCACTCGATAGAAGACAGGATAGTAAAACAGTTTATAAAAAAAGGTACCTGGGACGAAATAGAAACGGATGTGTTTGGCCGAAGCGAGCAAAAGGCTGTTTTTAAAGCGGTAAATGCAAAGCCCATAGAGCCTTCGGAAGAAGAAATAAAGAATAATCCCCGTGCAAGAAGTGCACGGTTGCGAATAGCAGAGAAAATATAAATGAGTAGCGAGCCAAAACCATTGAAGCAAGAACAGCAGGAAGATGTAACGCCTGTGCAGCGTGTCCGTAACGACTGGAAAACGCTGGTGGAGAAGGTGTCCTACAAAGCAATAGTAAGTAATGTCCCTTATCTGGCCTTTGTGGCTGTATTGTGTGTATTGTATATAAACAATACACAACGCGCGGTAGAGATGCAGCGAGAGCTAACAAAGCAAAACAAAATACTGAAAGAGTTACGCTGGAAATATATGGATATAAAGACGCAGGTAATGTATGTGAAGATGGAAACACAGGTGATAAGAAATGCATCGCTGCTGGGTCTTAAGCCGCTTATGTTGCCCGCATATACCATAACTGCCGAAACAGATACCGTTACCACAAATCAATAGCCCGAGGTTGAATATAAAAAGAGACATAAGGTTTAGAGTGTATGTAGCTTTTACCTGCATATGCCTGATGGGTGTAGCCATTATTATAAAGGCTGCGCTGATACAGGTTAAAGAAGGGCCGAGGCTACGACAGATGTCTAACAATATGCATACACGCACTACTAATCTTGCGGCAGAGCGTGGTAACATCTATACCGAAGATGGCGCTTTGTTGTGTTCATCTATTCCTCAGTTCGATGTACATATTGATTTTAGTGTTATTCCTGCTGATATTTTCAAGGATAATTTAGATAGTTTGTCGCAATGTATGGCGTCATTGTTTCGCGATGCAACACCTGCACAATATAAAAAAGAGTTGAGCGAAGCTTATAAGAAGCAGGCGCGTTATTATTCTTTACGCAAGAACCTGCCTTATTATCAATACCAGGCGCTGAGAAGTTTCCCAATTTTCAATAGGGGTAAAAGAAGGGGCGGGTTTATAGAAGATCCGCGCATCAAGCGTATTAACCCTTATGGTATGTTGGCTTACCGTACCATTGGTCTGTGGCGCGAAAACAGCCAGACCATAGGCATGGAGGCTACCTATGATAGTGTGTTGAATGGCGAGAATGGTACGCGTGTTGAGCAGAAACAAACCGGTGGCGTATGGGTGCCTGTGGATGGTGCTGAAGTTGAGCCGCAGAATGGGAAGGATCTGGTTACAACACTGGATGTAAGCATACAGGATGTAGCAGAGCATGCATTGAAAAGTGTAGTTGAACAGTATGGGTGTTTGTATGGCACTTGTATAGTAATGGAAGTGGAAACAGGGAAAATAAGGGCATTGGCAAATCTTGGCCGTCAGAAAGATGGTACCTACTGGGAAGACTTTAATTATGCAATGATACCTACCGAGCCTGGTTCTACATTCAAGTTGGCCACTCTTATAGCGCTGCTGAATGATAAGTATATCAATGTGAACGATATGGTGAACGCTGAAGGTGGGGCTATTCGTTTTGGTAACCGCACCATGCGCGATTCGCACCTTGGCCTGGGTATGTTAAGTATTAAAGAAGCATTTGCACATTCGTCAAATGCAGCAATGGCGAAACTGGCTTACCAATACTATTATAAGGATCCGCAGAAATATATCGATCATCTTAAAAAATTGCATTTACACCAGCGTACCGGCATTGACCTTGCCGGCGAACGTAGCCCATTGGTGAAAACACCACAGAGCAAAAGCTGGAGCGCTACCACATTGCCATGGATGGCAACGGGTTACGAAGTGTTGATATCTCCGCTGCACACAGCTATGATATACAATGCAGTTGCCAACAATGGCAGAATGATGCGCCCTTACCTGATAAGCGAAGTGCGCGAATATGGTAAGACTATCAAAAAATTTCAACCTGAAGTAATGGAAGAGGCTATTGGCGACTCAAGTACTATCAGGCAGTTGCAGGCTTGCACACGCGAGGTGGCTGTTAGCGGTACTGCAAAGCATATACAGGGGCCGTTCTATCATATATCAGGCAAAACGGGAACTGCGCAGGTGGCAGATAAAGGGATCAAGTACACCGATGGGGTGTACCAGGGTTCGTTTGTGGGGTACTTCCCTTCAGAAAAGCCTAAATACACAGTGGCTGTTGTCATACGCACCAGACCACACTCAGGTGCTTACTATGGCGGTACCATAGCTGCCCCTGTTTTCCGTATGGTGGCCGATAAAATATTTGCTAATAATAAAGGAAGCTGGCAAGGCCCGCTGGATAGCATTGCCCGCCTCAATAAGAATATTGTGCCTGCCAAAGAAGCAACCGAGCATAGCTATTCTGTATTACTGGGTGCCTTAGGTAAAAAATTTGAAAGTAGCCGTGATGGGTATATAACGCAATTATATACTGACTCAAGCAGGAAGATAGTAACACAGCCCGGAAACGTTTATGCAGGGCAGGTACCTAATGTTAGCGGTATGGGGCTGAAAGATGCAGTATATCTATTGGAAAAAGAAGGCTTACAAGTGCAGGTGCTGGGCAAAGGAAAAGTACAGGATCAATCAATAACACCCGGAAGCCGCGTAGCTAAAGGACAAACAATCATATTGCAATTAAGCTAATGGTGCTACTTAAAGACATATTAATACCTGTAAAGGCACAGCACGTATTGGGTAATACCAATATCGGGGTGACTGGCATCTGCATCGATTCAAGAAAGGTGCAGCAGGGAAGTGTGTTTATAGCGCTAAAGGGTACCGCGGTCGATGGTCATACGTTTATTGAAAAAGCAATAGCAGATGGCGCCGCAGCAATAGTTTGCGAAACCTTGCCCGCTGAAATAAAAGAAGGTGTTACTTATATAAAAGTAAAAGACGCGGCACCTGTTACGGGTATCATGGCCGATGCATTTTACAGTCACCCTTCACAAAGTATGAAGGTGGTAGGTATTACCGGTACTAATGGTAAGACTACTACTGCAACATTGTTATTCAATCTGTTTACAGTATTGGGATATAAGTGTGGTTTGATATCAACAGTGCAAAACCATATAGGCGATGCAATAGAAACCGCAACACATACAACCCCCGATGCAGCCTCTGTACAAGCTCTGCTGGCACGTATGCGCGATGCAAAATGTGCATACGTATTTATGGAAGTAAGCTCACATGCGGTGCACCAGCATCGTATTGCGGGTATTCATTTTACAGGTGGTGTTTTCACCAACATTACGCACGATCATCTTGATTATCACAAAACCTTCGATGAATATATCAAAGTAAAGAAGAAGTTCTTCGATGATCTGCCTTCCGGCTCTTTTGCGTTAACTAATACTGATGACAAACGCGGTATGGTGATGCTGCAAAACACGAAAGCTGAAAAGAACACATACAGCCTGAAAGCTCCGGCAAATTTTAAAGGAAAAGTGCTTGAGAATAACCTTACAGGGCTGGTAATGACAGTTGACAACCATGAGGCGCATTTCCGCATGATAGGTACATTCAATGCGTATAATCTGCTGGCGGTTTATGGGGTAGCTATTTTATTAGGTGAAGATAAGATGGCTGTTTTATCGGCATTAAGCAACCTGCATGGTGCACCTGGCAGGTTCGAAACATATATGTCGCCAAAAGATAAAGTATTGGGCATTGTTGATTACGCGCACACGCCCGATGCATTGATAAATGTATTGGCAACAATTAAGCAATTGCGTACAGATGGCCAGCAATTGATAACTGTAATAGGTTGTGGTGGTGACCGTGATAAAGCTAAACGCCCCATTATGGCACAAGTTGCCTGCGAGCACAGCGATAAAGCAATACTCACTGCCGATAACCCGCGCAGCGAAAATCCTGAAGACATATTGAACGATATGGAATCGGGCCTTACCATAACGCAAAAAAGAAAATCGTTGCGCATATCCGATAGGAAAGAAGCGATAAAAACTGCCTGCATGCTGTTGCAGCCGGGCGATATAGTGTTGATAGCCGGCAAAGGGCATGAAACATACCAGGAAATAAAAGGAGTGAAATACCCTTTCGACGACCGTGAAATATTAGTGGAATCATTTAAAATGTTGGATAAATAAGAGAAAGATGCTGTACTATTTGTTTACATATCTGCGTGAGCATTTCGGCTTGTTCGGTGCGGGTGTATTCTATTACATCACCTTCCGTGCGGCTATGGCTATTATCCTTTCGCTTATTATCACAACTGTATTAGGTAAGGGGCTTATCAATTACCTGCAACGCAAGCAAATTGGCGAAACCATTCGCGATCTCGGCTTGCAAGGTGAAACGCAAAAAAAGGGTACGCCTACTATGGGTGGTCTTATTATCATAGCCGCTATACTTATACCCACACTTTTGTTTGCGCGCATCATGAATGTTTATATCCTCCTCATGATCGTATCAACAATATGGTTGGGGCTGGTTGGTTATCTGGATGATTATATTAAGGTGTTTAAGAAGAATAAAGAGGGGCTGGCAGGCAGGTTCAAGATAATGGGGCAGGTAGGTTTGGGTATTATAGTAGGTACTACCATGTATTACAATCAGCATGTAGTCACAGCCCGTAAGGTAGTAGAGAATCAGCCTGTGCTGCAAAGCAGTGTTGAAAAGATAGTTTCTAAACCATACGAAAGGAAAGATGAGAATGGTAGGTATCATACTTATGTTACGGTAAAGGCGCCTACTACTACCATTCCATTTTTGAAGAGTCATGAAATGAGTTATGCTGTCATTGCTTCCTGGTTTGGTAAAGGTGCAATAGATATACTAACGCCTCTTATTTACATATTGTTCGTCATTTTTATTATCACTGCGGTATCCAATGGCGCTAATATAACCGATGGTGTCGATGGCCTTGCAACAGGCGTTTCAGCTATTGTTGGTATTTGTTTGGGTGTGTTTGCGTATGTGTCGGGCAACTACATTTTTGCCGATTATCTGAAGATCATGTACATCCCGAATCTGGGTGAACTATCCATATTTATAGGTGCGTTTGTGGGTGCATGTGTAGGCTTTCTTTGGTACAATGCATTTCCGGCGCAGGTTTTCATGGGCGATACTGGAAGCCTTGCTTTAGGCGGTATTATCGCATCGCTTGCAATTATTATTCGTAAGGAATTGTTGATACCAATCATCTGCGGCATCTTCCTGGTCGAGCTGGTTTCAGTAATGCTGCAAGTAGCTTACTTCAAGCATACAAAGAAGAAATATGGTGAAGGACGGCGCATATTGAAGATGGCTCCATTACATCACCATTATCAAAAATTAGGTTATCACGAAAGTAAAATAACAACGCGTTTCTGGATTATCGGCATCATATTGGCCATCGCCAGCATCGTGACATTAAAACTGCAATAGTGCAAAAGAACGAACACAAATTACTAGTTGTACTGGGCGCCGGCGAAAGTGGCGTAGGTGCTGCCATGCTGGGTAAAAAGCAGGGTTGGGAGGTGTTTGTGAGCGATGGCGGCACTATAAAAGAGCAGTATAAAAAAGAATTGCAGGTTGCGGGTATCGAATTTGAAGAAGGCCAACATGCAATGGATAAGGTGCTGCAAGCTACTTGCATAGTAAAAAGCCCTGGCATACCTGAAAAGGCTGAAGTGATGAAAAGGATTCGTGCCGCGGGTATAGAAGTTTGCAGCGAGATAGAATTTGGTTTCCGCTACAAAGGCGATAGCAAGGTAATAGCGATAACAGGCAGCAATGGTAAAAGCACTACCACCATGCTTATGTATCATTTGCTGAAAGAGGCACAATACGATGTGGCAATGGTAGGTAATATAGGTAACAGTTTTGCCAGGCAAATAGTAGAAAAACCTTGCAATTGGTATGTAATGGAGATCAGCAGTTTCCAGCTCGATGACATTCACAATTTTCGCCCCGATGTAGCGGTGTTACTGAATATTACGCCTGATCACCTCGACAGGTACGACTATAAATTCGAGAATTACGTTTACTCAAAATTTCGCATAGCAGCAAATCAAACAGCAAGCGATTTTTTTGTTATCAACAAAGACGACGAGGTTATTCACAGCTATATTAAAACCCACACAATTCAATCCCAACTAATCTATTTTACGATGAACGAGCAACAACCAACGAACGACGGAGGATACATTCACAACGAGCACATGCACATACAGGTAGATGGCGTGGATATGAATATGTCGATACATGATCTTTCAATAAAAGGCAAGCACAATCAATACAACAGCATGGCAGCAGGCATATCAGCACGCATAGCAGGTATTCGTAAAGAAAAAATCAGGGAGAGCTTCGCAACCTTCGAAGGTTTAGAACATAGGCTTGAGTTTGTAGCAACCATTCGCGGGGTCGATTTTATTAACGATAGCAAAGCCACTAATGTTAACTCGGTATGGTTTGCGCTGGAGAGTATGAAGATGCCAACCATACTCATTTTAGGTGGCCAGGATAAAGGCAATGATTACAATGAGATCATGGAGCTGGTAAAGGAAAAAGTAAAAGCCATTGTTTGCATGGGCATTGATAACAAACCTATACATGACGCATTTGACGGTGTGGTTGAAAATATTGTAGATACACAAAGCGCGAAAGACGCTGTAAACGCAGCTTATGCATTGGCGGAAAAAGGTGATGCCGTTTTATTGTCGCCTGCTTGTGCCAGTTTCGATCTGTTCAGGAATTATGAAGACAGAGGGCAACAATTTAAAGACGCAGTAAAAGCACTTTAAGAAAATGAGTATTACAAACAGGCAGCGATTATTTAAAAAGACACAGGGCGACCAGGTGATATGGGCGGTGGTATTGATATTGTCGTTCGTGAGCTTGCTGGCTGTATATAGCTCTACCGGTACGCTCGCTTATCGTATGGAAAAACACTCAAGCTATTACCTCATCAAGCAGTTGTTGGTTTTAGGTTTGGGCCTGGTTATTATTTACTGGGTACACAAAGTAAACTATACCAAGTTCGCAAAGGTAGCAGTGCTGTTATACATGATAAGCCTGCCGCTTTTGTTCTATACATTGTTTTTCGGTGCGTCGCTCAATGAAGGCTCACGCTGGATAAAGCTACCCGTCATCAACATAACTTTCCAAAGTTCCGATCTTGCAAAACTGGCCTTGTTCATGTTTTTGGCACGCTTGCTCAGTATGAAGCAAAATGTAATTAAAGATTTTAAAAAGGGGTTTGTGCCGGTACTGTTGCCTGTATTTCTTACTTGCGCATTGATAGCTCCGGCTAATTTATCTACTGCACTTATGCTTGGTTTTACTTGCTGCATCTTGTTCTTTATAGGCAGGGTACAGGTAAAACATATACTTATGCTGGCGGGTGCAGGTGTTATTGGGGTTATCCTGTTGTTTGCTGTTTCTAAGGCTACAGGCTTTGGCCGGGCAGCTACCTGGGAGCAACGGATAACCGATTTTGTAGGGTCTGACGATGAAAAAGGTGGTGAGAAAGAAGATGTGTACCAGGTATTGCAAGCTAAAATTGCAATAGCAAATGGTGGTATTGCCGGCCGCGGGCCCGGCAATAGTTTGCAACGTAACTATCTGCCCGAAGCATATTCCGATTTTATATTCTCCAGCATTATAGAAGAGTATGGCTTGATAGGGGCATCGTTCCTGGTGTGTCTATACCTGCTGTTCTTATGGCGAAGCATTTTGATATTCAAACGCTGTCCTTATGCTTTTGGGGCATTCCTGGCAGTGGGGTTGAGTATCACATTGGTTTTTCAGGCAATGCTGAATATGGCAGTGAATGTGCACCTTGTTCCTGTTACAGGTCTTACGCTGCCATTGGTGAGTATGGGTGGTTCGTCTATATGGTTTACAAGTATTGCTATTGGTGTTATACTAAGCGTAAGTAAGTATGTAGATGAAATGGAAGGTAAAAAGAAAAATAAAAAAGCTGCGCCGGTAGTTGAACTGGAAGAAGCTGACGATAATACAACAAACGTAAAACCTGCATTAGGATGAGTAACATGCGTGTGATAATAGCTGGCGGCGGTACGGGAGGTCATATCTTCCCTGCGGTAGCTATTGCCAATGCGCTGCAAAAACTAGTGCCAGGTATCGAGTTATTGTTTGTAGGTGCGAAAGGGAAAATGGAAATGGAAAAAGTGCCGCAGGAAGGCTACGCAATACGTGGGTTGGATATAGCTGGTTTCAACCGCAGCAATATGCTGAAGAATATTTTGCTGCCTTACAAAATATGGAAGAGCCACATGGAAGCACGCAGCATACTGAAGGAATTTAAACCCGATGCTGTAGTGGGTGTTGGTGGTTATGCAAGCTTCCCGGTACTGAATGCAGCTCAGGGAATGCATATACCCACGCTGATACAAGAACAAAACTCTTATGCAGGTAAGAGCAATAAGATACTGAGCAAAAAAGCTAAAGTGGTTTGTGTGGCTTACGAGCGTATGGAGAAGTTTTTCCCTAAAGAAAAGCTAATGCTTACAGGCAATCCTGTTCGGGCAAATATTGCGCATTCAGTGGTTAGCCGCCAGGAAGGGCAGGAAACTTTTGGTTTGGATGAACGCAAAAAAACAATATTGATAGTAGGTGGTAGCCTTGGTGCGAAATCGGTTAACGAAGCTATAGATGCACACCTGGAAGAAATCTTAAAGGAAGGCGTACAACTGATATGGCAAACAGGCAAGCTGTATTATGACAAGGCACTTGCGAGGGCCGCAAAATATAGCGATAAAGTGAAGGTGTTCGATTTCATCCGCATTATGGACCATGCTTATGCGGCGGCTGATATTGTAATATCAAGGGCGGGCGCGCTGGCCATATCTGAACTGTGTATAGTGGCAAAGCCGGTAATATTTGTGCCTTTCCCTTTTGCTGCGGAAGATCATCAAACAACAAATGCTATGGCGCTTGTAGCGCACAATGCAGCATTAATGATAAAGAACAGTGATGTGCAGGCCGAATTGATAGGTAAAATAAAAACGCTGCTGTATGATAATAACATGCAGGAGCTGATGAGTAAAAACCTGAAGGCTATGGCCATTAAGGATGCAGATGAAAGGATAGCTAAAAAAGTAATAGAGATAGCAACAGCGTAAGTATGAATGTGCAACAATTGAAACAGGTTTATTTCGTAGGTATCGGTGGCATCGGTATGAGTGCGCTTGCCCGCTTCTTTAAAGCAAGGGGCGCAGTAGTGTCGGGGTACGACCGTACAGAAACAGACCTGACCAAAAAGTTGCTGTCGGAAGGAATGCACATACATTATACCGATGATGTGAACCTGGTAGATAAAAATGCGGAGCTGGTAGTATATACACCTGCTATCCCGAAAGATCATCAGGAACTGAATTGGTATCGTGATAATGGTTACAAGGTTTATAAGCGTAGCGATGTGCTGCAGTGGATAACTGAAGCGATGTTTTCAATTACAGTAGCGGGTACACATGGTAAAACAACTACTTCCACTATGATAGCGTATCTGCTTCGCGAAACAGGTTTTGGCTGCAATGCCTTCCTGGGTGGCGTATCGGTAAATTATGATAGTAACTACTGGAGCAGCGATAATAATACCGCAATTGTAGAAGCAGATGAATACGACCGCAGCTTTTTGAAACTACGTCCTGATATAGCGGTGCTCACATCGATGGATGCGGACCACCTGGATATATATGGTACAGTTGAAGAGCTGGAGAAAGCATTCATTGAATACACCACTAATATAAAACCGGGTGGTACTTTATTAGTAAAGCATGGCCTTGTAAAAGGCAGCGAACTGAAAGCAGATAATAAGATAAGCTACAGTCTGCAAAACGATGCTGCTGATGTATATGCTGCCAACATACAGCAAAAACAAGGTGGCTATGTATTCGATGTAGTGTTTAAAGATAAAACCATAGAAGGTGTGCAATTGCCGATAGGTGGTATGCACAATGTAGAGAATGCAGTGGTTGCGATAGCGGTAACACAACAATTGGAAATAGAGCCTGCGAAAGTTATTGAAGCATTCAAGGGTTTCAAAGGTATCAGGCGCAGGTTCGAATATGTAGTGAAGAACGAAAAAGTAGTTTATGTTGATGACTACGCACACCACCCTGAAGAACTGGCGGCATTGATAGGCAGCGCGAAAAGACTGTTTAGTGGCAGGCGATGTGTAGTGGCTTTCCAGCCGCACCTGTTCAGCCGCACGCGCGATCTGGCAGAAGGCTTTGCACACAGCCTCGATATGGCTGATGAAGTAATATTGCTGGATATATATCCTGCACGCGAATTGCCGATGGAAGGTGTAACGAGCCAAATGATAGCTGATAAAATGGGCAATCCAAACCACACAATCTTATCTAAAGAAGGATTGCTGGAATATGTTAAAGCTGCGCCACTCGATTTATTTATAACCGCAGGCGCAGGCGATATTGATAAACTGGTACAGCCCATAAAAGAAATTTTAGAGAAAAAATAAATGCAAACGAAGCGTAAAATATCAGCAAGAAAAATACTGCAAATGGTGGTTACTGTTATAGCTACTACGGGCTGTGTTGTTGCTATGTCTTCGGCTTCAAAAGTGCAGCAGCAAAAGAAAATAAAGGATATAGATATCATTATAAAAAACGATAGGTATAGTTTCATTGATGAGCAGGAAGTAAAGAATATACTGCTTGCCAACAGGCATATCGATCTCTTCGCTACAAGTATGGGAAAGGTTGATGTGCATAAGATGGAAAGCATCATTACATCAAATCCCTGGGTGGCTGGTGCGCAGGTATATATTGATAATAAACAGGTGCTGCATGTAAATGTTACACAACGAGTGCCTGTGGCAAGGTTATTTGAGCAAAATGGTAACAGCTATTATCTCGATCATACACTTAAGTCAATGCCGCTATCGCCTAAGTATGTGCACTATACTACTGTAGTTACTAATGTGCCTGAATTGAAGAACGATAGCGCAAGCAATAGCTTGAAAGCGCAAATAGTTTCCCTGGTTAGTTTTATTGATAAAGATACTTTCTGGCGTGCGCAGGTATCTCAGCTTATAGTGAACGATGATAATACATTTGAAATAGTGCCCGTATTAGGTAATCAGAGAATACTTATTGGCGATACCAGCCGCATGAAGGACAAATTCCATAACCTGTTTGCCTTCTATAAACAAGTGCTGAATCGTATAGGATGGGATAAATACGAAGTGCTCGACGTTCGCTTTAACGGCCAGGTAGTGGCTTCGCCATCGCTGCCATGGAAGATACCTGCTGATAATACACTGGGTAATATGAACTGGGTAAAAGCGGTAATAGGAAACGAGCCTCCGCCTACACTGCCCGATATGCCGGCAATGCAGGTAATAAATACCGCAGCTGTAGCAGTAAATAAACCCGCCGCTAAACCAGTAGTGCCTGCAGCTACGGCACCCGCGGCCGTAGCCAAACCTGCAGTAGTAAAGCCAGAGAAGAAAGAAACTGAAAAAATAAAACCTCAGGCAAAACTCGTAATAGAAAAAAAAGAAGTGAAGCAAGCAGCGGCTGCGCCTAAGAAGGAAGAGGTAAAGCAAAAGAAAATAAAAAAGGAAGTAAAACCTAAGTATATATACGGAGGACAATAACGCATAACAATATAACACGCACGCAATATGAGCAAGAAAGAACAACCCATTATCGTCGGCCTGGACATAGGAACCACCAAGGTGGTAGCTATTGCCGGTCGTAAAAATGAATTCGGCAAACTGGAAGTGCTTGGCTTTGGTAAGGTAGAATCTGCAGGTGTTAGCCACGGTGTGGTAATGAATATCGAGCAGTGCATACGCTCTATTGAACAAGCTATCGATAAATGCATCCAGTCGAATCCTAATCTTGAGATCAAAGAAGTTTACGTAGGTATTGCAGGGCAGCACATCAAGAGCCTGCAAACACGTGGCGACAGGGTTCGTAGCAAAATAGAGGAAGAAATAAATAAGGAAGATATTGATTTGCTGGTGCGCGACCAGTACAAAACATATATACCTGCCGGAGATCAGATCATCGATATCATTCCGCAGGAGTTTACGGTAGATAACACCTCCAACGTGCTCGACCCGATAGGTATGAGTGGCGTTAAAATAGGTGCCAACTTCCATATCATCACCGGCGATAGAAACGCAATTCGCAATATCAAGCGTTGTGTTGATAAGTCGAAGCTCAACACACGCGACCTCGTATTGCAGCCATTGGCTTCAGCAGCTTCGGTAATGAACGACGAAGACCTGGAAGCTGGTGTGGCAATAGTGGACATAGGCGGCGGTACAACTGATATGGCTGTGTTTTACGATGGTATTCTAAAACACACTGCAGTTATCCCTTACGCAGGTGTCAATATCACTAACGATATACGCAATGGCTTAGGCGTACTACGCGCGCAGGCCGAACAAATGAAAGTACAGTTTGGTACTGCATTGGCCGACGAAGCTAACGCTAACGCTTATATTACCATACCCGGCCTGCGTGGCTTGCCTGCTAAAGAAATATCAGTACGCAACCTGGCACACATTATACAGGCGCGTATGCAGGAGATACTGGATTATGTAGTGTATCACCTGAAACAAATTGATCTTGATAAACGCCTTCATGGTGGTATCATTCTTACCGGTGGTGGTGCGCAGTTGAAGCATATCATCCAGCTTACCGAATACGTAACAGGTTTGGGTTGCCGCATTGGTTATCCTAACGAACACCTGGCTGGCGGCCATGCCGATACTTTGATGAATCCTATGTATTCAACCTGTATTGGTTTGATATTGCGTGGTTATCACGATTTCGAGAACGGCCGTATGCGGTTCATGGGTGAAGGTGGCAACTATATGCACCTTGCCGAGGATGAAATGAAGCCTGTTATGGCCGAAGCTGCTGCACAGCAGGAAGTTGAAGAAGACGTACAGGTAGAAGCATCGGAAGCGCAGCAGCAAAAACAAGCAAAACGAAATGAAAATCTGAAACGCTTGTTTGATGGGCTGAAAGGAAAATTCATGAGTTTCTTTGAAGAGGTGGAAGATCAGGAAATAGAATAAACCATTAAATACAACTATAGCAATTTTATTATTTTTTTAAACAAAGAGTTACTAACCCAACAAAATAAAGCAGTATGATACATTTTGAAATCCCCAAAAATCAATCTTCTATCATCAAGGTGATAGGCGTAGGCGGTGGTGGCGGTAATGCCGTTAACTACATGCACAACCTCGATATCGAGTCTGTTGACTTTATTGTTTGTAATACCGATTCTCAGGCGCTTGCTTTGAGCCCGGTTGCTAATAAGATACAACTCGGCCCGCATCTTACACAAGGTCTGGGTGCCGGTGCCAACCCCGAGGTTGGTAAGCAGGCTGGTGAAGAGAGCGTAGAAGACATCACAAAGATTTTGAAAGTAAATACGCGCATGGCGTTCATCACTGCGGGCATGGGTGGTGGTACGGGTACAGGTGGTGCGCCGGTGGTGGCAAAAGTTTGTCGCGATCTGGGCATACTTACCGTTGGTATTGTTACTACGCCTTTTACTTATGAAGGCCGTAAACGCATGAAGCAGGCACAGGAGGGTATCGACCGTATGCGCGAGCATGTGGATACGATCCTTATCATCTCGAACGATAAGCTGCGCCAACAATTTGGTAACCTGCCTTTCACCCAGGCGTTTGCTAAAGCCGATGATATATTGGCTACTGCTACAAAATGTATTACCGATGTTATTAATACTACCGGGCAGATCAACGTCGATTTCGCCGATGTTTGCACGGTAATGAAAAATGGTGGTGTAGCTATTTTAGGTTCCGCTGCTGTTTCAGGTGAAGACCGTGCGCTGCACGCGGTAGAACAGGCCTTGAATTCACCATTGCTGAACGATAATGATATCCGCGGCGCTAAATGGTTGCTGCTGAACATAACATCTGCTGCCGGCGAATTTGAGCATACAATGGATGAAGCAGAAGCGATACAGGCTTATGTACAACAACAGGCCGGCGATAATTGCGATGTGATATTGGGTATGGGGCACGATCCTAACTTAGGCGATAAAATATCTGTTACCGTTATTGCAACCGGTTTCAATCACAGGGAAGTGGTGGTAGATATGCCTGCTGCAAAAAGCAATGAACCTGAAAAGATAATTGTTCAGTTGAACAACAACAATACAGCACCGGCTGCACCGGTTGAAGCGCCTGCACCTGCTATGCCTACCCGCGCAGAAGAACTGGCACCTACCCTGGTTGAAATGAAACCTCCCGTTTCAGAATTAAAGCCTTCATTCCCTGTACAGGCGCAGCAGCCCGAAAGGCTTACGCTTGAACTGAAAGAAGATGCTGCCGCACAGCAAATGATGCCTGCTCCGCAGCCTGTTGCTGAAGAAAACCCCATGCAGCTGGTTATTAAAAATGAACCCGTGGCACAAGAGCCCGTA
This sequence comes from uncultured Sphingobacteriales bacterium, assembly GCA_946479435.1. Next base: position 5,975 of record CAMLFX010000014.1, on the reverse strand, counting down.
AAAATTGGCGCGCATGTGCTAACGGAATTTGAGCTGGAAGAGAAAAAACGTTTTGAAGAGCAAAAACGCGCTTTGGAAGAACGTGCCGATCGTCTTCGCCGTATGAGCTTCAATATAAAAGGAAACGAATCGAACGATGACCTGGAAAATGTTCCGGCCTATGTTCGCCGTAACATGAATATCGATAATACAGTTGCTTCTGCCGATCAGCACTACAGCGGTTACAGCGTAGGTGTAAATAAAGATCAAGGTAGCAACAATACACAGGGCACTATACAAACCATTAATACTTTTTTAGATGGTAAAAAGCCCGACTAATTCTTAAGGCTCTTTTGTTATATTTTCATATTGCGTACAGCCCCCGTTTTCTAGCGGGGGCTTTTTCTTTTATTTAACAAATGTTGGTTTAAACCGCAGGCAGGTATCTGTGTCTATATCTGTACAAATCATTTAAAAAATAGCAGGTATGAAACAGTTAATTTTTGCAGCAACGTTATTGGGAACTATGCTTTTTACGCAAATGGCAGAAGCTCATACACGCACAGTACATCACAGGCAATACAATCAGCACCAGCGTATACAACAAGGTGTACGTTCAGGTCAGTTAACACATCGTGAGGCCATGCAACTAAGAATGCAGCAGGCTAAAGTGAGGAACTACAAAAAGATGGCGATGGCCGATGGCCGTGTTACACATAACGAGCGTGCTATGATATATAACCAGCAAAGGAAAAACAATAATAATATATATCATCAGAAACACGATGGTCAGCAAAGACGTTATATCAGGTAAATAAGGCGGGACATAGTGTGTAGTTTAGAATGGGTAAAGCCATATTGCTTTTTGCAGTATGGCTTTTGTTTGTATGCTATGTTAAGTGTATTTGATTTTTTTATTATCCTAACAATAAGCTTCTATTAAGTATCTGTATGCCTAGTGTTATTGCTTGTGCTGGTTCTTTTCTTTGCCGCAAATCAATTTTTAGCAATGAAAAGATTATTTCTACCTCTATTGATCTTGCTGTGTACCTCAATGGTAAGCACTGCCCAAATCCCCTATTTTCAAGGGTTCGATGCAGCCGCTACTAATACTTGGTCATTCACTGCAACACCTGCTGCATATCTTTTCGGCCCTTCGCTGAATGATATGTGGAAGGATACTACTTATATAGGTAACACTACCAGTGGCAACGTAGCTATAAGCGCTGCCGCACAAGGCACTAAATTTTGGGGCATGTGGGATCTGGAAAATGACTATAGTAAGGTACTTATTCCCGCACCTTATTATCACTATTTAGATTTTGATCCTGTAGCACTAACACCTGGCAATACTTATAATGTCAAGTTCAAATACTTCACACATATTGTAGGTGGCAGCGGCGATTCTATTGGCTATATAGTAGAATATAATAACGGTACTACGTGGAACATGGCAAACTATGTGGCCCTTCCGGTAGCTAATAAAATCTGGGATTCCGTTGGTATTGCTGTACCGGCAGGCAGTACGTATGTTCGCTTGCGCATACGTGCAAGAATTAATGGTGGCGATGATTGGGCAGGTATCGATGCCGTTCAGGTTAGCTCTACGCCCTTACCTCCTTCACTGGCTTTGCAAAAGAATTTGTTTATTGCCGATGAAGCCGGCGACACGGTAAAAGTAGGTGTGGTTATCACCAATAAAAATGCAACTGCTACTACAGTCGATGTTGGGTTGACTGCCGGATTTAATACTACTACCACAAGCGATATTGCATTGCTTACACCTACACTTACATTTGGCCCCTCGTTGCGCGATACACAATATGCATTGATAAAAGTAAATAACGATCTGGTTGCTGAAGCCACTGAGTATTTTGGTCTTGAATTTTCAAATGTTGTTAATGCGAACATGTCTGCATCGGCCAGGAAAGTAACTGTGTACATTAAAGACAACGATTACACGGCGCCCGCAGCACGCAAAAATATCGAGCTGATGTATAAGGGCAGTTACTCAGTGCCTTATCTTGGTTCATCGGCCGAAATAGTGGCTTACGATAGTGCAACCAACAGGCTGTTTGTGGTCAACTCGCTGCAAAACGTATTGCATATATTAGATTTTACCAACCCATCGGTTATCACTACGGTCGATACTGTGAACCTTGCCAGGTATGGTGGTGGCATCAATTCTGTTGCGGTAAAAAATGGCATTGTTGCTATGGCTATCGAGGCCAGCCCTAAAACGGATAATGGCAAAATTGTTTTCCTGGATGCAAATGGCGTTTTTCAAAAACAAGTACCTGCCGGTGCATTGCCCGATATGGTAACCTTCACGCCTGATGGTAAATATGTACTTACTGCCAATGAAGGAGAGCCTAATGACGATTACGACGTAGATCCTGAAGGTTCGATAACTATAGTTGATATTCAAAATGGTATAACGAATGCAACTGCTACCAGCATAATGTTCACATCATTCAATGGGCAGGAAACTACGCTGCGCAGCCAGGGCATACGTATTTATGGCCCTAACGCTACTGCTGCTCAGGATTTTGAACCTGAATATATCACCGTATCTCCTACCTCCGATAAAGCTTGGGTTACGTTGCAGGAAAACAATGCAATCGCCACTATCGATATAGCTACTAAAACAATTACAGGTATCAAGACTTTAGGTTATACCGATCACCTGGTAGCGGGCAATGCTCTGGATGCCAGCGATAATAATGGGGAGGTACTGATAGCTAACTGGCCGGTAAGAGGTATGCATCTTCCTGATGCGGTCAGCAACTTTACTGTAAATGGTAATACTTACCTCGTTACAGCCAACGAAGGCGACTCTCGCGATTATGATGGCTATTCTGAAGAAGCTAGAATAGGTAGCGGTGGCTATAAGCTCGATGCTGCTAAATTTCCTCAGGCCGATTTGTTGAAAGCAAGCTATAACCTGGGAAGGCTGAATGCGGTTAAATCTTTAGGCGATACTGATAACGATGGCGATTTCGATGAAATATACGTGTTAGGCAGCCGTAGCTTCAGCATTTTCAATGCAGGCAATATCAATTTGGTTTACGATAGCGGTGAAGATTTCGAGCAAATAACGAATGCTGATCCTGTATATGGTAAATTCTTCAATGCCGATAACGAAGGCCAGGCTAAAAAGAACCGCAGCGATAATAAAGGCCCCGAACCTGAAGGTGTAGCGGTAGGCACCATCAACGATACTACCTATGCTTTCGTAACACTTGAGCGTATGGGCGGTGTAATGGTTTACGATGTTACCAATCCTTCTGCTCCTGCTTTTGTACAATATATCAATACCCGTACTACTGCATTTTATGGCGGCGATCAGGCGCCGGAAGGTATTATATTCCTGGGTGCAAAGCATAACCCGCACAACAAGAACTTTATACTTACGGCAAACGAAGTAAGCGGTACATTGGCCGTATTTGAAATAAATGCAGCCCAATTGCCTGATGCAGTTGCAAATATCGAATTGCCTCGTATTCATGTATATCCTAATCCCGCTAAAGATGTGCTGTATTTTAGTCAGCCGCTTTCAGGCGCGTTGTACGATATATCAGGTAAAACGGTAGCGCAATTTCAAAATGCCAATAACATAAATGTATCTTCTTATGCTAAAGGCTTTTACATTTTAAAGGCAGATGGCTTTAAAGTAGAAAGAATTGTTATTCAATAAAAACATTACAATATCCCTCAGGCGCCCGTTTTCCAGCGGGCGCTTATTTTTGTCATAATATTATCATTTCAAAAGTTTTTCATTATACTTGCCCAACGAAAAAAGACGCATACCAGTCTTATTTACAACACGATATACCAAAATCGGCGGTAAACGTAAAACTTCGGTTTATATTGTGTAGTTAATTTGGCTTAGTATTTGTTTTAACTTTTTCACAACGTTGCATACTAAAATTGTAAGCCCAACGTTAAATTTTCTTAAACGCGCAATATATAGATATACACCTCTACCTAACATTAATTACTGCATGGCGTAACTGTACGTTATTTCAAAAAGGTAGAAGTATATGCAATTGATCCATCAAGTTTCCGATGCTGAGTTAATTCACGCGTTCCTCCAGGGGGACGAGCGGACGCTCGAAGTGCTTATTACCCGTTATAAGGATAAGATATATACATCTATCTATATGTTGGTGAAGGATAAGTTCATCGCTGAAGATATTTTTCAGGATGCCTTCCTGAAAATGATACGCACTATGCGCGATGGGCGCTATTCCGAACAAGGTAAATTCCTGCCGTGGGCTATACGCGTGGCGCACAATCTCTGTATGGACCACTTCCGCAAGGTGCGACAAAACATACCGGTCACACTGCCCGATGGCACCGATCTTTCTATTTTTCTTTCTCCCGCTGAAAGCCCGGGCGATGCGCTGGAGCGCAGGCAAACACATGCAAGTGTGCGCCAGCTTATAGAAGAATTGCCCGAAGAGCAACGTGAGGTAATAATACTGCGTATGTATGGCGATCTTAGCTTTAAAGAGATAGCAGCCATCACATCTGTAAGTATAAATACCGCCCTGGGGCGTATGCGCTACGGCTTGTTAAACCTGCGTAAAATGATACAAGACCGCCAAATGGTGCTGCGCTGATAGCGCCATTTTGGCTATCTTGCCGCCTATGGCTTTACCCGTGTTTTTTCATCCCGGCAATTTAGTTGCGGGCCAGCAATTGTGGCTGGAAGAAGATACCGCGCGCCATGTAGTGCAGGTACTGCGCATGCAGGTTGGTGGGCAGTTTATACTTACCAATGGCAAAGGACATGCGGCAACGGTGCGTATTACCGAAGCTGCAAAGAAAAAATGCGCTGTATATATTGAAGAGGTTGTATCGCATCAGCAGGCAAAAGGCATACTGCATTTGGCCGTAGCCTTTACAAAAAATACAGGTCGCAACGAGTGGCTTTTAGAAAAAGCTACAGAGCTGGGCGCAAATACTATTACACCTATACAGGCTACGCGCAGCGAACGTGAAAGAGTAAAACCCGACCGCTGGAACAACATACTCATTGCTGCCATGCTGCAATCACAGCAGTATCATTTACCGCAGCTTAACGAACCCGCCACCCCAGAGCAATTGGTGCGCTACCTGGACAATATACCGCAAAAGCTGGTTGCGCATTGTATGGAGGGCAAAGAAAGGGAGCCGTTGTCTATAGCATGCAAACCCGGTTTGGAAACCGTGATACTTATTGGCCCTGAAGGCGATTTTACACCAGAAGAAGTGGCATTGCTGGAGCAAAATAATTTTGTTGCCATATCATTGGGCCATCGCCGCCTGCGCACCGAAACTGCAGCAATGTCGGTGTGCAGTTATTTTAATACCATCAATTATGAAGAAGCTTAGCCTAATTATTGCTCTGTGCCTGTTTTCAGCAGGCTTCGTAAACGCGCAAAATATGAAGCTGGCTTTGCTGATATATAATGGCGGTGGCGACTGGTATGCTAACCCCACATCGCTAAAGAACCTTGCCGCTTTTTGCAACCAGCAGTTGCATACCCGTTTCGATACTAAAGAAGCGCAGGTGGAAATTGGCAGCCCCGATCTGTTCAATTATCCGTTCATACACATGACGGGCCATGGGCGCTGGGCGGTAAGCGATGCAGAGGCGCAGAACCTGCGTAAGTACCTGGAGTCGGGTGGTTTTCTGCATATTGATGATAACTACGGTTTGGATGAATATGTGCGCCCCGCACTAAAGAAAGTTTTTCCCGAAGCCGAATTGGTTGAGCTGCCTTTCTCGCATCCCATCTACCATCAAAAATTCAACTTCCCGAACGGTGTACCCAAGATACACGAGCACGATAAAAAACCACCTAAAGGTTATGGCATAATATACAAAGGCAAGTTGGTATGTTATTATACGGTAGAGACCGATCTGGGCGATGGTTGGGAAGATCAGGAAGTACACCACGATACACCCGAAAAGCACCAGCAGGCCTTGCAAATGGGCGCTAATATTA
>CAMLFX010000013.1 GCA_946479435.1 uncultured Sphingobacteriales bacterium | reverse complement strand
AGATCATTCGTCGTGACTGGAGTTCAGACGTGTGCTCTTCCGATCTACCACGATACACCCGAAAAGCACCAGCAGGCCTTGCAAATGGGCGCTAATATTATTCAGTATGTATTCAATAGTAATGCAGGTAGCTAATACCGGCTATTGGCGGCTTATTATCTCAACAGCCTTCTGCGCTATGTTGCCCCAGTAGTAGGTATCGTAAAAGCTTTGGGGGGTGGGTGATGATTGGGTCATTGCATTCAGTATGTCCTTAATAAAGGCATCCCAGTCGTGGTCGGCACTTACATGCAGGTTATTGCCGCATACACTTCTTATAAGCCCTGCAGCCCCGCTTTCGCAGCTTACTACCTGTTTGTTATAGCTTAGCGCTTCTATGGCTTTGGTTTTTATACCGCCACCTGTTATTACTGGGTTCAGCATCACGTCGCATGCCTGCAAAAATAACTTAAGGCTTTCCAGAAAGCCCGTATATATTACGTTTTCAGTATTCGCAATACGCGCTTGCAGTGGTTCAGATAATCCCTTGCCTGCTATTAGCACCTGGTAGCCCTTTCCACTTTTATTTAGTCTTGGCATTATTTCATCCAATATATAAGTAACGGCTTGTTCGTTTGGTGTATAGCTTAGTGCGCCCAGGAAATATAACCACGGTTTACCGGCATCTATATGCAGGCTTTTGGCTAGTTGTGTTTTTGCATCTGCAATTAGCGCGGGGGGCTCACTAAGATTGGTGCCAAAAGGTAAAACATGGCATTTTTCAGCAGGTATGCCATAGTTGGTTATTACCCATTGTGCATCTTCTTCAGTAACAAAAAAACTGCTTTTTGCATGCTTCATGGCAAATTTTTCAAAGCTATGCATCAGTGGCCACCACTTTTTGCCCAATGTTCTAAACCGCTCCGATTCTATATTGTGGCTTCTCAAAAACCAGGGTATACCCAGCTTGCGTGCAACCAGCATAGCTGTAGGCGCCATATATGGGTGGTCGCAAAATATAGCAGTGCAATCATAACGCTTGCCTATGTTAAGTATAGTAGTGTAGCAATAAAAAGGCAGGTAGCGCCATATAGTAGCCGGCAGTACGGCATGCATATCGAACGCGTAATTATTGGCAGGATCATTATTATTGGTGCTTACCAGGTGGTCTGGGCACAGCTTGCCGATATTATGGTGCATATCCAATATGCCTAAGTGTCCACCACCTGTTGCAGGTAGCAGGCGGTAAGGAGCTATGCTCAATAAACTGCAATGGCGTAACATCGGTTGCTAAAATAAAGTTTATTGGCTATTGATTATATTTTCTTTTCAAATCATTTTATCGGCTCTGTTTATGACGAATGTCATCATGCTATATGTTTAGCGCGTAGCTATATTGCGGCCATGATTAAGGAGAAGCAATTTCAAAAAGATAATCAGGAATTGAAAGGCGGGAATATAATTCTAATGCTTATAGCCGCCTTACTGATAGTATCGGTAGTGCTGTTGATATACATATAATGGTTCCCTGTTTTTTCTCATAGTGTTTATTCAAAACAGTCGTTTACGGCTGTTTTTTTTATGAGCGCCTTAAAACGAACAGGGGCCCGGTAGATACCGAAAGCCCCTGTACAAATCTGTCCCTTCAGGGTGTTAGCCCTATATCTTCACTGGCTGTTATTACAGCCCCGTTTTCACAAATATGTTATTGCAATTAAGAATCAAATATTGGTTCAGCCTCAGCTATATCTTCATCTCTTGCACAAAATTACAGCAGCAAATGTTAAAAGAATCATGATGTTTATCATCATTCCTATTACTTACTGTTCCATGACAATAATTTTGTTTGCTTATTATATTAATAAGAAGTATTTTTGCTATTATTAAATTTAAATATGCACATTCCTGCCTGCATATTTCAGTAAAACGGATCCGTTATATTATTCAACCTTAATTACCTATCAAAAAAAGGAAAAACCATGAAACCCGAACACGAACTCTTTGTAAAGGGGATGATACAGCATGGTGATAAACGCCGTGCCTATCAATCTGCCTACCCCGGTGTATCGCCCGAAAGTGCCCGCACCGCGGCTAACAGGCTATTGCGCGACCCTGAAATATTTAATCGTATTCTGGATATAACCCGGCGCGCCCGCAACCGCGCGCTGGAAGAGCTGGACGATGAAGCTTTTGAAATGGCGCAGCAGCAATTACTTACCATACGCGAAAAGAGGGCTGCCCTTACCGAAATGGTGAATGGTAACTACAAACGCAAACGCTATATAAAATTGAAAGACAAAGTGGAAGTGGTATATGAAGATATAAGTGTGTATGCTGTACTGCGGGCTATCGAATTGGATAGTAAACTATCCGGTGAGTTAACCCCCGGCGCCAGGAAAATAGACAAGGAATTGAAGAAGGAGCCGGTGGCGGGCACATACCAGATATTTATTGGTGGCGACGAGTTGGATGGTGAGAGGAATACTGCTGAGGCGCCTGCTGAAGTTACACAAGCGTCTTGCACTAACCCGATGCTGCACATCAATTGGACACAAGCCGATGAAACAGCCCTGGAAAATGAGCCACCGCTAAATTGGCCGGTTGAGGAGGTGCAGGCAGCTACAGCAACGCTAAAAGAGCAATATGAACTGGAGATGTTTAAAGATGATACATTTTTGCGATGGCTGATAAAGGCACCACAAACGCACGATGAGGGCCATAGCCGGTGGGCGGGAGTGCTACTGGCACAACTGCGTAGGCATGGTATCCCGGAACACGAAACGCATACGCCCCCGAAAACGGAACAAAATGGAACAAAAAATATCCCGCAACCAATATCTTTGCCCTTTAAGCAGGATATGAAAATATTAATGGTATGCCTGGGCAATATCTGTCGCTCACCAATAGCCGAAGGGTTGATGAGGCATAAAATAAAACAACACGGGTTAAATTGGGAAGTGGCATCGGCAGGTACGGAAAGTTATCATATAGGCGAGGCACCACATCAGTTTTCGCAAAATATCTGTCGGTTGAAAGGGGTAGATATATCGGCGCAGCGGGCCAGGAAGTTTACTGCGGTCGATTTCGCTGAATACGATAAGATATATGCTATGGCGGATGATGTATATGAAGAGATTGCAAGGATTGGTGGCCATAAGGCAGATATGGCCAGGGTTGAATACTTTTTGAATGAGCTGGAACCTGCAAGTAATGGCAACGTGCCCGACCCCTGGTATGGCCCCGAAGAAGGCTACACTACCGTTTACGAATTAATAGACCGCACCTGCAATGCGATCATAGAAAAATATAAGAAGCACTAAATGTCAAAACCATCGATACCACAAGGCACGCGCGATTTTTCACCGGCAGAAGTACGCAAGCGCCAGTATATATTGAATACCATTCGTGGTGTATTTGAACTATATGGCTTTCAGCCGCTGGAAACACCGGCCATGGAAAACCTGGTTACCCTTACGGGCAAGTACGGCGAAGAAGGCGACCGTTTAATATTTAAAATATTAAACAATGGCCTGCACGAAAAGAAAGAGGCCGATAAAGAGAAAATGAATGAAGAGTGGGGTAAGTTATTGAGCAAGCCATACAGCACACCTGTTGTTACTGAGCGTGCCCTGCGTTACGATCTTACTATCCCGTTTGCCCGCTACGTGGTTATGCACCAGAACGAGCTGGCATTTCCTTTCCGCCGCTACCAGATGCAGCCCGTATGGCGTGCCGATAGGCCCCAGAAAGGCCGTTACCGCGAGTTCTGGCAGTGCGATGCCGATGTGGTAGGCAGCACATCACTTATAAACGAAGCGGAACTGCTGTGCATTTATCAAAGCTCTTTCCACCGGTTGAACTTGCCGCAGATAGGCATCAAAATAAACAGTCGCAAATTACTGGCTGGCCTGGCAGAAATATGTGGTATGCCCGCGCTGATGGTGGATATAACCATCGCCCTCGATAAGTTGGATAAAATAGGCTGGGATGGTGTAGCGAAAGAACTGGCAGAAAGAGGGGTAGCAGATACAGGAGTAGAAAAAATAAAACAGGTAATAGAAGTAACGGGAAATAACGAAGAAAAGCTGGCGGCGCTCTCTGAAATTATGAGCAACAGTGAAATTGGTTTGCAGGGAATTGAAGAACTGAAACAAACACTGGCTTACCATAATACGTTAACCAATAAAGACTGGACTTCAACCATAGAGGTAGATATTAGCCTGGCGCGTGGCTTGAATTACTATACAGGGGTAATTGTAGAAGTAGTGTGCCGTGCTGTAAAAATGGGCAGCATAGGTGGCGGTGGCAGGTACGATGATCTTACCGGGTTATTTGGCCTGAAAGGATTATCGGGAGTAGGTGTTTCCTTCGGTGTCGATAGGATTTACGATGTGATAGAAGAACTAGGTTTATTTCCGCAAGAGCTTACCACGGGTACGCAGGTATTGCTTCTCAACTTCGGTGGCGAGAATGAAACCTATGCACTACAGGTGTTGCAGCAATTGCGTAACAATGGCATAGCAGCTGAGATATACCCCGATGCGGCCAAGTTCGATAAACAGATGAAATATGCTAATAAAAGAAGCATTGCTTATGTAATACTTCCCGGCGATGAAGAACGTGAGAAAAACCAGCTTAGCCTTAAAAACTTTACTACCGGCGAACAAATGATGGTGAGCCTAGAGGAGTGTATTGAATTATTAGATTCTTTGAAATAAAAAAAGAGTCCTGCGTTAGCAGGACTCTCTCTGGTACCCCTGATATTAAATAAGTTGGGGAAGTATTTAGCGGCGGAAAAATGCAGGGCATTTAGCTTGCCAGTATTCTTTTACATTACCAAACGCTTTCAGGTAGATGCCCACAGACAGGCCGGCATACATATACCAGTCGTTTGCTTTGCTATCGCCGCGCTGGAAGTTCTTATTAGGATAGTTGCCATCCCAGGTGTTGCGCTCATCGCCACGGAAGGACAGATCGAAAGCCTGGCGGCTACGGTAAGCTATCAGTGTATCGCGGTCAACAAACGAACGGCTTACGTCATCCAGGTAGTCGGTATTGGTATAGCGGAAGCCAACTTCGGTAGTTATCATCAGCGTTTTACCAACGAAGAACTTAAGACCACCACCTATCGGGAAGGCTATATTAGTCAGTTTATATTCTTTACGATCCGGATATACAGGTATTCCCTGGCCTTCAGTGCTTAATGGGCGCAGATATACTTTTTCTCCTTTAAGCCCATCGGTATAAGGGTTGTAGTGGAAAACGGCGATACCACCGAATATATACGGGGTGATCTTCATCTTGTCCACATCTATTGGCAGGAAGTTGATTTCCAGGCCGGCATGGGCTTCAAAAAGATTGCTTGAAAAGCGCAGGTTGCGGTTTTGTTTCACTACACTGCCCGAAAGGCTGTCTGCAGCGGTAATATTTGTATATGAAACCCCTAAACGTACGCCTAGATGCGGATTCATAAAATATTTATAAGTGATGCCACCCATTGGTCGGTTGGTGCGGCTATCAAAAACCTTATCCTGAAGATCGCCATAATAGTTAGCCACGCCAGCCATCAAACCAATTTCGTGGTGAGGCATTTGTGCCTGTACGCATAGCGGCGCCAGCATTGCTAAGGAAAGTATAAATCGTTTCAAGGCCTTAAATTTTTGTTAATACACTCCGAAAGATAAAAACAATTTTTGAAAAACAAAACTGTTGTAGAAAAAGCTTTTAGCAGGTAATGTTATGGAACTCTATATATTATGCCGCGATATATTAACAGCAGCCTGAAAACCTTATTTTTGCCCACCTGATATTTTAAAGAGATGAACCTGATAAAGGAATTACAGGCAAGAAACCTGATACAAGATATAATGCCGGGTACGGAAGAACAACTGGAAAAGGAATTAACCTCCGGTTATGTGGGTTTCGACCCTACTGCTGAAAGCCTGCATGTGGGCAACCTGGTGCCTATTACATTACTGATGCGCCTGCAAAGGGCCGGGCACAAACCTTATGCACTGGTTGGTGGTGCTACAGGTATGATAGGCGACCCTTCAGGTAAATCGGCTGAACGCAATTTGCTAAGCATGGAGATCATTGAGCGCAATTGCAATGGTATCCGCAAGCAACTGGAAAAATTCATAGACTTTAGCGAGGATAAGCCAAACGCCGCGGTGATGGTCAATAACTACGATTGGTTCAAAAATTTCTCGTTTCTTGATTTTATTCGCGATACAGGTAAACATATCACGGTCAATTACATGTTGTCGAAAGATTCAGTACAAAAGCGACTGGAGACAGGCTTGTCTTTTACTGAGTTTACTTATCAGTTGATACAGGGTTACGATTATTTCCATCTTAATAAACAGCACAACGTAAAGCTGCAAATGGGTGGTGCCGACCAGTGGGGTAATATTGTTACCGGTACCGAGCTGATACGCCGCAAAGGTGGCAGCGATGCATTTGCATTTACCTGCCCGCTGATGACCAAGAGCGATGGCAGCAAATTTGGTAAATCGGAAAGCGGTAATGTCTGGCTCGATCCTGAGTTGACTTCTCCTTACCAGTTTTACCAATTCTGGTTAAAGCAGGCTGATGATGATGCGGTAAGAGCAACGCTTACGTTCTCTTTCCGTCCGCTGGAAGAAATAAATGCATTAATAGAAGAACACAAAAGCGCTCCGCATTTACGTAAGCTGCAAAAGGCGCTTGCTGAAGAACTGACTACTTTAGTGCACAGTGCGGAAGATTTGACTTTTGCACAAAAAGCTTCGGATATATTATTCGGACAATCGGCCATAGAAACATTGCGCGAACTGAATGAGAAACAATTGCTGGAAGTAATGGATGGTGTGCCCCAGGTTACTGCAAGTAAAGATGCGCTGAACGAAGGTGTTGATTTTCTAACCTTCCTTGCCGATAGCAAAATATTTCCATCGAAAGGGGAAGCGCGTAAAATGGTACAAAATGGCGGTTTGAGTGTAAATAAGGAGAAAGTAGCAGGTATCGATTTTATGCTGAAGCAAGAGCATTTGCTGAACGACCGCTATATGCTGATACAAAAAGGCAAATCGAACTACACTTTAGCCATCTTTAATTAGGTATTGCTTTAGTGGCTATTGTGTTACTTTTGAAATAGTATGCCGGCGCGTTTTTTACGATATTTACTGATATGCTTAGCGGCCGTTGCTATTACGCTGCCCACTTTTTTCTGCAATAGCCCTGATAAAAGTGCAGAAGTGGAAGCTACGGGTTCGCCATGGCGCAACGTGTACGATACCAGCGTGCATTATGTAGGTATGCAAACCTGCCGTACTTGTCACGAAGGCGTTTATCAAACATTCATACAAACGGGAATGGGCCAGTCGTTCGACCATGCTACTCGTCAAAAATCGGTAGCGGAGTTTGGGCATGCACCTGTGTACGATAAGTCGCTCGACTTTTACTATAAGCCTTATATGCAGAACGACTCGCTGTACATAATGGAGTTCAGGGTAGAGGCAGGCGATACCACACATAAGAAAATACAAAAGATAGACTACATAGTAGGCTCAGGGCAGCATACCAATTCCAACATCTTTAATGTAAACGGTTATTTCTACCAAGCGCCAATTACCTATTATGCGCAAAAGAAACAATGGGACCTTGCGCCGGGTTTTGAGAATGGGCACAATACACGCTTCAACAGGCTGATAGAAATAGAATGTATGAGTTGCCATAACGGTTACCCTGATTTTGTTGCTAACAGCCAGAATAAATACCTGAGCGTAAAAAACGGTATTGATTGCGAGCGCTGCCATGGGCCGGGTTCACTGCATGTGCAGGAAAAACAATCGGGTAAAATAATTGATACATCGAAAGGACCTGATTACAGTATTGTTAATCCCAGAAGGTTATCAACAGAACTGCAAAACAACGTTTGCCAGCGCTGTCACTTGCAGGGTATTGCTGTATTGAATGATGGGAAGACGTTCTTCGACTTCCGCCCTGGTATGCATTTATCGGAAGTTATGAATGTATTTATGCCTGAGTATGAAGGTGCACGCGATAAAATGATCATGGCGTCGCATGTAGAGCGGATGAAAAAGAGTGAGTGTTTTGTAAGCTCGGGTAAGATGAGCTGTATTACCTGCCACAACCCGCACGTGAGTGTAAAGTTTACACCAAGAGCACAATACCTGAATGCTTGTCAAAGTTGCCATGGCGCAGCACAACAAGTGCATTGCAGCGAGGATATAAAAGTACGTGCTACAAAGAATGATGATTGTGTAACCTGCCACATGCCGCATAATGGTAGTATTGATATACCACACGTAGCGGTTACCGACCACTACATACGCAAGCGGCCAATGAGTGATACGCTGGAAAAAAAGATAACAGCGTTCTTAGGATTGAAATGTTTCAATAACGATAGTGTAGATGCTATAACTACTGCGCGGGCATATATGGAATTTTACGAACGCTATAATCCGAATAATGGGTTGATAGATTCTGCGCTCTGGTACTTAGGTAAGCAACCGGATATAGAAGCCAGTCAAAAACAAAACAGGGACTACATTCGCGCTTACTTCCTGCTGAATAATTACAATAAAGTGGTGCAGTACGCGCAGCAGCTACAGCCGCAAAACATGCAGGATGCCTGGGCTTGTTACCGAATAGGTGAAGCATACTACCAATTGCAGCAAGTGGAGAAAGCTGTGCCCTGGTATAAAAGGGCTATAGAAATATTGCCTTATTCGCTCGACTTTCAAACTAAATATGGTACTAGTTTACTGGCTACAGGTAATTTAGCAGAAGCGCAAAAAGTATTTAATTTTGTGGTGAACGAAAATCCTGATTACCAGGTTGCAAGCAATAACCTGGGTTTCATTTATATGCAACAGGGCAATAGCACTATGAGTTATGACTACCTACGCAAAGCATTAGCTGCCGACCCGGACCATGAGCAGACCTTGATAAATATGGCGGTATGGTATCATAACAATGGCAACAATGATCTTGCACAAAGAACATTGAAACACCTGATTAAAAAGCATCCTGCCAATAAACAGGCAAAAGCTATGCTGTTGGATCTGCCGTAATATCATCACTAAATAAATATGGTGACATCTATTTGATGAGTGAAATGGGGACTATATATTGTGCTCATTATAAACTCTATATGATGAAGAAAATAATTTTGGTGCTAGCCGTTTTTGCAATAAGTACCACTGGTTTTGCGCAGCAAATGACGAGGCAAAAAAATAGCACAATGGTATCTTGTCCAAAAGCCTACCTGGGTGTAAGCACAGGTTTGGAAAACCAGGCGGGTTTAATAGGCTTTATAGTAGATGTGCCCATTGTAAGCCAGGTGTCAGTTGGTGGTGGTGTAGGTATCAGCAGCTGGGGTACTAAGCTATATGCTGAAGGAAGGTATTATTTTAAGCCATGTCAGCGTGGTTGGGCAATTGGAGCGGGTGTTTCGCATAATACAGGGTTAACGAATTTTACAACTGATCTGCCATCGAACACAGGCGGAAATACAAGCACCACGCTTGATTTTGAACCTGTAACTAATGGGTTTATTGCAGGATATCATTTCTTCAATTTAGGCAGGCGTGGGCATCGTTTCTATTTACAGGCAGGTTATTCATTCAGGTTTAGCGATGATAATTACAAAGTGCTGTATGGCGGGCCATTAAGTGCAGATGCCCGTAAAGTACTTGACATATTGCAACCGGGAGGTTTAATGCTGGCACTAGGTTTTTCGTTTGGTGTAGGAGGCAGATAAAAAGCAAATCATTCTAACAAAAAGCCATGCATTTTTTGAATGCATGACTTTTTTTATCGTACCGTAATGAGTTATTATACTAAAGCTGCTTTGTAGCGCATTTCAACTTCATTCCAGTTGATAACGTTCCAGATAGCGGATAAATAATCAGGACGTTTGTTTTGATATTTCAGGTAATAAGCATGCTCCCATACATCGATACCTAAGATCGGGTGGCCGTTTACATCTGCAACATCCATCAATGGATTGTCCTGGTTAGGTGTAGAGGTTACTTCCAGCTTGCCGTCCTTAACTATCAGCCATGCCCAGCCACTACCAAAACGAGTGGCACCCGCCGTATTCATTTTTTCTTTAAGTGCATCAAGAGAGCCAAAAGCATCGTTGATAGCTTTGGCCAGCTCGCCTGAAGGTGAGCCACCGTTAGGGCCTAAAACCGTCCAGAATAAAGTATGGTTGTAATGGCCGCCACCATTGTTGCGTACTGCCGCAGGGTAAGCAGATATATTAGCCATCAGTTCTTCAAGAGTTTTGTTTTCATGCTCGGTGCCAGCCAAAGCCTTGTTCAGGTTGTCAACATAAGCCTGGTGATGTTTGTCATGGTGTATTTCCATAGTTCGGGCATCAATATGTGGTTCCAGTGCATCGAAAGCGTATGGTAACGCCGGAAGAGAATGTGTCATAGTTTTAATAATGTTTGGTTCGTCAATTACTCAAAGGTAACGGAGGGCAGCCTAAAGCTCCAAATACTGTTATAGGAATTATAAATAATTAAAATAACCCTTTTAGGGGAGGCATAATTATTATGTAATAATGTTTTCTGTTAAGAACTAGCTATCAATGATGTTTTTATAATAATGGTTAAACTTTACTCATATTGCATAGTCTAAACATAGGCCGGAATAGTTGGATATTGGATTTTTGTGTTATGTGTATGGTTGGTGCTGAATATTTTAAAGCACTGCGGGTGTATATTTGACGGGCTTTATTTTTGAAATATACTGCATGAGTTTACCTTCGTTATCGCTACGCCGGCCTGTTTTAGCCATAGTACTTAATATCATTATTGTCATATTTGGTATCATCGGGTTCAATTTTCTAGGTATCCGCGATTATCCATCTATCGATCCGCCGATCATCAATGTAAGAACATCGTATGCAGGTGCCAACCCTGATATTATAGAAAACCAGATAACAGAACCGCTTGAAAAGTCGATAAACGGTATAGCAGGCATCAAAACGATATCGTCCACAAGTGCACAAGGTAGCAGCAATATTACAGTAGAATTCGACCTGAGTATAGATCTTGAGGCAGCTGCCAATGATGTACGCGATAAAGTTTCACAGGCAGTAAGAAGTCTTCCGCAGGATATTGATGCCCCGCCTGTGGTATCGAAAGCAGATGCAAATGCACAGCCCATACTTTCCATGACCGTGCAGAGCGATACCAAGAACCAACTGGAGCTAACGGAATATGCAGAAAATGTATTGGTAGAACGCCTGCAAACCATACCCGGAGTAAGCAGCATACGTATATGGGGCGAAAAACGCTATGCTATGCGCCTGTGGCTAGATCCCGTTGCCATGGCAGGCTATGGCATTACCTTCCTGGATATACAGGATGCACTTGCCAAACAAAATGTGGAGTTACCGGCAGGTAAGATTGCCGGCACCAATACCGAGCTTTCTGTAAGGACATTTGGCCGCCTTTATACAGAAGAAGACTTCAACAACCTGATAGTTAAAAACATTAACGGAAGTGATATTTATTTAAAAAACGTAGGTGAGGCTGTACTTGGGCCTGAAAATGAAGAAAGCGTTTTGAAAGAAAGCGCGGTACCAATGATAGCCCTTGCGGTAACACCGCAACCGGGTTCGAATTATGTAGCCATATCGGATGAGTTTTATAAACGGTATGATGAATTAAAGAAAGATATTCCCGCCGATTTTAAATTAAATATTGCCCTTGATACAACCGCATTTATTAAAAAATCTATTTCAGAGGTAGAAGAGACCTTACTTGTATCATTTGCACTGGTGATACTTATTATCTATCTCTTTTTCCGCGACTGGCTTATTGCCTTCCGTCCGTTGATAGATATACCAGTGAGTTTGATAGGCGCATTCTTTATAATGTATGCAATGGGTTTCACTATCAATATACTTACCCTGCTGGCCATTGTACTGGCTACCGGGCTTGTGGTAGATGATGGTATAGTGGTGACGGAAAACATATTTAAGAAGATAGAAGCGGGTATGGAAAAGCACCGCGCTGCAAAAGAGGGGAGCGAGGAAATATACTTTGCGGTTATCTCTACTTCTATTACGCTGGCAGTAGTGTTCCTGCCTATCGTATTCCTGCAAGGATTTACAGGGCGGCTTTTCCGCGAGTTTGGTATTGTAGTAGCCGGTGCCGTATTGATCTCCGCATTTGTATCTCTATCGCTTACACCGGTACTGAATGTACTGATGACCCGCAAGGTGCACAAGCCGTCTCGGTTCTATGTAAAATCTGAGCCTTTCTTCCAGGGGCTTGAAAATGGTTACAAGCGTGGACTGGTATGGATAATGAAGCATAAATGGGTGGCCTTAACAGGCATGGTGGTGAGCTTTGCGTTGATATTTATAATAGGTAAAGGTCTGCAAAGTGAACTTGCCCCGCTTGAAGACCGGAGCCGCTTTCGTGCATTGGTGAGCGCACCCGAAGGTACGGCTTATGATGCCATGGACAATTATATGGATCAGCTGGTAGGGGTAATAGTGGATTCGATACCTGAGAAAGAAGTGATACTATCGGTAACTGCGCCTAGTTTTTCAGGCTCGGGCGCTGTAAATACAGGTTTTATAAATGTACGGCTGAAAGAGCCTGGCGAGCGGGAACGCAGTCAGGAAGAAATAGTGCAGCAGGTAAACAGGAACTTCCAGAGGTACAACTTCGGGCGTGCATTTGCCATACAGGAACAAACTATATCGGTACAGCGCGGGGGCAGTGCTTATCCTGTAGTGTATGTATTGCAAAACATCAACTTCGACAGGCTTGCAAAGGCACTACCCGTGTTTATGGATGAAGTAAATAAGAGCCCTGTGTTTCAGGGTGCTGATGTTGATCTGAAGTTCAATAAGCCTGAGCTTACCGTGTCTATCGACAGGGCAAAAGCATCGCAATTGGGTGTGTCGGTTGATGATGTATCGCGTACCATGCAACTGGCATTAAGTAATGGGCGCCTGGGATATTTTACTAAGAACGGTAAGCAGTACCAGGTACTGGGGCAGGTATTTCGTAAAGACAGGGATGCCCCCATTGCCCTGAATACATACTTTGTAAAAAACAACGCGGGCGAATTTATATCGCTGGATAACGTTATAAGTGTAGAAGAAACCACCAGCCCGTCGCAGATATATCACTATAACAGGTATAAGTCTGCAACTATATCGGCAGGCCTTGCTCCCGGCAAAACAATTGGCGACGGTATCGCAGAGATGAACAGGATATATAATGACCTGATGAAGAAAAAAGTAGTGGATGAATCATTTTCTACTTCATTAGGTGGTGCATCAAAAGACTATGAGGAAAGTTCATCGAATACATTGTTTGCATTTTTGCTGGCGCTGGTACTTATATATTTGATATTAGCAGCACAATTTGAAAGTTTCATTGATCCGCTTATCATCATGTTCACAGTACCACTTGCCATAGCAGGCGCAGTATTGTCATTATGGTTATTTGGGCAAACACTGAATATCTTTTCTCAAATAGGTATGATCATGCTGATAGGCCTTGTTACCAAGAATGGTATCCTTATAGTAGAATATGCCAACCATATACGCGATAAAGGCTCATCGAAAACGGAGGCGGCTATTTATGCAGCTTCTATGCGTTTGCGCCCTATACTTATGACCAGCCTGGCCATGATATTTGGCGCTTTACCGTTAGCTTTATCATTAGGCGCAGCATCTACCAGCCGCATACCTTTAGGTGTAGTAATTGTTGGTGGTGTATTGTTTTCGTTGCTATTATCATTATTCATATTACCTGTTATTTACAGCCTCATGTCGCGCAGAAAACAAACTGCGCCCACGGCTATTGATAAACTAACAGAATAAGAGGAGAAAAAAATTTGAAAATGGTATAAGGCCGTATTTATATGAAAGTATTTTTTGGAGTTTTTATTGTTTTGTTGTTGTGTACGCATAGCCTTTTTGCGCAGGAAAGGTTGAGCCTGGATGATGCCATAGCAAAAGCGTTAGCGTATAATTATGATATCCGCATTGCGCAAACGGATGCAAAGTCTGCTGAGGTAAATAATACCGCAGGTAATGCAGGTATGCTGCCTAATATAAATGCCACCGGTGCTGTAACGGTAGGTAGCTCAAATACACATATTGAGTTTGCCGACGGCCGGATACAGGAGGTAAACAATGCGGGTTCATTTAATGCCAATGGGGCTGCCAATCTTAACTGGACACTGTTCAATGGCGGGAAGATGTTTTTGCTTAAAAAGCGATTGAATGTATTAGAAGAAGCCGGTGCTATACAGTTGAAGGCACAGATACAGGCTACAATAGCGCAAGTGATACAGGCATACGCGCAGGTGGTTTGGCAAAAGCAACAAGGTGTGGCAATTGATACAGGGCTTGCATTGGCTAAAGTACGTATCGTGCTTACACAGTTGCAATATGAAAGCGGCTTGTCAGCTAAGGTTGATTTTTTACAGGCTCGTGTAGATTACAATGCCCGCCAATCAGATTCACTGACGCAGGTAGCATCAGTAAATGCAAGTTATGCTACGCTTAACAGCTTAATGGGTATAGACCCATTTACTACCAGCTATGATGTAGATGACAGCCTAAGGATAAATATGGATCTGAAGCCGGAAGACCCCGAAAGGCTGGAAGATATAAACCTGTCTTTAGCATACGCAAAACGGACTGTAGAAGCATCGAAATTTGGTGAACGTGCCGAGCGTGCAGATTATTTTCCTGTTCTTGGCTTAAACGGCGGCTATAATTTTAATTATACCAAGAGCCAATCAGGTTTTTCTTTATTCAACCAGGGCTATGGCCCAACAGGTGGACTGACATTGAGTGTTCCTATATTCAATGGTGGCAATATAAGACGCGAGGTAAAGCTTGCTTCGCTACAGGCGATGCGTGACCAACTTGCTTATGATAAACAAACAAATGAAGTAAGCCGCCAATACCGTACTGCATGGCGCAATTATGAAACATCGGTTGCAGGCTACAGGCTTGAATCTCAGAATATACTTTATGCCAAAGAGAATAATGATATACAGGCAGCCCGCTTTCGTGCCGGCATTGCTACTACTATAGAAACGAGGGAAGCTGAAAATAGCTATGTGCAAGCGCTTGTACGTTTTTATACAGCGGTATATAATGTAAAAGTAAACGAGACACAGGTGCTGGAACTTGAAAATAAACTGGTGAAATAATATTTCGGATGACGTAAAAAGAAAGGGCTTCAATTGAAGCCCTTTCTTTTTACGTATAAGTTTTATACAAGTAGCTAAATATGTTGTTTGAAATATTCAAGCGTCAATTTTAAGCCTTCATGCCTGTCAACTTTAGGTAACCAGCCAAGTATTTCTTTGGCCTTAGTAATATCTGGTTGACGTTGTTTGGGGTCGTCTTGTGGCAAAGGCTCATAAACAATCTTCGATTTGGAGCCAGTAAGTTTAATTACTTCTTCTGCAAATTGCAGAAGCGTAATTTCGGATGGATTGCCAATGTTTACAGGGTTGCTGTAATCGCTCAATAGCAGGCGGTATATTCCATCAACAAGATCGGACACATAGCAGAATGAACGTGTTTGTGAGCCATCGCCATACACTGTTACGTCTTCACCACGTAGTGCCTGGCTCATGAAGGTTGGCAATGCACGGCCATCGTCGAGACGCATACGCGGACCGTAGGTATTGAATATACGGATGATCCTGGTTTCCAGCTTGTGATAAGTATGGTAAGCCATGGTTATACTTTCCATAAAGCGCTTAGCTTCATCATAAACGCCACGGGGGCCTATCGGGTTCACGTTACCCCAATATTCTTCCTGTTGCGGGTGTACCAGCGGGTCGCCATATACTTCAGAAGTAGAGGCTACCAATATGCGTGCACCTTTCGATTTTGCCAGGCCAAGCAGGTTGTGAGTGCCCAAAGAACTAACCTTCAATGTCTGGATAGGCATTTTCAAATAGTCGATAGGACTAGCCGGAGATGCAAAATGCAGTATATAATCGATATGGCCCGGTACGTGTACGAATTTAGATACATCGTGATGATAGAACTGAAACTCTTTTAAAGGGAAGAGATGCTCTATGTTCTTTATATTACCTGTCAACAGGTTGTCCATACCTATCACTTCGTAGCCTTCTTTCAAAAAGCGGTCGCAAAGATGAGAGCCCAGAAAACCGGCAGCACCTGTAATAAGAATACGTTTGTTACTCATGAATCTATTTTAACTGTAGTATTGGAAATGATTGCTTAGTCGATATTGCCACGCTCCCTTACCGGAGCAGCAGGTACTTTTATAGTATTGCGCAACTGTTCGTGTACTGTTTTACGGCCAATGCTTTCGTAATAGTAGCCTAATTCCTGCATTTTTTCCAAAGTATATACATTGCGCCCGTCAAATATCATTGGATTTTTCAGCATGCCATTCATCTTATCGAAATCAGGATTGCGGAAGGCGCTCCATTCGGTTACTATTACCAGGGCATCAGCATCTTGCAGTGCGTCGTACTGATTGTCGGCAAAAGCTATCTTATCTTCAAATAGTCTTTTTACATTGGGCATAGCTTCAGGATCGTAGGCGGTAATTTCAGCACCTGCCGCCAGCAGTTCATCTATCAATTCCAAAGCAGGGGCTTCGCGTATATCGTCGGTTTCAGGTTTAAAAGCCAAACCCCATACGGCAAATTTGCGCCCGCTAAGGTCGTTGCCAAAGGATTCTTTTACTTTTTTACCCAAACGTGTTTTCTGGCGTTCGTTTACCTTCATTACCGTGTTCACAATCTGGAAATCATAATCCATTTCGCGTGCGGTTTGTGCCAATGCCTGTACATCTTTAGGGAAACAACTGCCGCCATAACCTACGCCGGGGAAAAGGAAGCGTTTGCCTATGCGGCTATCGCTGCCAATGCCTGCCCGTACCATATCAACATTCGCCCCTGCCTTCTCGCATAAATTGGCCATCTCGTTCATAAAAGATATACGCATAGCCAAATATGAGTTGGCTGCATATTTTGTCATTTCAGATGAACGCTCATCCATGAAATAAATAGGGTTACCCTGGCGAACGAATGGCTGGTACAGCTCATCCATAATTTTACGGGCCCTTTCAGATGACGTTCCTATTACCACACGGTCGGGTTTTAAGAAATCTTCTACAGCAACACCTTCGCGCAAAAATTCAGGGTTCGATACTACATCGTACAGGTTACGATCCAGTTTTTGCTCCAGTACGGCACTTACTTTTTCAGCTGTGCCAACGGGTACTGTGCTTTTATTTACTATTACCTTATATTCTGTAATGATAGTACTCAGGTCGGCAGCAACATTCAATACAAATTGCAGGTCGGCAGCGCCATCTTTGCCCGGAGGAGTGGGTAAGGCGAGGAATATTACTTTTGCATCTTTGATACCGGCTTTTAAGTCGGTTGTAAATTCAATGCGTTTTTGCCTGATATTTCTTTCCAGTAATACATCAAGGCCCGGTTCGTAAATTGGTGATTTACCTGCTTTTAACTGTTTTATCTTTTCTTCATTAATATCGATACATACTACGTTATTACCTGTTTCAGCAAAGCAAGTACCTGTTACCAATCCTACGTAACCAGTTCCGATGATGGCTATTTGCATATTAGATTTATATGTTAAGGCAACAAATGTAAATATATATTTCGAACGAAAAAGGCTAATAAGAATCAGTTAACAAGCTGGTTGGCAGCTATTGCAAGCAACTCAACAGCAGATGGCAGGCATATTTTATTTCATCGTTACTGATAGTGAGTGGTGGTGCGATGCGAATGCAGTTTGGTGCAAAAAGAAACCAGTCGGAGAATAACCCATTTGAAATGCATTTTTGCAGGCAAGCCATTACATCATCTGCATTTTCCAGTTCTATTGCCATTAACAGTCCTTTACTACGTACTGCCTTTATTTTAGGGTGTATTAATAAAGAATGGAATATTGCTTCTTTTTCAGCAACTGTATCAATCATATTTTCAGAGAGCAATGCGTTCATCGCCGCCAGGCCGGCGGCACAACATACAGGATGCCCTCCAAAAGTGGTAATATGCCCCAATACAGGGTTTTTGGTAAAGGTTTGCATATTATTATAAGACGATACAAATGCTCCAAGCGGCATACCACCACCCAATGCTTTGCCTAATAATATTATGTCGGGTATTATATTATAGTTTTCAAAGCCCCAAAGCTTGCCCGTACGGCCAAAGCCTGTTTGTATCTCGTCCATTACCAGTAGGGTGCCGGTGCCCGTACATTTTGCTCTCAGCTTAGCCAGCCATTCTTTCTTAGGTTGTATTACTCCCGCTTCGCCTTGTACACTTTCTATAATAACACAGGAAGTATTTTCATTAATAGCATCTATCAATTCCTGTGAATTGTAATCATAATGCCAGACGCCCGGCATCAGGGGGCGGAAAGCATTACGCCAATATTCATCGCCCATTACACTAAGCGCACCCAGTGTGTTGCCATGATAGCTGTTATTGCAGGCTATAATATCGGTACGGCCGGTGACCCGCCGTGCCAGTTTTATGGCGCCTTCGGTAGCTTCTGCGCCTGAGTTGGTAAAATAAACACAGTTAAGCTGCCCCGGAAGGTGACTTGCCAGCAGTTGGGCGTACTCTGCCTGCGGGCTTTGCACCAGTTCACCATATACCATTATGTGCAGGTACTCATCGGCCTGCTTCTTTATGGCTTCAACAACTTTAGGGTGCCTGTGCCCAATATTGCATACGCTAATACCGCCAATGAGGTCGAGATATTTGTTACCACCTATGTCATATAGATAATTTCCTGATGCTGAAACGATGTGCAGGCCTACCGGTGCAGGGGAGGTTTGTGCGATATGCTGTTGGAATAATTGACGGGTATTCATTGAACTAGCAAATTTATAGCGATTTACCGGGCGACCGTGATAATAATTTAATAATAAAAAAACAACATGATTTTGTGCAATTATCCGGAATTAATATTGGCTTAACATTCTGTTGATATACGCGTAACATTCCGGTAAACTGTTGGTAACATACGCAAGCGACTTTTGCATGCAAATTCTAAGCATATATGCGTATTCTTACAATGTCCTTCTTATTGTTATTGATTTCTTTGAAGGCATTTTCAATTGGGACGATTGCAGGTAAAATTACTGATGAGAAAACAGGAGACCCTGTAATAGGGGCAACAATTGTTGTGAAGGGAACACCTAAAGGTGCTGCAACTGATGTGGATGGTAATTTCCAGATACAAGTAGATGCAGGTACCTACACTATACAGGTAAACTACATAGGCTACCAAACTAAAGAGATAGAAGAGGTGAAAGTGGCTAATAATGCTACCGCATCTATTAATGTAGCTATTACCGAATCAAAATCAACACAGCTGAGCGAGGTAGTGGTGAGAACCACTATGAAAAAGGAGAATATCAATTCGCTGTACACAATGCAGAAAAATAATGCATCAATTTCTGATGGTATATCTGCAGATGTAATACGTAAATCGCCCGACCGCAGTACAGGTGAGGTACTGAAACGTGTAAGCGGTACTACTATACAAGACAATAAATTTGTTATTGTACGTGGTTTGAGCGACCGCTACAATGTAGGTATGGTTGATAACGCCGTATTGCCAAGTACTGAACCTAATCGTAAAGCATTCTCATTCGATATTATTCCTGCTAACCTGATAGATAATATCATTATCACTAAAACTGCAACTCCTGATTTACCGGGCGATTTTGCAGGTGGTGTTATTAATATTCTTACTAAAGAAATTCCGCAGGAAAACTTTAATACAATTTCTATAGGCGGTAGTTATAATACTGCTTCTACTTTTAAAACCTTTAAATCAGGCTACCGCAGCAGTACGGACTTTTTAGGCTTTGATGACGGTTCACGTAAGTTGCCATCGGATATGCCTTCAACAAAATCTGTTGTTACTAATACAGATGAAGCAACTAGTATTGCGTCTATTAATAAGCTAAATAACAATTTTACTGTTAAGGAAAGAAAAGCACTGCCAGGCATGAACCTGCAAGCCTCTTTAGGCCGTAGCTATTTAACCAAGAAAAACAATCGTTTTGGTGTGGTTGCCGCCATTAATTATACGCATAATGAAACAAGGGAGCCTAACCTGGAGCGTATATATGACAGCTATGATTATACTGATAATGGCTATAAATATTCTACAAACCTGGGTGCTATGTTAAATCTGGGTTATTCAGCAGGAAATTCTAAAATAGTACTGAAAACTCTATATAACCAAATATTTGATGATTACTTTTTAGAACGTACAGGTAATAATAGCTCAATAAATAAGGCTATTGAATACTATGCTTATGATCTGTTTCAGAAATCATTATTTAAAACATCGCTGGAAGGCGATCATAAGTTAGGCAAAAAGCAAAGCAAGATAAACTGGCTTGTTGCATATAACAGAGTGAACAATGACCAACCGGATCAACGTAAGGTACAATATGGTAAACTGCTAAGTGATCAAAACGACCCAAGTGTGCCATTTGCTGCAGAAGTAGGTACAAGTGGTAAGGCTAACAACCGTTTGTTTTCAAAGCTTGGTGAAAATATTTATTCAGCAAACGTAAATTATACATTACCTCTTGAATTGCTGAACAAAACAACTTTAAAGCTAGGACTTGCTACGCAATACCGTGAACGTACTTTTGATGCACGCTTTCTTGGTTTGACTCTTAATGAAAATTTTGGAAGAACGCCGAGCGATGAGGCTACTATTATTAAACAACAACCTGTTGGAAATCTATTTAGCCAAACAGCTATTGATAAAGGTTATTTTGATCTGGTTGAAACAACACTTCCGTCTGACGCTTATACAGCTAATTCAAATACAAATGCAGGCTATGTAATGCTTGATAATAAATTCAATGATAAATTCCGTCTGGTATGGGGTGTGAGAGTAGAATCTTTTAACATACAGTTAGATTCTAAAAACAATGGTGGTGCACCCGTAGCTGTTGATAAAACATGGGTAGATGTATTGCCATCAGCAAACTTTACTTATTCGCTAAATGAAAAAATCAATCTGCGCGCATCATATTATAAAACTGTAGCACGTCCCGAGTTTAGGGAAATGGCGCCATTTGCATATTATGATTATGAGTTATCGGCACTATCTTATGGTAATCAATCTTTGGAACGAAGCCAGATCCATAATGCTGATCTACGCTTCGAATTATATCCTAATGCAGGTGAAATATTTTCAGCTTCTGTTTTCTATAAGCATTTTGATAATACCCTTGAGCAGAGTGTATATGCAACTACAAGTCAGTTAGAAATCTCTGCCCGTAACTATCCCAGTGCGCAGAATGTTGGTGCCGAGGTTGAGATCAGGAAGAGTCTAAGTTTTATTGCTCCTTCAAGCAGATTAGCTAAGAACCTTAGCTTCTACGCTAATCTGGCATACGTTAAATCTCAAGTAATTGGTAACGATACAAGTGCTGCCACTGGAGCTGTGACAAAAATAGATCGTCCGCTTACAGGTCAGTCTAACTATGTAGTTAATACCAGCCTGACATATACTGCCATGGAAGGTAAACTGAATTTCAACATATTATATAACAGGATTGGGCCTCGTATATTTTTAGTAGGTGGAGAGAATCTGGGTAACGTATGGGAGCAGCCCCGCAACCTTCTGGATTTCCAGGTAGCATATAATGTTTCTAAAAGGAGTGAGTTGCGTTTTAATATAAAAGATATTTTAAACGCCCCATACTTCTTCTACTACGATCAAAACCGAAATGATAAGTATGACGGTATAGTAAAAAATGAATCGGGTTTTGCAGAACCGGCAAATGATTACATTCTAAAAAGGTTCCGCCCCGGCTCAACGTTTTCACTTACTTATACATACAAATTTTAGCACTTAACATTAAGTTAATGCTGACGTAACATTGGCATTAAATACACCACATACTTTCGCAGTAAATTTAAAAAGCAAACAATGAAAAAGCTTCTATTAGCCAGCTTATCCTTAACAATCTTCTTCGGTGCTTGTAAAGACAAGAATCCGACAACTGTTGATCCAACCCCAGAAAGTGATGTTGTAGAACTTAGCGGTGACATCTCTGCAAACCAAACGCTTACTTCAGACAAAAAGTATTTGCTAAAAGGTTTTGTGTATGTAAAATCAGGTGCAACACTTACTATTCAACCAGGTACGGTTATTATGGGTGAAAAAGCATCAAAAGGTACACTTGTTGTAGCCCGTGGTGGTAAAGTAATGGCAGAAGGTACTGCTACCCAGCCAATCGTTTTCACCTCTGCACAAGCTACAGGCGCACGTCGCGAAGGTGACTGGGGCGGTGTTATCCTTTTAGGTAAAGCTCCTATTAACCCTGATGGTGGTGAAGCTAAAATTGAAGGTGGTTTAACGCCAACTGCCGGTGGTAGCGAAAAAGATTATATTTATTATGGTGGCAGCGATGCATCTGATAACTCAGGTACATTAAAGTATGTTCGTATTGAATTTGCGGGTGTAGCATACTCTCCTGATAACGAGATCAATGGTCTTACAATGGGTGGCGTAGGTGCAGGTACAACTATCAGCTACGTACAGGTTTACCGTTCAGGCGATGACGCTTACGAATGGTTTGGCGGTACTGTAAATTGCGATCACCTGATAGCTACCTATACCTGGGATGATGATTTCGATACTGATTTCGGTTACTCTGGTAAAGTACAATTTGGTCTTGCGCAACGTGTACTGACAACTGCTGACGTATCAGGTTCTAATGGTTTTGAATCAGATAACGATGGTAATGGTTCTACCCACACTCCTCAGACTAAGGCAATGTTCTCTAACATGACTATTGTTGGCCCAATTGCTACTAAAGGAAATTCCGGTATCAACGCTAACTTCCAACATGGTGCTCAAATACGCCGTAACTCATCTGAAACAATCATCAACTCGATATTCACTGGTTACCCTGTAGGTCTTTATATAGACGACACAAAAGGTACACCTACTTCAGCTAATATGATTGCCGGTAACCTTAAATTCAAAAACAACATCTTCGCAGGTTGCACAGTTCCTTTCAAAGCTACTTTGAATGATACTGATCCTGCTGCATGGACTGCTTTAATGAATGCTACTAATACAACTGTATTGGAAGAATCTCCAATGGCTGGTATAGCTGATGCATATAAGTTTTCTCCTGCAGTTTCTTCAAAAACCGGTCGTCCTAGCTTCGTGCTTAAAAGCAGTTCACCTGCTATAGCTGGTGCCGATTTCACTGGTGTTTCGGGCTTCCAAAGTGTAGCTTACCGTGGTGCATTCGATACTTCAAACGACTGGACTAAAGATTGGACTACATGGGCTGCTGAAGAAACAGCTTACTAGTATAATTTGAAATAGTCGGGACTATTAATAGATAGTATAAACGCTCCTTTTGGAGCGTTTATTTTTTTATGCCTAATTCTATAGCTTTTTGCTGAATAAAATGAAATGCAGCATCGTATGTGTTGGGAATGATGCCATCGAGTATTGCTTCGCGTACAGCAGTTTTAAGGGTTCCTACATCGCGCGAGGGAGGCAGATTGAACAGGCTCATTATTTCTTCGCCACTAATAGGAGGCTGCCAGTTGCGGATGCGGTCGTTTTCTTCTACTTCTTTTAGCCGTTCTTTTACCAGCTCAAAATTTTCCAGGTAGCGTTTTACTTTTAATTTATTCTTCGAAGTAATATCGCTTTCACAAAGTATCATCAGGTCTTCAAGGTCTTCGCCGGCATCAAAAAGCAATCTGCGCATGGCCGAGTCGGTAATGTCTTCTTTTGTGAGGCTGATAGGGCGTAAGTGTAGATTAACCAGCTTGGCCACATACTTCATTTTTTCGTTTTGTGGCAATTTCAGCTGTTTGAAAATGCGTGGTGTCATTTTTGCCCCCACTACTTCATGGCCATGAAATGTCCAGCCATGACCATCTTCAAAACGTTTTGTGGCTGGTTTGGCAATATCGTGTAAAATTGCTGCCCAGCGCAGCCAAATATCATTGCTGCGTGTAGCTACATTATCAAGTACCTGAAGGGTGTGATAAAAATTATCTTTATGGCCTTTGCCTTCCACTATTTCAACACCTGCAAGATCTGTTAGCTGAGGGAAAATAAGTGCCAATAAACCTGACCGGTATAAAAGATCGAAACCAATAGATGGTTTAGGGGTGGTAATAATTTTATTCAATTCATCGGTTATCCGCTCTTGCGACACAATTTTGATTCGCTCTTTGTTTTTGCTGATAGCGGCAAATGTTTCGGGCAGTATGTCGAAGCCCAGCTGTGTGGCGAAGCGTATAGCACGCATCATACGCAGGGGGTCATCGGAGAAAGTGATATCGGGATCTAAGGGTGTACGGATTATTTTGTCTTCCAGGTCTTTCAAACCATTGAAGGGATCGCTAAGTTTACCATAATCGCTTTCGTTAAGGCTAATGGCCATAGCATTTATAGTAAAGTCGCGCCTGTTTTGGTCGTCTTCTAAAGTGCCTTTCTCAACTTCAGGCTTGCGGGAGTTGAAATTATATGATTCTTTTCGTGCCCCTACAAACTCTACATCAAAACCGTTTATACAAAATTGCGCTGTTCCAAAAGTTTTGAAGAAATTGACGGATGGTTTATTGGGTAATAGCGCAGCAACGGCATGGGCCAGTTGAATACCATCACCGTCGCATACTATATCAGCATCTTTAGTGGGGCGCCCCAGTATTTTATCTCGTACGAAGCCACCTATCAGGAAGCAATGTATGTGGAGTTGCTGAGCGGCTTGCGCTATTTTATTGAATAATTGCAGTTCCTCTTCTGTGCAGATAATATCCATACTGTCGCAAAGCTAAAACATATTAGGCACGCAATATTTCCAGGCTGCCATCATCGCGTATTTTCACTAGGCGGGAAGGGGCTTTTATTTCCATATCGTTTTGCCGGTATTGCACAATATAATCAACGCGCTGTTTTATGGTTTCCGATATGTCTTTAAAAAGTGGGGCTGTTGGTTCGCCGCTAAGGTTGGCTGAAGTTGATATAATGGGTTTGCGTAAGCGTTTTATCAGTGCTTTGCAAAAAGGGTCGTTGGTTACTCTTATTGCTATAGACCCATCGTTGTTTATAACGTTGTCGGGAAAATCCAATGCACCATCATATATTACGGTTGTGGGGGTGGTAAAATGCTCAAGAATATCGATAATATCAGGGTGTGGGTTAGCAACATATTGCAACACTTCTCTGGGTTCGGCCAGCAATACTATAAGGCTCTTGTTTTTAGGCCGGTTTTTTATGCTGAAAACCTTTTCCACAGCCTTTTCATTCAACGCATCACAACCTATGCCCCAAACTGTATCGGTAGGGTATAAAATAACTCCCGAATTACATATTGTTTTTATGCAATTTGATATGTCTTGTTCCATATAGAGCAAGGCTAAGATAGGTAGGGTATTACAAATAAAAAATCTAAATTTGGCAAGTGCTTAACAAACCATAGCATGTTTGTTGAAGTCTATGTATTAAATTTGTGAACCTCAATTATCAATTTTAAATCAAAAAAATATGAAAAAAGCAATCCTATCATTAGGTGTTGTATTAATGAGCGTGGGTGCTGTAATGGCGCAGGATAAAAAAAATGTTAAAGCGGCTGCTCCAACAGCTTCAAAAACATTGACGGCACCAGGTGTAACTGCTCCTCCGGCAACAGTGGTTACAAAATCAGCTAACCTTGCACCTGAGAACATGGCTTTCAAAACTGAAGTACATGATTTTGGAACAATAGCCGAAGGCCCGGCTGCTGAGTATGAATTTACTTTTACAAATACTGGTAAAGAGCCAATAATTATACAACACGTTCAAGCTTCTTGCGGTTGTACTACACCTTCGTATTCTAAAGATCCTGTATTGCCCGGTAAAGCAGGCACCGTTAAGGCCTCTTATAATACAGTTGGCCGCCCTAATGCTTTTACTAAAACAATAACTATTACTTCCAACGCAGGCAACAAAGTACTGACTATTAAGGGTAATGTAGAAAAAGCACCGGAAAGTTCAGTGCCCCAAAACTCGTCGATGGTTAAGACTAATTAATATCTTCTTTTACAAAAACATAGAAAATAAAAACAAACAATGAAACAACTATTCGTTACTCTGATGATTCTTGCTGCAACTGCAGTGGGTGTACAAGCTCAGCCGGAATTTAAATTCAAAGGTGGTGATACTCATGATTTTGGTACCATAAAAGAAGGCCCTGTAGCTACGCATGTATTTGAATTTACTAACGTAGGTAATGAGCCTTTGATCATTCAAAATGCATCTGCATCTTGCGGTTGCACCACTCCCGAATGGCCTAAAGAACCAATTTTGCCAGGTAAAAAAGGTAAGCTAACTGTAAAGTATAATACACAAGGCCGTGTAGCTCCTTTCAATAAAGATGTGTTTATTCAATCGAACGCTAAGAAAGTTGACAATAAAGAGCGTTATGAACTTCATATTAAAGGTACAGTGATAGCTGCGCAAAATCCTGCTGAAGCAACCGATAAAAAGAACTAATTACTAATTGACTATATTTTATAGCCTTGCATTTTGCAGGGCTATTTTTTTTATAGGTTAACGTTATTAATGTTTCC
Organism: uncultured Sphingobacteriales bacterium; assembly: GCA_946479435.1. The sequence continues at coordinate 19,274 of CAMLFX010000013.1, read as the reverse complement.
ATTTACTAATTTTGCGCCATGCCGGTAATATCACATCGTGGTTCATTAATGCCACCATCGCCCATACGCAAACTTGTTCCTTATTCTGAAGAAGCTAAAAAAAGAGGTGTAAAAGTGTACCACCTGAATATTGGCCAGCCTGATATAGAAACACCACCTGCAATTCTGGACGCTATAAAGAAGTCAGATATCAAGATATTGGAATATAGCCATAGCGCGGGTAATGAAAGCTACCGTAAGAAACTGGTAGAGTATTACAAGCGCCATAATGTGGAAGTTGATTATAACGAGATAATTGTAACAACAGGGGGCTCTGAAGCGATATCGTTTGCCATAATGAGCTGCCTTGATGAAGGTGATGAGATAATTATTCCGGAGCCTTTCTACGCTAACTATAACGGCTTTTCAACTAGTGCCGGAGTAAAGGTAGTACCCATACCATCAAGTATAGAAACAGGTTTTTCATTGCCTCCGCTTGAAGCTTTTGAACAGGCTGTGACGACGCGCACCAAGGCTATCATGATATGCAATCCTAACAATCCTACGGGCTACCTGTATAGCCAGGAAGAATTGGATGTGCTGAAACAAATATGTCTGAAGCACGACCTTTTCCTGTTTAGCGACGAAGCCTATCGTGAGTTTTGCTATGATGGCCAGAAACATATATCTGCCCTGTCTTTGGAAGGGTTGGATCAACACGCAATCCTGTTAGATACAATATCGAAAAGGTACAGCGCGTGCGGTGGGCGTATAGGAGCTTTTGTAACCCACAACCAACGTGTGCTGGGTGCCGCAATGAAGTTTGCACAGGCCCGCCTAAGCCCCCCATCTTTGGCGCAAATACTTGGTGAAGCAGCTGTAGATCTACCGGCTGATTATTTCAGTAAAGTGCATGCTGAATACAACAGGCGCCGCGACCTGCTGGTAAGAAGGTTGCAGGCAATGGATGGTGTAACCTGCCCTATGCCTGGTGGCGCATTCTATGCGATGGCTAAATTGCCCGTGGAAGACAGCGAACGGTTTTGCCAGTGGCTGCTGGAAGAATTTGAATATAACGGCGCAACCATAATGATGGCACCTGCTTCAGGCTTTTACGCTACATCGGGCAAAGGGTTTAATGAAGTGCGCCTGGCTTATGTATTGAATGAAGACGATATCAATGCGGCAATGGACTGCCTGGAAGCTGCCCTGAAAGTATATAAGAACTAATCGATCTAATTTTATATTGTTAGGTAATAGCCATCAAATTGATGGCTATACTTTTATACAGTAAGAGAAGTAAAGTGAAATTCTTTTCCATTGAACAATCCCTTGTCGCTGAGTTTTAATGAAGGAATCACTAACAATGCCATGAAAGACAATGTCATGAATGGAGCCTGAAGAGGTGTGCCAAGTTGTTTTGCTTTTTTGTCAATAGCAGTGTATTTTGTTGATACTTCAGGTCCATCTTCTAATGACATAAGACCTGCAACAGGCAAGGGTAATACATATTCTTCGTTATTGTTCACTACACAAATGCCACCTTTATGTTTTACCAGTGCATTTATCGCTTTACAGATGCTTTCATCGTCTGCGCCTACTGCAATGATATTATGGCAGTCGTGTGCTACGGTTGAAGCTATTGCGCCATGTTTCAACCCAAAGTTCTTGATGAATGCAATTGCAGGTTTTGCATTTGCTTCATAACGATTAACAACTGCAATTTTTAAAATATCATTTTCTATATCACTTATTAAATTACCATCTTTTACTTTGCCGGGCATTATCAATTCATTCGTTATTAGCTGTCCTTCTATAGCTTCTATTACTCTTAAGTTTGGTTGGTTAGCAGTTACAGGTATTGAGAAATCCTGAACCTGTTTTGGCGTAGCATTAAAATTGTTGATAGATTTAGCTTGCAGGTAGGGCAGCAACGTTTTGCCATTTTCAGCAACTAATTGCCCGTTGATATAGGTTTGTAGAACGTTGAAATCATTTATGCTATCAATAACTATAAAGTCAGCGGCATCACCGGTTTGCAATAAGCCAACAGGTAATTTGTAATGGTGTACAGGATTAATACATGCAGCAGTCAACACATTGTACACGTTATGACCTTTAGCTAACGCTCTTTTCACTAACACATTAATATGTCCAACTTCCAGCTCATCGGGATGTTTGTCATCGCTGCAGAACATTACTTTATCAGGATGGCTACTGATAAGAGGATGGAGCGCCTCGAAATTTTTTGCTGCGCTGCCCTCCCTTATTATAATGTTCATGCCCAGTTCTATCTTCCCCAAGGCTTCCTGTAATGTAAAGCATTCATGGTCGGTAGTTATGCCTGCAGTTGCATAATTACGCGCATCATCACCCATCAATCCAGGTGCATGTCCATCTACAGGTTTCCCAATACGAAGTGCTGCTTCTATTTTTGCAAGAACTTCCTTGTCCTTGAATAGAACGCCGGGGTAGTTCATCATTTCCGACAAATACCATATATCGGGTTGTTGCAATAATTTTTCAGTGTCTATGCTATTAATTGCTGCACCCGCAGTTTCGAAGCCGGTGGCAGGAACACATGAAGGTGCGCCGAAGAAGAATTTAAAGGGAGATTGTTTGCTGTTATCAATCATATATTGAATGCCCTCAATACCGCATACATTCGCTATTTCATGAGGGTCGGATACTGTGGCTACAGTGCCATGCGCCACGGCCATGCGTGCAAAAGTTGAAGGCAGTAACATTGAGCTTTCAATATGCACATGCGCATCTATAAAGCCAGGAAGAATATACTGCATGGGTGCATCAGCAATTCTTTCAATGGAGATAATAATGCCATTGTTTATGGTCACTTTTACGGGATAGGTGTCTCGTTGAAATATATCGACAAGATGGCCGGATATGCTATGTGATTGCATACCCTAAAGTTAGCCAAGAAATTGGAAGGGAACTATGCGTTTACTAAAAAGCAAAAAACCTCGCCCGGCCCGTGCACACCTACTACAAGGGTCTTTTCAATATCTGCAGTACGGCTTGGCCCTGTGTTCAGATTTATCATTGAAGGTATGTTACTGCCATATTTAGATTTAAGGGCATTGATGCCATCTTGTATGTCGGGTACAATCTGCCTAAAATATGCTACGATGATATGAACCGGATAAAAAACAGTTGAGGTACGTCCTAAATTTTGTTTGCTGCTGAAAATGGCAGAACCGGTGCGTGCTACCAAATATTCGCAGCCTGTAATACAGGCATCTGCACTACCATCTTCAATATGCGTTGATTGTATAAAATCAAGTTTATTGTTTTCAAAATGCACATTCAACTTCTCTTCCGAGCAAAACACTTTTGTCCATCCACGGTCGTCGTATAGCAAGGTGAGATTATCGTAAAGTTCCTGCTCGTTACTGCAGAAAATAAATTTACCACCCAGGTTAGTAAAGTTTTCAGCAAACTGCTCTTCTATACTCAATTCATTTTTAGCAAAAGCATCCTGTGCATTTTCTTTGTCCACATCGGGAAAGGGCATGGGTAAGCTGTCTTCACTTAATGCCTTCCTTATTTTGCTAAGGATATTTTCTTTTGCTTTCGATGTTTTGAGTGTTTGCATATAATGGCTCAAAAATAGCAAAGCGATGAACTAAGTCCATCGCTTTGCTGTTAAAATTTATTATTTGCTTTATGCAGGGTAAATTTCCGGTTCAACACCCGCTATTGGCGGAGCCTCTTCGCTTGGATAATCCTCAACGAAAGGACGTTTGCCCAAAAGGCGTTCCATATCGTCTTTGTATAGTACTTCTTTCTTCAGCAGTTCTTCCGCTATGGTTTTTACTGCTTCCATTTTGTCGTTCAGTAATGATTTGGTTTTTTGGTAAACTTCATTAACAAGTTTCCTTACCTCGTCATCAATGATCTTGCCTGTTTCTTCCGAGTACGGCTTGGTCATAGCATTATCGTTCTGCGGATCGTAGAAAGATATGTTGCCTATTTTATCGTTCATGCCATACATCGACACCATCGCATAGGCCATGCGTGTAATGTGCTGCAGATCGCTTAATGCCCCGGTTGAAATTTTACCGAAAACCAATTCTTCTACAGCGCGCCCACCAAGCGACATACACATATCATCTATAAGATGATCGGTATTGCGGATGTACATTTCTTTTGGCAGATATTGAGCATAGCCAAGCGCTGCTACACCACGCGGCACTATCGTAACTTTTACTAACGGGTGTGCATGCTCCAGGAACCAACCCGATACTGCGTGGCCAGCTTCGTGATAAGCAATAACCTTTTTCTCTTCAGGCAGTATGATTTTATTTTTCTTCTCAAGCCCACCTATTACACGGTCTATAGCATCATTGAAGTCGCTCATGTCAACTTCTGTTTTACCTTTACGGGCAGCTATCAGGGCAGCTTCATTACATATATTGGCAATATCAGCACCTGCAAACCCTGGGGTTTGTACTGCCAGTTTTTTGATATCAAGGTCCGATGACTTTTTAATGGTCTTCAGGTGAACTTCAAAAATTTTCTGGCGGCCTTTTACGTCGGGTATATCAATTGAGATTTGCCTGTCGAAACGACCCGGGCGAAGTAGGGCAGTATCCAGTACATCGGGCCTGTTGGTTGCAGCCAGTACTATAATGCCTGTATCGCCGCTGAAACCATCCATTTCAACCAGTAACTGGTTCAAGGTGTTTTCGCGCTCGTCATTGCTCATCATCATATTCTTTCCACGGGCACGGCCTATAGCATCTATTTCATCAATGAACACGATACAAGGTGCTTTTTCGCGTGCTTGCTTAAAAAGGTCGCGCACCCGGCTGGCTCCTACACCCACAAACAACTCAACGAAATCGGAACCTGACATTGAGAAGAATGGTACCTGGGCCTCGCCCGCCATAGCCTTAGCCAGAAGGGTTTTACCAGTGCCCGGAGGGCCTACAAGCAAGGCTCCTTTGGGTATCTTACCTCCTAATGCAGTGTACTTTTTAGGGTTTTTAAGGAAATCTACTATTTCCATAACCTCAACCTTGGCTTCATCCAGACCGGCAACATCGTTGAAAGTGATGTTAACACGAGTGCCTTTTTCAAAAAGCTGTGCTTTTGATTTACCAATATTGAAGATGCCGCCACCCGCACCGCCGCTACCTGCACCACCGCCCATTTTACGCATTATCAGGAACCATACCGCTACCATAAGTATAATAGGAAACAGGAATGATTCAAGTATTGAATTCAACAGGCTGCCTCTTGGCTCGTATATTACACGTACTTTTTGTCCGTCAGGTGTGTTTACTTGCGCATCCTTCAGGTTTTGTTCAAACTGGTCTACAGTACCAATACGAAATGTAATAACAGGGTTATTATTGCTATTGCTGCTGGTGAAAGGTTTTTTGTTTACAGGTGCCACCTGGGTATTTTGCTTGGCGTATACTTCTACTTCGCTATTATTTACTACAACCAGTTTTTCAACTATGCCCTTATCCAGGTAGTTTGTCTTAAAATCCTGAAAGCTCATTTCTTTGGCACTATTGCTCATATTGCCGGTAAAGAATTGCAAGCCTATCAGTATAGCGAAGAACAAGCCATATATCCAATAGATATTGAAACGCGGACCTTTTTTCGGTCCCTTTCTATCATTTCCCGGCATTCCGGGTTTTTGTTTATTATCTTCCATCTTGTTCCTAAAAACTTTATTCGTTAATCGTTGTGTTCCTCTCTTTGCGCGTCTGCCCATAGGTTCTCGAGGTCATAGAACTTACGGTATTCATGGTCGAAAATATGGACCACCACATTTACATAGTCAACAAGTGTCCATTGCGTTCCTCTTTCAACATGGTAAGGTAGTTCGTCGCATTCTGTTTTTACCATTTCTTCTATTGAATCAGCTATGGCTTTGATTTGAACATTCGATTTAGCTTCGCATAAAATAAAGAAATCCGCAACCGCTTCATCTATCTTTCTAAGATCGAGCGATATAATTGACTCCCCTTTTTTTTCGTGGATAGCTTTAAGGATTGTTTTAAAAAGCTTGCTGTTGCGCGTGAGGCGGGTAGCAGATTTTTTTCTTCCCTGTAATGCAGTTATAATTTTATCCAAATTGCTTACTTCTATTGTTTTGTTTGGCAATATCTTTACAGCTATTCAAAATTAAACAAACTTTGTCAGTAAAGTTACAAGCCTTATTAGATGCGCCAATAATAGAACTTGATACGATTGATAGTACCAATAACTATGCCATGCGGCTGATAGATGCCGATACGGCACAAGACGGGCTGACACTGATTGCAAGGCACCAAACACAAGGAAAGGGACAACGGGGTAAAAGCTGGCAGGACCCGGGTGCTGACAGCCTGCTTATGAGCGTGATATTGTGTCCGGATTACGGTTTGGAGCAACAATTCATCTTTAGCGCAACAGTAGCGGTGGCTGTGGCAGATACTATTCAGCTTTTGTGTAATAATTCTAATATTTGTATCAAGTGGCCTAATGACATAATTGTTGGTGACAAAAAGGCAGGAGGAATACTGATAGAAAATGTTTTGCGTGGCAGTAAATGGATGTACGCAATTATTGGTTTGGGTCTTAATGTTCGCCAGGCTGACTTTCCTGAAGATTTGCCCTTAGCTACCTCTTTATTTAAAGCTTCTGGCAAGTTGATAGATATAGAACAACTGGGTTATCTGATAAGGCGCAAATTATTTGAGTTTTTAACTGATGCAAAAAGCCCGCAAGATATACTTAATGACTATAATGCGATGCTATACCGGAAAGGTCAAAATCAATTATTTACACAAGATGGAAAAGAATGGACAGCCCGTGTTTATGAAACACTGCCAAACGGGCAACTAGCCGTGCAAAGGGAGGATGGTATATTAGAAAACTATACACATGGAGTAGTAAACTGGAAATGGTAATGAAAGAAAAATCGTTGCTAAATAACCGCTGGCTGCATATAGGTGTATTAATGTTGTCGGTATTTATTGTTTATAGTAAACTATTGCATGGTGGGTTCATGACCTGGGATGATCCTGAGTATGTAATTAATAATGCAGATATTAAAACACTGTCTAATTGGCAAGTCTGGTTTAGCCACTTTTATGTAGGCAATTACCATCCTCTGACCGTATTTAGCTACGCAATAGATTTCGCCTTGGGCGGTACCAAACCATTTATTTATCATTTCACTAATATCATTTTTCATGCTGCTAACGCGGCGTTAGTTTATTTATTTATCAATAAGATTGCAGGGAATAGATTGATAGGGTTGTTTGTTGCTTTGCTATTTGCATTGCACCCTACGCAAACAGAAAGTGTATCGTGGATAGCGGAAAGAAAGAATGTATTGTATGGGTTCTTTTTCTTGTTAGCATTGCATCAATATGTAGTATATATCATCAGTGGTAAAACCGGTAAGCTTGTTTGGGTAATATTACTAGGGGTACTGTCAATGCTTTGTAAAGCTGCAGCTATCAGCTTGCCGGTAGCTTTATTTGCCGTTGATGTATGGATGAACCGTTCCCTGAAAACGAAAAGAGTATGGCTGGAGAAGCTACCCCTTTTACTGATAGCGATAATAGTTGCGTATGTTGGGGTTAAGGCACAGGATGAGGGGACATTTCTCAATATGCATCCTGAATACACAGCATGGGATACAATTGTATTTGCGGGTTATGCTTATGTACAATATATATTGCAATTATTATTGCCGGTTAACCTTTCAGTATTGTATCCTTACCCACAGACAACAGGTTTCATTCATATACTTTATTTAGGTGTAGCGGTAGGTATTATCCTGTCAGCAATAATTGCGTACAGAAAACAAAGGTATGTATGGTGCGGGGGCATCATATTCTATACAGCCAACATTGCAATCGTGTTGCAGTTTGTGCAGTTTGGCGAGGTGCTGATGGCTGACAGATATTTGTATATAGCCTGTATTGGTATCTGGTTTCCGGTGGTTTATTATTTGTACTTGTGGGCCGGCAAATTTGCAATGCAGTGGTTAGCAATAGCAGGATTTGTGCTTATGTCAGGAATAGCATTTGCAATGACATATCAACGTAATGATATATGGTTGTCTGAGCATCATTTTTGGGCTTCAATTGTTGAAACCTTTCCTAATTCATCGGTAGCGCAGAGCAGTATGGGTGGGGTATATTTAAAAGAAGGCAATTATGGTGAAGCGCTGCAACATATAGAACGGGCCATAGAGATTGATCCTAATAATTACAAGGCCTGGTACAATAAGGGAGTGATACTTTTAAGGCTAAATAATGCTGTTGCATCGCTTGCTGCATTGAACAAAGCCATAAGTATAAATGAGTATCCTAAAGCCTTGTTTACACGTGCCCTATTATTTCAGCAAATTGGTAAACCCCTGCAAGCTCTTGCAGATATCGACAAAGTACTCCAGGCAGAGCCTGCAAATGCTAGAGCTTATTTTATAAGAGCAAATTGCCTGGAACAACAGAATTATTTACAGAACGCAATAGACAATTATACAAAAGCAATAGCATACCAGGATGATGATCCGCTATTTTATATGAGGCGAGGTATTGCTTATGCAAAGCTAACACAAACAGTTGCTGCTCTTGGCGACCTGGACAAGGCCATATTGTTGAATAATAAAAACGGTGCAGCCTGGTACTGGAAGGCAATGGTGAAGTACAAAACCAATCAATCGCCCTGTGCTGATCTTGATATGGCGGTAAGACTTGGTTATAAAGATGCACAAGCAGCTAAGCAAGAATTTTGTAATAACTAGCGATACATAGCAGCCCAATTATTAATTATTTGCTGGCCATAGGCAGTGCCAACAGACTCCGGATGAAACTGTATGCCAGTACAGGGATATACACTATGTTGTACTGCCATTATGCTTTTATCATCGGCACTATAAGCCGTAGCAACGAATCCTGTAGCATGAAGGTTTGCCAGCACTAAAGAGTGGTAACGCATTGCATTGAAGGAGCGTGGTAGCGTATTGAATAAAGGAGAAGCGTTATGCTCAATTACGCTTTCTTTACCATGCATGGGGTATGGAGCATAAGCAAGTTGTGCACCAAAATGCATACCTAAAGCCTGGTGACCAAGACATATACCAAGAATAGGGGCCTTATCATAAAAATGAGCAATAGCATTCATGCAAATGCCTGCCTGTAAAGGTGTTTCGGGCCCCGGTGATATAATAAGTTTTGAAGGGTTTAAAGCTATCAACTGTTCCATAGTAAGCTCGTCATTCCTGTACACTGCACATTCATTACCCGTTTGCAGCAAGTAGTGATGTAAGATGTAAGTAAATGAATCGTAATTATCGAGCAGTATCCACATGCGAGGGAAAGTTTACACCGTTGAAGAAATGCTGCAGGTTACCAAAAATATCTTTTACCATCGGCCAAACTTTTCCTATTCGCTCAAACAACCAGGGAGCCAGCGGCGCAAAGTAAATATATGTTACAGAAGCAGCTTTTGTTTCTTCATCTATCAATTGCATTTCATTGCCTATCCATAAAAATGAACTCCAGATCACCGCAGCCATCAAAGCGTAGAGTAAGCCGCCAATCCCACTATTTATCCAACCCATCATAAGCGCTTTTGCCGATGTTTCAATAGCTTTGGCCACCACTCTTACAATCAAGACTATAGCTACAAATAATAATACATAGCTTACCAGTTGTGCCCAGCCCGATGTTACCCATCCTTTTTCATAAAGGAAGCTAGCCAGTTTTTCCGATAGCTTTAAGGAACAAATAATGCCCAACGTTATAGCTAAAACAGAAAAAACGGCTACAATGATACCCTTCATGTAGCCGCGTATAAAAAATACAATGATCAATGTAACGCCTATTATATCAAGCGCCATAATGCTATGCGCCTTGCGCTAATAATTGTTTTACGGTTTCGGATATGGCTTTGCCATCAGCCTTGCCTGTCAGTTGTTTACTGGCAACACCCATTACTTTGCCCATGTCGGCAGCCGAAGTGGCACCAACCTGTGCTATAATAGCTTTCAACTCTGATTGCAATTCTTCAGCCGACATTTGCTTTGGCAAAAAACGCTCTATAATATCCAGCTCTTCTTTTTCTTTTTTGGCCAGGTCTTCACGGTTTTGGGTAGTAAATATATCCAGCGAATCGCGGCGTTGCTTAGCCATTTTTTGCAGCATTTTCATTTCAGCATCTTCCGTCATGCTATCGGTGGCTCCTGCAGATGTTTTTTCAATAAGTATAGCAGCCTTTATAGCTCTTAATGTACGTAAAGCGGCTTCGTCTTTTGCACGCATAGCCTGCTTCATTTCATCCATTACTTTTTGTTCCAGTGACATATTAAATCAGTTTTTAAGCATTGTTTTCTTTCTCCAGCGCATCGCTTGCCTTGGTAAGAAAGTCTTTTGCAAATTGTTTCAATTCCGCAGCCAGTTCGGCATTCTTAGTTGCCCGCTGATAGGTGTCTGCCATACCGAAAAGGGTTTGGTAAAAAAAGTCGTTCATTTCATCTACCATCATTTTTTTTGTCCACAGGTCTATACGCATAGCCGATTTTTCTTCACCATCCCACAAGCCAAGTAAAACGCCCTTAGCTTTTTGAAATTCATCTACGCCACCACCCGGTGCGTTCCACTCTATGGTTTCGGGCATTTTCTCTTCATCCAGTTCTACCTGGATATTTATGTTCGACTTCAAGGATATTTATTTTAATGTTATAAATTAGTTGAGCATGCAAAAGTAATATAATCTGAATTAGCTGTTTACAGACCATTTATCTAGCTGCTTAATACATGCATTTATATCTTTGGGTAAAGGAGCTTCAATATGTATCTCTTCACCTTTTTCAGTACTCAGTATCAGTTTTGAAGAATGTAAGGCCAACCTGCTAAGTAATGGGCGTTCTTGCTCATCGTGATCAGAAAGGTGGTATTTTTTCTTTATGCCGGATAAAAAGAAAGGCTTACCATCACCGTAAACTTCATCGCATACAATAGAATGGCCTATAGACTGCATGTGCACCCTGATTTGGTGTGTACGCCCGGTATGTATCTGAAATTGAACCAAAGAATGGAGCGGCCATTGTTTTATCACTTTATAGTCGGTAACAGAAGGTTTCCCTTTTTTAGCTACTATCATTTTCCCTTTTATGGCCGGGTGCTCAGCTATTGGTTTTTCAATAGTTCCTTCTTCAGGGGTTACCCTGCCATGCACCAGGCCCAGGTAATATTTACCTACTTTATGTTCCTGGAAGATGCTGGAAAGATATTTGTGAGTTTCCTCGTTTTTGGCGAAGCAAATAGCGCCGCTGGTATCCCGGTCAAGGCGGTGTACCACCCAAATTTTTTGTTGTAGTTTTTGTTCCAGCACGCGGTTAAGCGAAGTGGCGCTGGTATCGAACCTGTCGGGTATTACAAGCAAGCCTGCAGGCTTGTTTACAACAAGCATATCATCATTTTCAAATAGTATCTCTGGTGTCATTTACTGCTAAAGTATTGTTGTAAACATATATTTTCCTGTTTGCGCATTTCTTGTTTGTCGCTTGTTTTTTTGTCTTTGAATCCACATAAATGTAGCGCACCATGAAAAATAACCCTGTGCAGTTCTTCGTCATAGCTTACCGAAAATTCGTGTGCGTTTTCAGCTATACGTTCTACACTAATGTACATTTCTCCAATCAGTTCATCTGCCTTCGTACTCATATCGAAGGTCACAATATCCGTAAAAGTATCATGTGCTAAAAAGTCATTATTGATCTGAAGCAAATATTTATCGGTGCAAAACACGTATGTCAGATCTACTTTTTTAACATTATTATGTTCTCTCACAATTGTATCGAGGAAGCTGGATAGCTTGCGTTTGTTTTTTAACCTGGCTTTTACATCCTGCTCATAAAATCGGGCGGGCATTATTAAATTGATTTTGTGCGAAGTTCGGAAACATTTTCGAGGTCTTTTTATTTATGTACCTTTGCATTGCAAATGAATGTGATAGAGGAACAGATTGTGCCGCTTTCAAAGCTGCCTGCCGGCAAACGTGCTGTAATAAAACACCACGAACAGAGTGATTTTCAACTTACACTTATGGAAATGGGCTGCATACCCGGCGAACCAGTTTGGATACAGATGATAGCGCCAATGGGCGATCCTCTTGCCATACAAATTGCCGGCTATTACCTCAGCATACGCCGTAGCGACGCGGAAAAGATAATGGTAACGCCGGTAGCCCTGGTATAGAGATATTACTTTTAACTTAATTCCGGTTTTGCCAATATTCGCATAGCTGTTTTAATTACATTTGCGCCATGCACATAGGTTTGTACTTTGGTAGTTTTAATCCCATCCACATAGGCCACCTCATTATAGCCAATCATGTAGTAGAGAATAGTGATGTAGACAAAATATGGTTTGTAGTATCACCTCACAACCCCTTAAAAGACGCACATTCTTTACTGAATGAGTACGACCGTCTTCACCTTGTAGAGTTGGCTATACAAGATAATAATAAGTTCAGGGCAAGTAACGTGGAGTTCCATTTGCCCAAACCTTCGTACACTATAGATACACTAACATATTTAACTGAACGTTTCCCGCTGGAGCAATTTTCTGTTGTTATCGGATCAGATAGTTTTCAAAACCTGTCCAGGTGGAAAAATTATGAACAACTGGTACAACACTATTCGTTTATAGTGTACAAGCGTCCGGGTTTTGAGATAACTGAAACATACAATGCTAAAATAAATATTCTGGATGCCCCTCTGCTTGAAATATCATCCACCTTTCTCAGGAAGCAAATAAAGGCCGATAAGTCTGTCCGCTACATGATGCCTGATGCGGTATGGAAGTATATTGACGAAAACAGGTATTACAAGCAGTAGTATTATTTTTCTGCAATATTATTGCGTGGTGCAAACTCTACCCGGTATATTTTTATAAGAAGCAGGAAATAGGATATAAGCAAGGGCCCAAAAATAAAACCCATAAAACCGAATAGTGGTATGCCCACTATAATGCCCAGTGCGGTAATGATAGGGTGCACATCTCCCAGTTTTTTTAGTATAGTAAAACGAAGTATATTATCTATACTGCCAGTTACCAGCAGCGAGTAAAACAATAAACCGGCACCTGCGCCACTTTGTCCGGTTGCAAAAAGATAAATACATAATGGTACCCAAATAACGGCAGTGCCTATTATAGGTACTAACGAAAATATACCCGTCAGTACTCCCCATAGTATATACGATTCTATACCGAATATCCAATAGCCCAACATGGCTACCACTGCCTGGCATGCAGCCAATACTGGTATGCCAATAGCATTTGATACTACCATTACCCTAGTTGCATTCCAAACGTTATCAATATTAGTATCCTGTAGTGGTAAATACTTTTGAATGGTGTATTCCATTTTCCGCCCGTCAACCAACATAAAATATAAAATGAAAAAAGCCAATACGGCATTGGTAACCATATTCAGTGTTGCCGATAATACGGTTGGCAGCGATGACGTGATATTTTGTGTAAGTGAATCTATCTGCTCCGGCGAAATATCCAGCATGGGAGAAATATGCTTTAGCTTTTGCGTTAAGACGTCCAGCATAGAGGAAAGCTTCGCGGGGTCGCTGGTAAATTCTGCAAGCCTTGGCAATAATATTTGGATCATTATAACCACAGGCACAACAAACAAAATGATGGATCCTAGAATAAAAACAGTTGCTGCAACCCATTTCTTCCAACTTTTTATTACAGTAAGCCTAAAGAAGTACTGTCGCATAAGAATATATAGGGTAACAGCACCAAGCAAGCCTGGGAAGAACTCATATAGTTGCTTACCTAAAGTAATGCCTAAAACTACTATAAGCGCAATTAACAGGTATTGCTTTAAATTGTCAGAGTTAATAATGTTCATTTCGTGTTGTGTGTTTCCCGTTAATTGTTGCGTTCACTTTATTTTATTAAAATCTTGCCAATTATATACCTGCCAATCAAAGTCTTGGCATGATATTTAGTAGTTTTGAGGTATCAATCTATCATTGAAAAACTAAATTAACAACTATGGCAAACACAGGTAAAACAGTTGCTACACTACTAATTGGCGCTGCGATTGGCGCTGCAGTCGGATATATTTTAGCTACCGATAAAGATACGCGTAGCGAGAATATGGAAAAGGTAAAAGACCGCTTGAGCAATCTTAAAGGGAAATTTAGCAAGCAGGCGGCAGACCTTGAAGAAGAGATTTACAACGTTTAAAACTAAAGAATGGTAAATATCTTTGGTAAGGTAAAAGAGAAGGTGGCTGATTACGTTGATGTAAAAGTGAAGATGATGAAGCTCACTTTTATAGAACACGTTTCAAACGTAATGAGCTATCTTCTTTATATTATAGTAATCCTATTCATACTCCTGGCAATATTTATTTTCTTTGGCATAGGCTTAGGTGAGTATATGACCGAGGTGGTAGATTCGCGTGCCGGTGGTTTCCTTATTACGTCGGGCATTTATGTCTTATTAATTCTTTTGTTCGTTGCATTAAGAAAACACATTTTAAGGCTATTTAGTGGTTTATTTATTAATGTTCTTACTTCTGCCAGCGAAGACGATGATGGCGAAGACGAAGCAGAGGATAAGAGCCATTAATTTTCAAATTAACTGCTGCGATGAAACTATATAATAAGAAATTGCGAAGCCTTGCGGAACTGAAACACGAGAAGCAATTGCTAATGCGTGAAGAGCAGGTGACACGCAAGCATATGAAAGACCCTTGGGCAGGTTTAACGCAAACGAAATTGAACAAAGACGACACCGATACTGATGGTATCGATTGGGTGTCTGTAATTGCTAAGTTTTTTGGGGGAGCTAAATCTTTACCTGTCAATATTGCACTTTCTCTTGCTGGTCCTCTTTTAGGCAAAATGGGTCGAAAAGGAGGGGGTATTATAAAAAAGCTTGCAATAGAAGTACTGGGAGGCTACCTGAAATGGAAGCTACTGGATATTGGTTTTAATTTGGCAAAAAAGATGCTGAAAGGAAATAAAAAATCTCAAAATAATAATAAATAAGGGGCTCTTTAAAGCTCCTTATTTATTTACCTCATGTAGTGCCATTAATGGGACATGGCTCATACGAGCCATAGCTTTAGTATGGCTCCTGTGCAACAAGCCTTCGAAAAAACCATGTTTATGAGGCATTACCACTAGCCAATCCATGTTTTTTTCAGTCACAAATTGTTGTATGCTTTCGTCTATATCTTCACCATCAACAAAGTGGTACTCAGGAGTAATGGTTTCCAACAGATCTTTCAATAAATTTGGCACTGTAGTTACACCTTCCTCACCGTCCTTGTTTTTGGTGACGTTTAATATATGCAGCTTGGCGCCTGTAGCCGTTACAATCTTTATAAGATCATTGGCAGGTAAATGTTCATCGGTATTTTTATAGTCGCAGGCAAAACATATATTCTTTATTGGCTTATAGCTTGCATTGGCTGGTACTGCTAAAACTAAATACGGCAATCCTTTAAGTGAATTAATAAGATTGCTTCCCGGCCAAAAATTTGTATCCTCGCTGCTACTGTTGCCAATTACAATTATCCATGGCTGTACCGATTCGGTATATTCCTGCAGGCTATCTGTAATATCCCCATATGTTATATCGCTCCTTATATCAATACCTGTATATCTGGTTTTAAGCTCAGTAATTAATGCATCCATACGTTCTATTGCAATATTTCTGGCCTCTTCAATAGAAATAGCTGGCATTGGTGTATCGGTACTTATTACAACAGGTATAATAAATGAATGTACTACCGTAACACTAGCTGCATAAGTTTGCGCCATGCTGCATGCGTAATCTACTGCGTGATTAGCTACTTCTGAATAATCGGTTGCAGTAAGTATAATGGGCATAAAAAATCTCGTTTTCTATGCCAAAAGATAGCATAAAAAACGAGAACAGAAAAATATTTAAGTAAGATTACGGACTGTTAATTCTTAGCAAAGAACCCTGAAAAAGCTTTACTGATTACCTGCGCAAAGGTGGTAATTACAATAGTAAGATCAAGCCATACACTGCGATTCTTCAAGTAATATATATCCCATTGTACACGTTTTCTTAGTTCGCGGTCTATATTTATTTCACCTATATACCCTTTTATCTGGGCCATGCCCGTCATGCCTGGGGTAGCTTCATGGCGCAGGTTGTAATAAGGTATATTTTGTGCATAATGGCGTGTATGATATAACATGTGCGGGCGTGGGCCAACAATGCTCATGTCGCCTATCAAAACATTAAAGAATTGTGGTGTTTCGTCAAGGTGTGTGGCACGTAAAAATTTACCTATGAAAGTGATGCGTTTATCATTAGCCGTTGCTTGCTTGGTATCAGCTTCAGCATTTACATACATTGTACGAAATTTAAAACAATCAAATTCCGCACCTTTATATCCTGTACGTTTTTGTATAAAAAAAACAGGTCCTTTTGATGTTAACTTAATCAGCAGTGCAACTATAGGGTATAGCCATGACATTACCAGTAATATGAATGTCATAGAAATAGCAATATCCATAAATCTTTTAATGGAAGCATAGTATGCTGGTGGCTGATAAACCATGTACCTATGATTTATTTCACGGAACATTTCACGTATTTCTGCTACATCCGACTGGGGGGCAGCGGGGCGTGAAGGTTGTACCGTGGGAAATTTTATGACAAAGGGTTGTTCCATTAAATCTTAATGTAATATTACGTTTGCTGTGATTATCCTCTTAACAGCAAAAATCGTGTCAAATTTATGGAATAACTATATTTTTTTTAAAAAAATTAATAATTAATTGTTTTTAAGATAATTATGAGATGTTAATGAATAGCTAATGCTATAAAATATCATAGAGAACAGCGAAAAGAAAACTACTCCAGCTTGCGACTGCAATGCAGATTCTTGCATCATAAACAGGAAGGAAACAATATTGAATATTATGTATATGTATTTAGCTTCACCTACTTTATTTAAATATAGAAATGGTAATACAATAATAAGAATAAACATAAGTAACCCTGGAATACCTAACATCATTAGCGACTGTAAAAACATATTGTGCGTATTGATGTTTTGTAGATTGGACCGGGCGGCAGGGTCGGTTGAATTCATATTACGGATTTTATACTCAGCCATTTTTGCATTTTGCAATATGGTAACATCGCCATTACCAGCACCATATACAAAAAGTTTGTGTTCTTTAATATTCTCAAAACCAACTCTCCAGATAAAGAGTCTTAGCGTTAAATTGCTAAAAGAACTGTCTTCAACATTGCTATAATCTGTTAACCAAACCTGGCTAAAGTTTTTGTGTAAAATATCATCATATCGTTGCTTTATGGGGTTTTTAGTAGTAAAAACAAGTAATAGTATGGCAATGATAATAGTACTGGCGGCTAATATTTTGCCTGTTGTAAGTTTGGTATTCCTGGCATGGTTGTAAAAGAACACAGGGATTGTTACTACGAAAAATAAGGTGAGCAGCAAACGCGATGATAATACTATAACAAATACAGATAATATTAATAAAATTATTATTCTTATCCATTTAGGGATTTTAGGAGCATAATTACCCCAGGGAAATAATAATAGAGCCGATATAGCAAGTAGGGCGTACCAGGACATATAGATAGCATTTGCGTCCAGGTTGTTAACAAGGTTGTGGTAAAAAAACATGGCAGTGCTGCCGGTCTCGAGCCAGATATTCAAAGCGCGTATAAAACAAAATACAGCGATAACAGCTATTCCCGTGGCAAAAGACAGAATAATTTTGCCAAATAGTTTCATATTAATATTGCCGGTGCCAATAACTAAAGGAAATACTATTAAACTTAATTTGACCTGCAGATCGAAAGCTGAACCTTGCTTGTTTTCGCTGTAGAAGTAACTTATGGTATGTAATAGATAAAAAATAATCCACGGCCAAAGTAGCTTTCTTTGCTTTATACTGCTGAAGATGTCTTTAAAATTGACTTGGAGTAGCCAGAATATTACAAGCAGGATAATGGAAACAGAGCTAAAAATGAACGGGAATGGAATAAAAAATGCGATGACGCATATTAAGTATCCCGGCATCTGTTTAAGCCAACCTGCTTGCAGCATACAACAAAAGTAGTTGATTAATGCTAATTTTACCCGCCGTTTAAAAATATGCGTTTCATTGAAAAGTAACCTCTTAAAAAATATATTCTCATCAGGATTGCAGGCTATTGCTGTACAGGTTTTAGGAGTTACTTTTTTTCTTATAGCTTCATTTTATCTATCTAAAGACGATTTTGGAATAATTAGCTGGGCAAATGCATTATGTATAATGATAACTACGTTGCTTAGTCTGGGAATGGAGCAGGTAGTTTTTAGGCGTATAGCAGTTTCTTCCCGGTCCGACTGGGCTGCCACCGCCTTTCTATTACATGCGTTTGCCGGTTCGGCAATTGCACTTATTACATTAGCAATTCTCTCGGCCATAACTCATAAGGTTGAGCTGCACTTTTTACCATTATTCTTTATAGCGCAGGCATTTACTTACATGGCTACCCCTTTGAAGCAGATGCTGAATGCAAAACAGAGGTTTACTCCTTATGGTATTATAGCAGTATGTAGCAATACGTTGAAGATCATTTTATCGCTGGTATATGTAAAAGGTGCTGGATTAAGTATACAAGTAGCTGTAGGCATTATGATATTGTGTGCAGCAATTGAATTTTTCTCTCTTTTACTATATGTGCGTAAAAATCAAAATTTCAAGTTCCGGTTAAGATGGCTGGCATATAAAAAGCTGGTAAAGGAATCGCTGCCGCAATATATATCTGTTATATTCGATTCCAGCCTGTCGAGAATAGATTGGGTGTTACTTGGTATTTTAGGCACTTCGGCTATGACGGCCGAATATTCCTTTGCATACAGGGCATTTGAATTGGCCCGGTTGCCTATAACTGTGATAGCGCCTATATTGCTGGCTAAATTTGCCAGGTTATTATCTGCTGAAATGAAAATGGATGATGATAAAAAAAACATTGTGAAGAATATTTTTCACATCGAAATATTCATTGCAGTACTTATTCCCCTTGTGTTAAATATCTTGTGGGCTCCTGTACTCGATACTGTTTTTAAAGGTAAGTATGGTAGCAATAATGCACTTGAATTCTTTCTGTTATCCTTAAACATCCCATTTCTATTTACCATCAACCTTATATGGACAATTTGCTTTACGGGGAAACTGTATCGTAAAATTGCCAATATAACTATTGCCACTGCAGTAGGCAATT
>CAMLFX010000012.1 GCA_946479435.1 uncultured Sphingobacteriales bacterium | reverse complement strand
GTAATAAAATACTTAGCCCTATTGATACTAATGCCTATTTTTTTAAGATGTTCCCACCCCAGCTTGCCAAAGCGCCGCGCCTGTACAATCTTCAAGGCAGAGCTTAAACCTATACCCGGAACGCGCATTATCATTTCATAGTCGGCCTTATTAATATCGAGCGGAAAGAGGTGCAGGTTGCGCAACGCCCAATTTAACTTAGGGTCTATGTCTGTTGGTAATACAGGGTCAGCATCGCTTACAATTTCATTTACCTTGAAGCGGTAAAAGCGCATCAGCCAATCGGCCTGGTATAGGCGGTGTTCCCTTACAAAGGGCACCGGCGAACGCAACGCAGGCAGGCGATCATCGCTGCTTACAGGTACGTAGCCTGAATAATAAACACGCTTTAGTGAATAGTTGCGATACAGGCTATCTGCTTTGAACATAATGTCTTTATCAGTTTCGGGTGTGGCGCCGATTACCATCTGCGTGCTTTGCCCCGCCGGGGCAAATACAGGAGCTGATTTAATGAGTTCACGCTCTTCTTTCAGCCCTTTTATAGTATCGTTTAAAAAAGACATAGGGCGCACTATATCTGCTTCGTTCTTTTCAGGTGCTAGTTTTTTCAGGCTTTGTTCCGATGGCATTTCAATATTCACGCTCAGCCTATCGGCATAGAGGCCTGCTTCCCGCATCAGGTCATCACTGGCACCTGGAATGGTTTTCAGGTGTATGTAGCCATTGTAGTTATGTTCAAGCCGCAATGTTTTAGCTACGCGTACTAAACGCTCCATTGTATAATCGGGACTTTTGAAAATACCTGAACTAAGGAAAAGCCCCTCGATGTAATTGCGGCGATAAAAATTGATAGTCAGATCTACCACTTCTTCTACTGTAAACGCCACGCGCTTTACATCGTTACTACGGCGCGATACGCAATAGGCACAATCGTAAATGCAGAAGTTAGTTAGCAAGATCTTGAGCAACGAAATACACCTGCCGTCTTCACTATAGCTATGACATATTCCATTACTGGCATTTCCAAGCCCTTTGTCCTTGTTCTGGCGTTTACTGCCGCTTGAAGAGCAGGATACATCATATTTGGCAGCATCTGACAGTACGCTTAGCTTCTCATTAACTCTTTCCCAATTCATTTAAACGCATTTGCACAAATGTACAAATACTGTACAATAAGTTGGCTCTATTTTAGTATCGATGATTAGCATAAACTTAACCTATCAAATTAAATAAATTCATTTACCTTTGTACCTACAATAATTACATAAATTTAAAACACTCTAAATTATGGCAACAAACTGGAAGCTTGACCCGACACACTCTGAATTACAATTCAAAGTAAAACACCTGATGATAACGACTGTAACAGGTCACTTTAGCTCATTTAACGTGGAAGCGACTACCGAGGGAGATGATTTTTCGAAAGGTGCAAACGTTACTGTTACCGCTGATGTGAATAGCATAAGTACTAATAACGAACAACGCGACGGACACTTAAAATCGCCAGATTTTTTTGACGTAGCAACCAACCCCGAAATAAAGTTTACAAGCACTAAAATGGAAGGTAGTGGCGATGAGTTTAAGCTTACCGGCGACCTTACCATAAGAGAGACAACCAAACCTGTAACACTAAATGTGGAGTATGGTGGTATTGTAGTTGACCCTTACGGGCAAACAAAAGCCGGATTTACTGTATCGGGCAAAATAAGCCGTAAAGAATTTGGGCTTACCTGGAGTGCTGTAACTGAAGCCGGTCAGGTAGTAGTAAGCGATGAAATAAAAATACAAGCCGAAATACAACTGGTAAAACAGGCTTAATAATAATACTAAGGAAAGAGGGCTACTTTTTAAATAAACCACGTAGCCCTCTTTTTTTCTTTTTAGGTTCTTCCTTTTCGGTGTTTGTAGAATCTGCCCCCTCACCTACCGCATCGTTTTTGCGATTCCATTTTATTTTTACTTTACCGTCATCTCCATCTACTGCTTTCAGGTGTATCACTATTCCTTTCATATTCCTTTCCTCTCTTAGTTCCTTGTCATCTATCAGCTCATCTTTATCGGGGTTGCGCAAGGGTATATCTACATTTATATCGGTGCCGGTAGCTGCGAAGGAATAAATACCTTCCACATTCATGTTTATCGCGCTCGATTCGATACTCATTGGATAGATAGTAATCTTGTCGCCTTTTATATCGAACTTATTTTTAATTGTGTTGAAAGTGATATGATCCAGGTTACGCCTGCGAAATACAAATTTGCTGATCTTTAAAAGTGGTTCGAAATTTATCAGGGCGCCGTTTTCAAACTGGAATGATGCAGTACCATTAAATGAACGGGGCATAAGCGTACCATCGTCTTTCACCGCACCAGACACATTGATATTTGCAGTTAGCGCGCCATTTACATTCTGATCGGTAATAGATGTTTGCCCGAAATTGTTGAAAGCATAGAGGAACTTAGCTATGTTTACATGCGCTACATCTGTCTTTATAGTAAAATTATTGACGGGCCCTTGTTGCAGCAAGCGTATATCCATCTTCAGCGAACCATCGGCGTGTTTTACTATAAAGTTCTTTAGGGTAATATCGGTATTGGTAAGCGTGACATCAGCATTTATATCAGTTGCTTCAAACTTTTGGTATATAAGTTTATCCACCTTCACGTCCATGTGCACGCTACTGGCCGCCAAAACTTTGTCCAGCTGGTTGGATATTTTGCCAACATTACCTGCGCTGCTGTTTGATTTGCGTGCTACTGACAGGTCGTTTCTTTTGGTAAGAAAAGATTTGAAATCGCTCAGGTTTATCAAAGGGCTGCGCACATGCCAGTCGAGCAATATTTTTTCAGGCGCCGTGTAATATAAATTCAGGAAGTTTTTTAGGCTGCCTTTCATAGAAAGCGCTGTATTACCTTTTTGCAATCTTACATTATCCAGAAACAGATCGCTGCCCATAAACTTAAGTGTCGCGCTGGCATCTTTAAACGTCATAGAACGAGGCACATAGGTCATTGCTGCATTAGTAAGTTTTATGGTACCGTATATGTATGGCTGCGTGGTGTCGTTATTACGGATACCTGCTTTATACAACAGGTTAACATCTACATTTCCTTTATCAAAATGAAAAGTATTGCCGCCCAATAAAGGATTGATCTTTGTTACAGGGAATTTTGAAAGGAACCTGCCGTGTAGAACAGGACTTATCAGATCTGTTATGCGTATGGTATCGGAACTAAAAGGTATTTCCGCCCATTCACCTTTCAAGCCTGTAATTGTGATGATAGCATTGTGATCGCTGCGGCCATTACCTGCAATATGTTCATTGAAGAACGTACCATTAAAACTGCATTTCTTTATTTCGCCACCAGGTATTTTAAAAGTATTGTCCTTTATCTGCCAGTTAACTTTTACTAAAGGGGTATCGCGGTATTTCATACTGCCTTTCAAAGATGCCTGTATATCTATAGGGTCTTCGAAATCGAGTATGCCTATTTTGCCTGAAATGCTTTGTGACAGTAGTGATGTTGCATTCTTATACTGAATATTATTTGCCTTGATATTCAATTCGAATGTAGATGGCGTTGTAGCGAAAACAAACTTACCCCCTAACTCTATATCATCGTCGTCTATCCCCAGCTCCTGGTTAGGTATGGTGAGTGTTTGTGCTGCTTTATCGTAAGTAATGTTAAGCTCACCCTTTAGTTTCTTGCCTTTTAAGAAGCTGCCTTTATCGGTGTTGAAATTGAATTGTTTTACAACAGCATTAATATCTATTTCAGCATCCCAACCACCTTGCAGGTTATAATCGAGTACTGTTTCCAGGTTCTTTATATCAAGGTTGAACAGTTTATTCTTTGTCTTATTCTCAAATACCAGGTTTACATTATTGAAGAAGAGATGGTTAATGCGCGGCTGCCCTTTTTTCTTTGTTGTGTCGCGCTGTGCTTTGGGTGTGAACAGACGGGTATTTGTATAGCCGTTACTATCGGTAAATAAGTAAATATCCGCATCATTGATACTTACATCGCGTATGCGTGGCGCACCTCTTAAAATGGAGAACGCATTTACAGATACATATATTTCTTTAGCGCGCAGCAGGTCGTGCTTATGCTGATCCCATAAACTATCGCGCAGCAATACGTTTTGTAAGGATATAGAAACACCCGGAAAGCCGCGTATAAGTGTAGGCTCCATATTCTCAATACTTAATGTGCCGCTTATGTTTTCGTTCAGTTGTTCGGTAACAGCTTTAAGTACTTGTTTCTTATTAAGATTTACATAACCTATAACACATGCAAATAGTATAATTACAAGTAGTATAAAGCCACCAATTATTTTCAGTGATAATTTCAGCCAGCGCATAGAAATAAGTTTATTAGGTCAATTTATTTTTCTTCCTCAAATTCTGCTTTATACACCTTAACCAGCAAAATAAAATATGATATAAACAGGGGCCCAAATATCAGCCCCATAATGCCAAAAAGCTGTAAGCCCAGCAATACACCAAATACAGTTATCAACGGATGCACATCGCCAATTCTTTTCAGTATAGTAAAACGAAGCACATTATCGATATTGGATATTACAACAACACTGTAAAGTGTTAAACCGATAGCATGGCCGGTATCGCCAACAGCAAACATATATACAACAATGGGCACCCATATGATCATAGTACCTACTACGGGCAGCAATGAACATACACCGGTCATTAACCCCCATACAAGAAATTCCTGCACACCAAATATCCAGTAACCCAGTGCCGCAACAATAGACTGAAGGAATGCCAATACCGGGATACCGATAGCATTTGAAACAACAAGCTTATGCGTTTCTCTCCAGATAGACATTTTGCTTTCGGGCTTTAACGGCAAAACTTCTAATAGCTCATGCTCCATCTTTCTGCCACCAATAAACATGAAATATACAACGAACAGTGCCACAACAAAATTGGTAATAACTGAAGCGGTAGTGCCTAGTATACCGGGCAAAAGCATAGCGGCCCTCTGTATACCTGCCTGCAATTGCGCCTGGCTTATTTGTATCTGAGGAAACTTTTGTTTGATCTGCGTAAGCATGAGCGTTCCCTTAGCTATTAACTGGTTTGAATTTGTGATCAGGTAATTGACTTTCGGTATCAGTACTTCTACAATAGCCCAAACAGGTATAGCCAATATGAGTATGGTAAGCAGAATGAGTATAAATGCCGCCAATGGCTGTTTCCAGCCGCGTTGCTCTACTAAACGGAAATAGGTTTTCCGTAACAGAATATATAATGTAACCGCTAAAAGAAAACCGGGTACGAAGTAATACAACTGCCATACTACTACTACGCCTATGAGCAGTATAAGCAGATAAAGGCTTATCCTTTTTATATTGATTGCATTCATGTTTCCGTGGTTGTGCTGATGATTATTTGTAAACAATATTATACCAACCAGTTATGATAGATTTGTCACAAAAACAAAGCGGCTTAATTTTTGACTATTAAACTACTAAACAAACTATAATATTTTGTTGAAAAGGGCCTATTTACTATGTTATTTATCGCTATTAGCTTGTGTAAACACGCTACAGGCACAGATCCTCTCAAAACTAAACCCCGCGCCAGACAACGAGTATGTAGCTGACCTATCTGATATGTTCGCTTTCAGGATATATGGTTCAAATAAATTTACTGGGTATAAATTGGGACATAATGGCTACAATGAGCGACTTGTATATCGCCCCAATTCAAATATGAACATTGGTTTCGGGGGTACTTATAAGTTCCTTACAATCAATATAGGTTTCCCAGCTCCATTTATTAATAATGACAAAGACAAGTATGGGAAGACGAAATTTTTAGACTTGCAGTCTTATGTGTACATGCGCAAGATAACTATAGACCTTTATGCGCAGTTTTACAATGGTTATTATTTGGCTAACAGGGATGCTTTAAGTACCTACCCAGGTATTGACAGCTATATGCGCCGCCCCGATATTAAAACTAAAACACTGGGCGCTACCGTTGAATATATTTTCAATAATAAAAGATTCTCTTACCGCGCTGCATATTTACAAAATGAATGGCAAAAGAAAAGTGCAGGCTCATTCCTTGCAGGTGGTGGTTTTCATTATGTGAATATGCAGGCCGACTCATCGGTAATACCCTCTGCAATTGCAGATAAAACTTTTTTTGATGGTGTCAATTTCAATAAGACAGGTTTTGTGAACCTTACTGCCAATGCAGGTTATGCGCACACATTTGTTATAGCCAAGCACTTTTTTATAATGGGTGAATTGCTGGCGGGAATAGGTGGCAACTATACACAGCTAAAAGATACCAGGATTGATGCCACACGTACCGGTTTTGGCCTCAATCTTAGTGGTACAATGCGCGTTGCTGCCGGCTACAATTCAGAGAGATTTTTTATAGGCTTACACACTGTAGACTATATAACACATAATGCCAGTCCTACACCTAATACCTGGCAAGAATATGAAACAGGGAATATCCGTTTTTCAATCGTTAAGCGGTTTACTGTAAAAAAGCCGCTTCCAAAGCCACTTAATAAGGTGTTTAAGAGCGATCTGCCTCCTATTACCAATTGATAAATAAGTGATACTTTTATAACAATTGGCTCCTTATGAAAAAACTGATCAGTACCCTGCTGATAGCGGCTTTACCTGCTACATCCCTTTTTGCGCAGAAAGAAGAAAATACCCTTCCAAAGCTATCGCCCCTTACGCAATTGTTCTTGCAAAAGCAACATAAAAACGCATTACAAAACCATATTGACGGCTACGTATATAACTATGATGCGCAGAGCAATTTGAATGTATCCGGCATTATAAAAATGAAAGACAATGCAGGTAATGCACCGGAAGAAATGCAGCAGCTAGGTGTACATGTTGGCACTAAAGGCGGCAGAGTATGGACCGTACAAATACCCTATAACAGCGTGAGCAGTTTTTGCCAGATAAAAGGGATTGACTATATACAGCTAGATGAACCATCGGCACCGATGCTTGATGAAGCAAGAAAGCAAACACGCGCCGATTCAGTACAGCAAGGTATTGGCCTATTCTGCCCTTTTACGGGCGATGGTGTGATAGTAGGTATTGTAGATGCCGGTTTCGATTATTCGCACCCTACCTTTTTCGATACAACCAATAGCAACTACCGTATAAAGCAAGTATGGGAGCAGAAAACTACGGGCATGCCACCCCCCGGCTTTACCTATGGCAATGAAATGACTACATCTGCTGCTATGTGGGCCAAAGGTACCGACCGCAATATAACCCACGGTACACACGTAGGTGGTATTGCCGCAGGCTCGGGCTACGGTGGCAGTACCGATAACCGTAAGTTCAGGGGCTTTGCCTATCAATCGGAACTGGTAATGGTGGGTATAACACCCGATAAAAGCCAATGGATAAACACAGGCGCATCGGATATGATTGATGGTATCAATTATGTATTTCAATATGCAAGCAGCCAAAACAAACCTGCGGTTGTAAACCTGAGCTGGGGCAGCCCGCTGGGCCCTAGAGATGGCAGTTCGTTATTCAGCCAGGCACTATCGGCCTTAGTAGGTGAAGGAAAAGTTTTTGTTTGCTCTGGTGGCAACAACGGTGAGAATAATATTCATATAAAAAAGACATTCACAGGCACAGATACTATAGTCCATACCTTTTTAGATATTGCGGAGAGCCCGATAGGCAAGAAAACCTGGGTGGACATTTGGGGCGAAACAGGTGAAACATTTTGCGCACAGGTTATACTGTATCGCGACGGGGCAGCAATAGATAGTACAGGTTATATGTGCGCTGCCAATGTTGTATACAACAAATACATGATAGGCACTAACAACGATACACTTTTTGTTGACTGCGTAACGAGCAGTGCCGAATTCAATGGCAAGCCACGTATATTTTTAGACGTTTATAGCAAGGTGACCGATAGCATTGGTATAGCAGTAAAGGGGAACAGCGGCACCATACATTTTTGGAACAGCTTTGTGCATGAAACAACAGGCTATTACGGTTCCTTTGAAAGCTATGGTAAACCCTGGGCGGTAAATGGCAATACAGATATTACAATAAGCGATCTTGCCGCCAGCGAAAGTGCCATAAGTATAGGCGCCTATGCCTCGAAAGTACGGTTTACAAACCTCAATGGCAACTCGTTATCTTACACCAGCTATGTATCTAAAGGTGACCTGGTACCGTTCTCCAGCCATGGCCCCACTATCGACAACCGCATTAAGCCGGATATAACAGGACCGGGCCTTACCGTGGCTTCAGCAGTTAGCTCATACGACCCTACATTTACTCCCAGTGGCGATAGTTATCAGTATGCAGTACATACATTCAATAACCCCGGCAATGGCAGGGATTATGTGTACGCCATGCTAAGCGGAACATCTATGTCATCGCCAGCAGTATCGGGCATTGTAGCAATGATGCTTCAGGCCAATCCAAAGCTTACTCCCGCTATAGTGAAAACCATTCTTTTTGAAACTGCTATACAAGATAATTTTACCGGCAGCCTACCCGCAGCAGGCAATAGTACATGGGGACATGGCAAGGTGAATGCTTATGGTGCGGTAAAACAAGCATGGCAAACTAATAGTGTAAAAAACATTATTGCCGAACAAAACAGTCCTTACACATTATTCCCTAACCCTGGCAATGGTTCTTTTGTTATTGACTATGCTTCAAAAGGCAACGAAACAATTACTATTACGATGCACGATGTAACCGGTAAGTTGATAAAAGTATTTACATGGCATACAGAAGCGGGACTGAACACATACCCGGTTAATGTAACCAATTTGCCTAAAGGTGTTTACTTCACCAAGCTGCAAAACAAGGGTAACACAACCACTTTGAAAACAGTTATCGAGTAAGATATTAACGAGCAATAAAAAAGCCCTTAGAATATCTAAGGGCTTTTTTATTTAATATTTTTAAACAGGCTTATTGTAAAGCTTGCTTTTAATAAACCCAAGCTTATGAAGGAAATGGACCAGGGAGACACGCAATACGCCCCTGCCATATTTCATACTACGGCTAAAGTTGATGCTGGATGCTTCTTCAAAATATTTTGTAGGGCAAGTTATTTCCGCTATCTCGAAACCATTCATGAATACCTGCGATATCATTTCATTATCGAAAACAAAATCGTCGCTGTTGTAGGTAAAATCAATAGAGCGCAATACTTCCTTCGAAAATGCACGGTAGCCTGTATGATATTCACTTAGCTTCTGCCCTATCATTATGTTTTCAAAAAGTGTAAGAAAGCGGTTGAATATGTATTTATACATTGGCATGCCACCTCTCAACGCCCCTTTACCTAATATACGCGAACCAAATGCAACAGGATATACATCGTAGGCAATTACAGCGGCCATAGCATGTATCAGCTTAGGCGTGTACTGGTAGTCGGGGTGTACCATCACCACTATATCCGCACCTATTTCAAGCGCAGCTTTATAGCAGCTTTTCTGATTGCCGCCATAACCCTTATTGGTTTCGTGGCGCACAATGTGCCTGATGCCCAATTCACGGCCTACCTCAACTGTATTATCGGGGCTGTAATCATCCACCAATACTACATCGTCCACTATATCAAATGGTATCTCGGCGTATGTGCGTTGCAGTGTAAGCGCAGCTTTGTACGCAGGTAATACCACTACTATTTTCTTTCCGTTCAGCATTTATTCAAAAACTCAAAAATAAAGTAAATTCTTAGTTAGCCACTTTCGGTTCACCATCAGCGGGCCTCATACTGGTAGCTATCAGGTTGCTGGTAGATTTACCCAACAATCTTTCCTGCATATCATATACACGGCACTCTACATGCACTATTTTTTTACCCGCTCTTACAACTTCAGCTACTGCCTTCAATCGTTCTCCCTGCTTTATTGCATAGAGGAAATCAACATTCAGGTTAAGTGAAGTATAAAAGTTTTCGCTATCCAGGCTTATTACTGCCCAACCTATTACTTCATCCATCACCAGGGCCATCATACCTCCATGTATATTGTGGTAAGGGTTGGTCATTTCTGCTTTTACATCAAGCGATATTACCGCTTTACCCTTTTCTATGCTATTTAAAGTAAAACCCAGCCAGTTGCCTGCAGGCGAACGTGATTCTGTAACCAGCTTACCTTCGAAATTGTCTTTTATAAACTGCAGTACTGCACCCGCGGGTATATTTTTGTAACTCATTATTTTTTATGCTTTTTTTCTTGTAACGCCAGCACCATTTCTATCATCTTATCTATGCGGCGCTGTCTTGTTTCAGGCTTTTTTGCCTCCACTATTGCTTCTACATATTCTTTTTTATGTGTAAACGACATATCATTAAAAAATGCCTCAAGCCCTTTGTATGCTTCCATTGCTTTCTTTGCGTCGGCCGGTAATGCTACTGTACGCTTTGCATAGTCTATACCTTCTACTGTACGTTCAGCAATAGGCGTACTGCGTTTATACACCTTATTAGCGTCTATCTTGCTTATACGCACTGCCGACCAATCTTCATTAATAGCTGCTGAACTTACTATATGATATTGGTATTCAGCTATTTTCTCCCAACCTTCATCGCGTATCAGGTCAGACTGTATTTTACCGCTCTTTTTGGGGTAAGCCACCCAAAACACAGCTTTTTCAGCAAGGCGAGGGATTATTTTATCCAATTTAGGGTTGAGTGCTTTACGGCTTTCAGCAAATAACAATATCTGCGATATTAATTGCTTGCCCGCCAGGCTTTTTTGTAGCTGTAAGCCTTTAGCCGCGAGATCAATATCTGCCGGCACATCTATCAGCCAAACAGGCAACGCGCTATCAATTTTTAGCTTAGTAAGCATGTGCAAGTACTATAAACAGCGCAAAGTTAACTGAATTGCTAAAAGAATATCTTTCTCATCATAATCTATTAGGTTTGCATAATAATCTACACACATGACCATAACACAACTTGAATATGTTGTTGCCGTGGCTACTTATAAAAGTTTTGTAGCAGCGGCAGAAAAATGCTTCGTTACGCAGCCCACCCTCAGTATGCAGATACAAAAACTGGAGGAAGAGTTGGGTATAAAGCTGTTTGACCGAAATAAGCACCCGATAGCTATTACTGCAATAGGCGAGGCAATAGTAGACCAGGCTAGGATAGCCCTATCGGAAGTAGATAAAATACACGAACTGATACAAAGCCAGCAAAACAATATGATGGGCACTTTTAAAATAGCTGTAATACCTACAGTAGCTCCTTATATATTACCTGGCCTGCTGGAAGGCTATAGCACTAGCTTTCCCGATGTAAAACTGCAGGTAAAAGAACTGGAAACAGACCAGATAATAAAAGCCCTGCGCAATAACGAGATTGACGCTGCGCTTATCAGCACCCCAATAGAAGAATCGGGCATTAAAGAGTATCCTTTATTCTACGAACCTTTTGTGGCTTATTTTTCTCAGGAAGAAAAAGCATTGAAGAAAAAACTGGTAGCAGCAAGCGATATAGAACTGGATCGTATCTGGCTGCTGAATGAAGGCCATTGCATGCGCAACCAGGTACTTGACCTATGCAGCGACCAAATACAGCGCTTGCAGGCCGCACGCCCCTTCCGCTACGAATCGAGCAATGTGGAAACGCTTCGCAAAATGGTTGATAAAAACAAAGGCATGACTGTATTGCCCGAACTGGCTACTTTCGAATTTAATGAAGACCAGCAAGACCGCGTGCGCTATTTTGAAGATCCGGAACCGGTACGGGAAGTAGGACTGGTAACCAATAGTCATTTTGTGAGGTTAAGCCTGCTGCAAAGCCTTATGGATGAAATACTGAAACTGGTACCCGAAAAAATGCGTGTACAAAAGAAGAACAGGAAGGTGCTTCGCATACAGTCGGCTAAACTGTAGCTATCAATATGCGATTGACGCCAATTGTAATAACATCGTGTTCAGGGAACACATCGCTGAAAGAACGCAATGAACCTTGCCATTCAGCCTCGTTATTCACCATATAATTCAACACTAAAATTGCCGCGGGTTTCATACACCTGCGGCAGTTTTGTAAAAAGGCATTCGTCATAACGAATGACGGCACTACCCTTCCTTTAAAAATATCTATCACAACAAGGTCGTATTTCCCATCGTTTGTTTGGACAAAGTTTTCGGCATCACTCAGTACAGGTATTGTTCTGCCAGCTGCTTTTTGTGGCAGCAGTTCCATAGCCCACCTGAGTGTAGCTTTATCATAATCTACCAGGGTATATGCTGGGCTGTAACCTTTATTATTCAATATATGCACTGCACTACCCAGCCCGGTGCCTAAAACCAGCACATTATTTACCTGCACCAGCTTTTTCTCTATGCGCGCAAAAGCGATTTTCAACGGGCGGTAACGGGTACCATCAGAATACAATGCATCGTGGGTAGCAACCTGGTATTGGCCCCGATATAAATAAAGTTGCGGAAGAGGGTGTCTGTCACTCTCTTCCGCAGTTTTTACAAGCACAGGATAAACCAGGCTCAGTATTTTTTTATATAGCGGTAGCGGTTGCAATAGGCTATTGTGGTTTATAATATTTCATTGCTTCAGGTATCCATTTTTGTATTTGGCTGATGCGCGTCGCATCACTTGGGTGTGTACTTAAAAACTCAGGTGGCTTCTGTCCGCCACTCTTTGTGGCCATTCTTTGCCAGAAAGGGACAGCTTCATTAGGGTTGTAACCTGCCAGTGCCATGAATATCAAACCCATTTGATCGGCTTCACTTTCCTGCTCGCGCGAGTATTTCAATATACCTAAAGACGACCCAACGCCGTACACACTATTGAATATATTTTGTGTAAGAGCGGGTTTGCTGGATATGGCTGCCGATAGTGCTTCACCACCAGCCTGCACTGCCAATTGCTGGCTCATGCGTTCATTACCATGACGTGCTATAGCATGCGCTATTTCATGCCCCATAACCACCGCAAGGCCTGCCTCGTTTTGTGTAAGGGGCAATATACCTGTATATACTACTACTTTACCACCAGGCATACACCAGGCGTTTGCTTCATTTTTATTTACCAGGTTAAATTGCCATTGGTAACCTGATATCAGGTTTTGCTGCCCTTTTTGTGTAAGGTATGTTTGTACCGCAGCAGCCATACGTGTACCAATACGTTGTACCATCTCCGCATCGCGCGTACCTTTTACAGGGGTACTGGTGCTTAAGAAAGTTGCATATTCCTGGTTGGCCATTTGCCTCATGGTACTCTCATCTACAAGATTGAGAGAACTACGACCTGTAACAGGATTTTTATAGCAGGAGTATAACGTGGTAACTAAGGCTAAAGAAGTAAATGCGAATAATATTTTTCTCATTGGTAAAGCAATTTAAAATATTCGCAAACAAGTATTATACCAAGGGGAGATTTAACTATTCTTCTTCGCCGCGCCTTCTCATTCTTCTTTTACGGAATAAAGGCACTTTACTTTCATTACCGTTAATGAGGCGGTTGATGTTTTTATGATGTGTAAGCACTACTAAGCAGGCCGTTGCGATAGCAAAAACGCGGTAGCTTAATTCGGGCTCCCGAAAGATGAACATGATGAGCACCGGGAAAGCTATACTGGCACATATAGAACTAAGTGACACATAGCGCGTAAGAAATAACATTAGCAGGAAAACTACTACCAGGCTTACTGCTACAAGCGGTTGTATGCCCAGTATCATACCAAATAAGGTGGCAATACCCTTACCGCCGCGAAAATCAGCCCATATGGGGAAGATGTGCCCCACCACCGCAGCCAGCCCTAAAACTATCTGCAGGTTTACAAATGGTTCGCTGGTCCAGGCGAAACTTGAAAAAATAGAAAGCTTGACCGCTAAAAAACCTTTAAGCATATCTATCAGCATTACTGCCGATCCTGCTTTCGAACCTAATATTCTGAAGGTATTAGTAGCGCCTGCATTACCGCTACCGTGTTCACGGATGTCTATTCCGTATATTTTTTTACTTACCCATACAGCCGTTGGTATAGACCCTAGCAGGTAAGCCAGAACAATAAGAAAAGCTATATCCATTCTTTCTTTCCGGGGTTAAGCTGACAAAATTAAACTTTACAATCGGTAAATCCTAACATACCAATAATCTCAATAACCTACTGTATAATAACAGATTACAATCAGGTATACAGATTGACAAATCTTATTATTTACGCCTACGAAAACAATAATGCTATCCAATTATTATCTTCTGTTTTTTGCAAAAGTTTTAGTTGTGTGCTATTTGCTGCTTCAACAATTATACCCTCATCTTCCACCAGTAGCCCGCTCATTAATAATTTACCACCTGGCAGCAGCATATTTTTTAGCTGTTGCATATACTGCAATAATATGTGCCGGTTAATATTAGCTAATATGATATCATACTTTTCCGCCGGTATCTCATCTAATACTGCTTGCTTTACTACCACATTGCCAGCCTCATTAATTGTAATATTATCCTGCGCATTTAAATAGGCCCATTCATCATTGTCAATAGCCAATATAGCTTTAGCACCCAATTGCCCGGCAAGTATGGCTAAGACGCCCGTACCGGTACCAAAATCAAACACCAGCTTATCCTGAAAATCTATCTCGCGCATTGCCTTTATCATAAGCCTGGTAGTGGCGTGGTGGCCTGTACCGAACGACATTTTAGGGGTGATGCGGATATGGTGTTGGGTAGTTACATCTATCTTATGGAAATGTGCTGTAATGCTGCAAAAATCATCAATGATCACGGGTTGAAAATTTTCTTCCCAACTGGCATTCCAGTTTTGTTCTTTCACTACCTCAGTATGGTAATTTATACCGTGCTCACCTGCTATTTGCTTTATATACTCTTCATTAAAGCTATCGTCAGGTACAAACGCTTCAAGGGCTTCCTCCTGCTGTTCAAACCCCTCATAGCCATGCTGGCTTAGCATAGCTATAAATATATTTTGTACCTCTTCATCGTTTATGCTGAATACAACCCTGATATAACCCATCTGAACAGAGATTTTTTTGAATGCGCAAAATAAGGCAAAAAGAAAATGGCCGCATTACTGCGGCCATTCATTATCTAAAAAAGATGTGTATTAGTTTTTATTTACTTTACTACCAGGCTCAGAAAAACCTTCATCAGAAGTACCTTCTTCTTCGTCGTTCAGGTTTTCATTGATCTGCAGGTTCTTCTGCTGTTCGTCCATAGAACCTGGCTTAGCGCTGTTGAACAGGATACGGCGTGTAGGCACATCTGTTACTATACGGAATTCTGTACGACGGTTTAGCTGGCGGCCCACAGGGTTATCCTGGCCATTTTTGCTGTTAGGTGCTGCCGGCATCGATTCACCAAAACCTTTGCTTTCCATACGGCTTGCTTCAATACCTGCAGTTACCAGGTAATCGATAACTGCTTGTGCGCGGCGCTCAGAAAGTTTCTTGTTATACTCATCAGTACCTTTAGCATCGGCAAAAGAATAAACCTCAGCAGTAAGTGATGGGTTATCCCTCATGAATGCAACCAGGGTATCCAACGCAGTAATTGATTCAGGCCTTAGTTCTGCTTTATCGTAATCGTAATAAACGTTGCTTACGCGGAAACGATATTCTTGTGTCAATTCATCAAGATATAAA
The DNA here is from genome assembly GCA_946479435.1 of uncultured Sphingobacteriales bacterium. The sequence continues at coordinate 32,666 of CAMLFX010000012.1, read as the reverse complement.
GTAACAGATACAGTATCATCCGGATCAGTACGTTTTACATCCATTGTATTGATAGAAGCTCGCGTAGAAGCATAGCCTTGCTTATCGCCTGTTATCACGTAAGATTTACCACGATAAAGACTGAAAGCGAAATTGCCATCTTCAGAATTGTACGTTTTCAGGTCACCTGTTTGGTCAACCATTTTAGCAACTACATCTGAAACAAGTTCATTATTTTTTCTGTCCACTATTTTACCTATTACAGTAAGTTGCGGCTCGTATTGTATACGCCAGATATCATCGCAACATGTTGGGTTTTTCAACGCTATTGAACCTATCCTGTTCGATACCACATAAGCATCTGGTTTACCAACCGGATCTTTAATGTAATACAGTTCATCGGCTGAAGTATTGACAGGGTAACCTAAGTTTTTCAGGTTAGTGTAGCGAGACGGTCCGCCATTAGCAGAGAATACGTCAAAACCACCCATTGTCACCCAGCCATCAGAAGAGAAATATAACTTACCAACGCGAGCATCGTAGTACGGTGTCACCTCGTTTCTGTCGGTATTTACTTGTTTACCGGCATTTTGAGGGCGGCGGTAGGTGCCATTACGGGGATCGATAACGGAATACCATATATCATAACCACCACGGCCTTGCAACGTACGGTTTGAAGAGAAGAACAATATTTCTTTCTTACCAACTTTCGCAGCCATTGGTTGCGTATTAGAGCCACCTTCATTAATGCCGCTACCCAATTCTTCAGGTTCTGTCCATTTCGATTTCTCAAACTTAGAAACGTATATCTTACAGATAACTTTCATTGAATCTTCTTCAGTACATTTTGTAAAGTAGAAGCGATCGCCACCAGGGCTATATGAACCGTTACCTACGTGTACTTTGTCAGAGTTGAAGTTGCCATCATTGAACTTAATAGCCCATTGGAAAGAATCCACCTGGTCTACATGGTCTTGCTTACGAGACGTCATAAAACGAGCCATATACTCATCGCGTTTTGCCTTATCTACTTCTACTACGTTATTCTGGCGCATAGTAGAGAAAAGCAACGCAGTATCGCCTAGCGGATAAGGAGCAGATTCAGTATAGGCACTATTTACGTTAGGGCCGGCGTTTATTACGTTTACTGCTTCCGGATTCTTAACCGAGTTCAACGCCATTTCAGCACCTTCTATTTCACGTTTAGCGCGTATTTTTTGCTTTTTAAACGTTTTAGGGTTGTCTGAAATGAATTTATTGAATTGTACAATACTGGCTTCGTACTCACCTTGTTTCTTAAGGTTCAGCGCGTAGTAGTATTGTGCTTCAGGATATATTTTGGGTGCAAATGAATATGCCTCGGCGTAGTACTGAGCAGCAGGCTTATAATCCCTTGTCATTGAATAACATTCTGCCAATTGATAGGCCAGATATGGATTACGCTCTTGTTCTTGTTTCAATTGCTGATAGTATTCTATCGCATTAAAATAACTTCCTTCACGGAACAGATTGTCTGCCCAACGCAACTTTTTGTAGTATGGAAGTTTCGTAACGGGGTCGTTTGCTTTGTTTCTGTATTTGTCTTTACGTTGTTGCTGTGCGTTTACATCATACTGAAAACTTACAAGAACTGTTGCCAGAATCAGGAGCAGCCATTTTTTTCTCATGTGCGTGAGCGTTGTTAATGGGTATAAAAATATAAATTGGTTTAAAAAAAAGAAAGGGCTTTAAAAAATTTTTTGCCCTTTCTTTTTAAAATTTTTCGCTAAGTTAGAAACGAGAGCACGGATATGTCAACTTACGAGCAAAATCCAGGGGATCAGCCGCTATGTAAGTAAGTGATATTTCGAAGCCGCCTCTACCGTTAGAAGCTGCATTAAGCGCTGATGTATTGTAATCGTAACTAAGGCCCAAACGGAAACCTTTAAACTCAAGGCCTGCGTTTATCAGTACGGCGTCATCCATACGGTAATAACCACCTAAAAACACTGCTGTAGCGAAGCTGCGTATTTCAGGGTTGCCTACTATCAGGTGAAACTCATTACCTGCAACTATTTCGTCAGCAGATGTTTGTGTTTGATACAAAACCGCCGGGCGCAGGCTCAGTTTTTCACTAACGTACGCTATAGCACCTACCTGGGCGGTATAACGCATACCCAGGCCTACATCGCTATTCCTTTTCTTTTTAAGAGATTCTTGTGGTTGGTTCAGGTTATTAGCACCAAGGCCTATTGCATAACCAAAATTGTCGGATACGCTATGCGCCCAGCTGATACCTGCGTTAATAACGCCGTAATCAACTTTAGGCTTAATACCCGGATATTCGCCTGAAGTGCCCTGCTGGAAATTACCATCAGAATATTCATCTCCCCATATCAGCCTGCTTATATCTACACTTTTTTGCGTATAGCCGCCTTGAAAGCCTACTGAGATGACTTTATCTTGCCTTGTTCCTAAAAATTTGTGGTAAGCAATAGACCCTAAAACTGATAAATTCTGAAAATTCGCATCACCGGCGCGGTCGTTATATAATTGAAGGCCCGCAGCCAGGTAATCATCGTGCGAAAGATCGTTTATGATCGGGCCATCTACAGATACAGCATAAGTTCTGAAGCCATTTGTAACGCTATTCCATTGATCGCGATAAATAGCAGAAGCACGGAATTGCCCGCTAAAATTACCCGTAAAGGCCGGATTTACAATTAGTGGCGATGCTGTGAACTGAGTAAAGTGAATGTCTTGAGCCTGAGCAGCCTGCATTGTAAGTGCAAATGCAGCAGTTAACGCTACCCGGCCTATTGTATTTTTCCTGATCATATAACTATCCTTTAGGGTATTTTATCTGATTGTTTTATTAGTTTTTCTTGTTTGAAATCTTATAATTTCCTGTTAATATTTGAGGCTTAAATACCAATTACCCCACACTCAAAAAACTCCTGCTTTACGCCACAACGGTTGAAAATACGCAAATATTTCAAAGTTGCAATGCCTGCGTAAATAAAAATTTTGCCCCAGGCCTCAAAAACCCGCACCTGTACTAAGACGGCATCAAGATACACAAAGGTTTGTAATTGGGTGAAATAAAAAAGCCGTGTAAAATTAATTACACAGCTTGCATCTTCTTACTATATATATCAGTTTAAAAATCTCCTTCACAATGCTGGATAACAGGGGCACTATTATAATCGGCCTTTAGCTGCCAGGCACTAAAGCCTTGTTGCTCGCGCAATAAATTAATTTGCCTGCTTGCCGGTTCAATACTTCTTTCTGTATATGAGTTATCACCTGCACCACTGGTGCGTTGCTTTTTATTTGGTATGCCCAGTATTATATTAAAGTATCTAATCCATTTACGTTTAGTGCCCTTCATGATGATAGCTTTATACAGAAAAAGATATAAATATTATGCCTCTATAAGCAACCAACAAATAAATATATCAAACAAACATATATCATTTAAAATAAAATCATTTGTATTTTCGTAGTCCACATTACAAAGCATACTGGTAAGTTTAAATGGAAGGGGTTTTCATATTAATAGCAGAAGATGATGCTGACGACAGGTTTTTGCTACAGGCAGCCTTCGAGGAAAATGGGTTTCAGGACAAACTACATTTTGTAGAAAATGGGGTTGAGGTGTTGGAATATCTGTATCTATTAGAGAAAGATGAGCAAACATCACTACCCAAATTTATACTTCTTGATCTTAACATGCCTAAGAAAGATGGCAGGGAAGTACTTAAGGAACTAAAACAGCATCCGAAGTTCAAAAAAATTCCCGTTGTCATATTTAGCACTACTAATAATGAGCAGGAAATGCACCGTTGCTATGAATCGGGCGCCAATTCATATATTACAAAACCGAATAGTTTTGAAAACCTTCTGAAAACTGTAGCTGCCCTACGTAGCTACTGGATGAATGTGTCAAATACCCCATCTCAATCACAGTAGAATAGCCACAGCAAACACTGACGGCATCGTTTTTGCATATTAATATTGTATTACAAATACATAATCAATATAAATATTGAATGCTTTTGTAAAATACCCCAACAATTAAAAAGTGGAGATGGTACGGCCAAAAAAAGTTCTGATAATTGATGACGAGACCGATTTGTGCTTACTGCTGAAGAGCTATCTGACAAGAAAAAACTACGAAGTTTTTTTGTCGCATACATTAGAAGATGGTATGTCAGCACTACGCACCCTTCATCCAAACATACTGTTTCTTGACAATAACCTGCCCGATGGTACGGGTTGGAGCATGGCACCGGAAATTGCAGCTGCATTTCCTGATACATGTATCAACATGATCAGTGCTTTTCATCCGCAAATACCCGAGATGCCTCCGCAAGCCAAATATAATGTTATTGAGAAACCTATAAAGTTATCTGACCTTGACCAGCAGCTACAAAAACTTGAAAGGACTGCTTAAACAAGTTGTTGTAAAAAAGTATATAGCAAGAAGGCGCCATAATTATGGCGCCTTCTTTAATTAGTTTACCTATACTCATCAATCTACGTACCCCGCCTTATAAGGCCAAGAAGTAAAGAGATGATAGCAATAACAAGAAGTATGTGTATCAAGCCTTTCAAACTATATACAAACACACCCAATAGCCAACCAATAAGCAGGATAATAGCGATAAGATAAAGAATGCCTCTCATAGTATTTAGTATTTAATTACACATTAAAAGGACTATGCCATATATCAGGAAACACTTACTGAAGAAATTGCCTCGCTGACTGGAAATGTCAATGCAAATGTAGTACCCTGCCCCGGTTGCGATATCACTTCTATGTTACCTTTATGCGACTGCACAATGTTGAGCGTAAATGCAAGCCCAAGGCCTACGCCATTTCTTTTTTGTGTAAAATATGGCTCGAAAAGGCGTGCTACGTTTTCTTCCGAAATGCCACAGCCATTATCAGAGATACGCAACATAACTAATGTATCTTCCTGCGTAAGACTTATATCCAGCACACCTTTCCCTTCCTCCATAGCCTCTACAGCGTTTATCACAATGTTCAGCAATGCCAACATCAGTTTTTCATTATCGGCCTCTACATACAGCGGTTCATCGGGGTAGTTTACACTAAGTTTTATATGTTTTAGCGTAAGCCTGTCGATAGATGCATTGATAACACTATCCAATATATGCTGCAGTGGTACAGGTACCAGCACTATTTCACTGGGTTTCGATGAGTTTAAAAGCTCGCCAATCAGGTCGCTGATGCGGCGGCTGTTACGGTAAATAATATCAAGATATAATAGCGAATTATCATCCTGCTGCTCCTGCTGCATTTGTTCAACAGATAGTGTAATATTATTTAGCGGATTTCTTACCTCGTGCGCCAATGTACGTACCAGGCGCCCCGCAACGGCTAGCTTTTCTGATAAAATGGTTGCCTTTTCCGCCTTCTTAAGGTTGGTTATATCATGTATGATGCCTTGTATATAATCCCCGTTATAGCCGTCCTCCAGCGTTGCGGTGATCATGCAATGTTTCTTATCGCCATCTTTCGTACTAAGGGTTATTTCCCAGTCATCCACTACTTTTCTTGTATGCAATAATTGTGTAAGGAATTTTTTATGCTGCGCCTGCTCTATAAAATCGCACACATTCATTTCCAAAGCTTCTTCGCGCGTATATCCCAGCAAAGACTGTGTTGCATCATTTACCTCTTTTAGGTTCAGGTCTCTATCAGCAAGAAAAATTATGTCCTTCGATTTTTCAAAAATCCCTCTAAACTTACGTTCATTTTCTTTCAACGCCTTTAGCGTTGCAGCATGCTCCAGGGCGTAACGCACGCAGCGTTCCATCTTCTCAACTGTCAGCTCACCTTTTACCAGATAGTCCACAGCCCCTAGCTGCATGGCTTCAAGGTCCACATCGTAATTCCCCTTCCCGGTAAGCAACACAATAGGCTCTTCGCAATTGGCCGATATGGCCTCTTTAAGCAAATCAACACCAGACTTTGCACCTAAGCGGTAGTCAACAAAATACAGATCGTAATCAGCATTTATCATGTGCTTCAGTGCTTCGCCATACTTAGGGCACCAGTCTATATGATAAGAAGATTTAGGTATGTGCTTTATATAGTCGCTGGTAAGGAAAAAATCATCTTCATCATCATCTACTATCAATATTCTGGTAACGCGGGGCTTCATGAGATCTGAAAATTATTGCATAATGAATTATAAATGTTTTTGAGGCAGAATAGCTATGATACACGCACCTTCATCCTCATTGTTCCCTGCAAACAATAACCCTCTGTGGTAGGCAACTATTTTTTTACAAATAGCCAGGCCAATACCTGAACCGGGGTATTCCGACTTGCCATGCAGCCGCTGAAAAACTTCAAATATCTGCTCTTCATAGCCGCTTTCTATACCTATGCCGTTATCGCATATCATTAATTTATGATAAACATTGCCATCAGGCAAGCCATACTGCACGCGTTCGTAATCACTTATTTCATGTGCCGATATTTTGATGACGGGGTTCACATCTTTTTGCCTGAACTTGATTGCGTTGCTGATGACATTATTGAAGAATTGTTTCATTTGCGAAGACACAGCATCTATCATTGGCAATTTATCAAAAACAACCTGCGTACCAGTTTCTTCTATTTTTAGTTCAAGGTCAGCTATTACCTGTCTTAATACAAATGCAAGATCAGTTGGCGCTACGGTATGTGCGATCCTGTCAATGCGCGAAAACTCCAGTAGGTTATCTATAAACATACGCATGTTGGCAGATGCCGTAAGCATACGGTTGAGGTACATTTGCCCTTCTTCATCCAGCTGTGCAGAATACCGTTCGTACAACCGGCCACCGAAAGTGCTTATTTTACGCAAAGGCTCTTGCAGGTCGTGCGATGCCACATAAGCAAAGTCTTCCAGCTCCCTATTCGATTGCTGCAATTTATGTATCGTATAGTTTGCCTGATTCAGGTTAGATTCTTTCCCTTTACCAATAAGTGAGGATTGGCTAATGAATGTGATCAAAATATCGCCAGTAAGCGAGGGCAACGCAGTAATAGCGTAGGACAGGTATGCACCATTGCCTTGCATAAACCTTACCATTGCGGGCGTTATAGCCCTACCCGATATTAATTCCGACATCAATGAATTATATGTTTCCATATCCTCAGGGTGCAGCAGTTGCGGCAAATCAATATCTGCATCCAGGTTATTATGGCCCAGGGCCACTTCAAGCTGACCAATATTGTATTTTAGGGTGTTTGTAGCTCTCTCGAATACAACTACAAACAAATTCATAAGCGACGTAGTTAGCTGCAGATATTCCCTGTCGTTTAACCGCTCGTTATTAATTGTAAGATCACTCATTTTATTAGCCAATATCACTATTAATCTAATTTGAAAGCTTTGAATTGCTTCATTTTATTGTACAATGTCTTACGGTCTATATTCAGTAGTTTGGCAGCCTTACTTTTATTAAAGTTCGATTGCTTTAGTGCATCTAATATCACTTCATATTCGGCATCAATATTTGCCGATTTCAGTTTGTTCTCAAACGGGATATTGGCCGCCGGTTTTTCAGCTCTTGGCTCTGACATAGCAGTTAGTTGCTGCGACGATGATGCAGGCGCATCGAACTGAAGCTTTGAATAATTGCTTATTTCAAAAGGCAATGAACGCACTTCAACATAATCACCATCAGTTAAAAGAGTTGACCGCTTCACTACATTCTTCAGCTCGCGCAGGTTACCATACCATACGTAGTTGTTCAGTATGTTTTGTACCTCGGGCGAAAAGTCTTTTACATTCTTACCAAGTTCTGCATTCGTTTTCTCCAGGAAAAAACGTGCGAATAGCATAATATCGCCCTTACGTTCGCGCAGCGGCGGCACTTCAATACTAAATTCATTGAACCTGTGATAAAGATCTTCGCGGAATTTACCATTCCTTGCCGCGTCCCACAGGCGCTCGTTACTGGCTATAATGATACGAACATCTATCTCAATGTCTTTATTACCACCTACCCTTCTTATTTTACGTTCCTGCACCACACGCAGCAACGATACCTGTATATCGTACGACAGGTTGGCTATCTCATCTAGAAATATTGTTCCCTCGTTAGCAATTTCAAGACTACCGATCTTTTGATTGAGCGCACCGGTGAAAGCACCTTTTTCGTGGCCGAACAGCTCGCTACCAGCCAACTCTTTCGATAAGGCTCCGCAATCTATTGCTACGAACGGCTTATTTGCACGTTTGCTGTTCTTGTGTATCTGCTGTGCTATTGCTTCTTTGCCACTACCACTTTCACCGTAAATAATAACACTGTAATTAGTAGGGGCAACTAATTCTATTTGCTTAATGATATTGGCAAACTCAGGACTATCGCCCATAATATAGCTGCTATCGCCGGTGCCTTTAAGTTTTGTTTGCGATGGGCTTGACTTGGTGGATCCGTTTGTAGCCGCCGGTGCCGATGAGTATGTTTTAGAAGGCTGCGCAGATGCACCACCTTCCGATAATGCTTTCTTTATTGTTAGCAATATTTCATCGGGGTACAGAGGTTTGGTAACATAATCGTACGCACCCATCTTCATTACTTCTACAGCATCTTTCACATCGCTATACCCAGTAATAATTATTACTATGGCCGATGGATGTATTTCCTTTATTTTAACCAGCATTTCAGCGCCGGTAATATCATCCAGCTTAAAATCGCACAGTACAAGGTCGGGCTCGTTCTTCTTCATCCATTCTGATGCTGCGACGCCTGTATTAACCGTAGTTACTTCGTAACTGTTACGGGTAAGAAAACGGTTAAGCAGCATGCACATATCATTATCATCATCTATTACAAGTATTTTTGCCATTTATGTTGTTTTTCTGTGTGTGTGTGTGTTTAATTTTTGACAACCCTTCAAAAATAAGTTAATATTTATGCCCAAACCGACCTTATCTGCGCAATAGGAATGCGCAATTGTTCGCGGTATTTGGCTACAGTACGGCGGGCTATGTTATAACCTTTAGCCGATAGTATATTAACCAGTTGCTGATCGGTATAAGGGTGCCGCTTATCTTCTCCGGATACGGCTTCCTCAATAACTGATTGTATTACTTTATTACTGATCACCTCGCCTTTTTTATCAGCTATACCTTCGCTGAACAGGTCTTTCAGATAAACCAGGCCAAAGTGCGTTTCCGCATATTTATTACTGGTAATACGCGATATGGTTGAAATATCAAGACCTGATTTTTCAGAAACATTGCGCAGTACCATTGGTTTTAGCAAACGTATATCACCTTCAATAAAATATTCTTCCTGCATATCTACAATGCATTGCATAATGCGCATCATGGTATCTTCACGTTGCTTCACTGCACTTACAAACCATTGGGCCGATTGCAATTTGCTTTTTACATACTGGTTCGATGATTTGTTGCGCGAAGTGATCTGCTGCGATAATTGATCGTATAAACTTTGGTTCACGAAAACGGAACCGGAACGCGAAGATGCCAGGTTGATCTGGATATTTTCACCATAACGCGTAATGATAAAATCAGGGATGATGGTATTTTTTGGCTCAATGCTGGTTGCTTCATCCGAGACAGGATAAAATTTCAGGGTGCTGATAAAATTCAATACACTTCTCAGCTCTTCCTCATCTACATTCAGCGCATGGTGTATTTTTTCAAACTGGCGGTGTATAAGATCGTTATAATGGTCTTTCAGCAACCTGTACGCTTGCGCTATTTCAGGCCTGGTCTTATCTATTTGCTGCAGCTGCAACATAAGGCATTCCTGTATGCTGCATGCGCCAATGCCAATAGGTTCCAGGGTTTGCACAATAGCCAACACTTCCTTTATTTCATCAACCTCAACAATGCTTTGCACAATAAATGAATAATCATCTGCCACCTCTTCCAAAGGCTTGTCCATAAGCCCATGGTTATTTAGTGCATCTACAAGATATTCTGCAATAGCGGCTTTTCTGTCGTCAAGATCCAGCAGGCGAAGTTGTTGTTTAGCATCATCTTTAAAATGCTCTACATTCTTTAATGCTGTATTGGGCGTAAAATCGGAACTAAAATAGTTTTGATACTCCTGTTTATAATCAGGTGCATCATCATATTTATACTCCTCATAATCCTGGTAATCCTGAACATCAGTTTTTGATAGCCCCTCTTCTGCACCTCCATCTTCTGTTTGTGTTTCCAGAAAAGGATTTTCTTCCAGTTCATTTTTTATCCGCTGCTCCAACTCAAGCGAATTAAGAAAATACAAGTTAAGCAACTGTATCTGCTGAGGTAATATCTTCAGTTGCTGCTTCTGGGTCTGTTGCTGTGATATCATAAATATGTTGGCTTAAGTCTTTTACACTTGTGTCACTAGTAAGGCAACCTTGAAGCCAAATTTTGCTCCGGGCCAATTTATTTATAAGCAAAATATAATCAATAGATAATCAACAAACTAAAAGATACATAATATTTCAATTCGTTATTATAATTTCAAATTCCTCAGCCAACGAAGCTTATGTTGAGGAATAATTTCTACAATACACCTCAATAAATACTCCTATTATTACAAAATGAAAAAGAGACTTCGCTTTATTGTTATCGGATTTTCTCTCTCATTTGCCATAGTCGCTGCCCTATCATTCTACTCGCTAAGGCAGTTTAGCATTTACTCCGATTATTCCAATCAAATAGACCATACCAACAGGATTATTACCGACCTGTATACTATAGAAAGTGCGGTAAAGGATATTGATGTAATGGAGCGCGGTTATATGCTTACTAAAGACACTAGTTTTATATACAATGTGTACAAACTGATACCTGCTACATTTCCTGCCATAGACAATGTAAAAACACTTACTGAAGGCAATATCAACCAACAGCACAGGCTTACGCTGCTGAAAAGCGCCTATATGCTCCGTGCGGCCAACTTTAAAGACAATCTCCAGTATATCAATAGTATCGCCAGCGATAGCAACCGCATATCAAAATATTTTTACCAGGGGAAAAAGCTAAAAGATGAATGTCTTGGCTATATACATAAAATGATAGATGCAGAAAATGAGAGCCTGCACGAACGTTTTAAGAACAAACGCCACTACCAGCAAATAACTGATAACACCTTAAAATACCTCATTTCCATTTTTGGTATCATAACTATTATTCTGTTCATTTTCATGATAACGGAACTTGTGAAAAGAAAACAATCGCAAGACGAACTGCAGCTGAAACTGATAGACCTGAAACGTTCTCATGCCGAGTTGGAGCAGATAGCCTTCGCCGCCTCGCACGATCTGCAGGAACCATTGCGTAAAGTACGCATACTTACCGATCGGCTTCAGTGGATAAAGAAAGGTGAAAACGATACGGAAAGTTTAGATATTACGACCCGTATCAACCAAGCTGTAACACGTATGCAAGATCTTATAGATGATGTGGTTAACCTGGTGGAATTGATAAAAGAAGAAAGCCCTAAAGAAGAAGTTGACCTTAATATTGTGGTCAACTCGGTACTGGCAGGCCTGCAAGATAAAATAGATGAGAAGAATGCCATTGTGCATAGAGGCATATTGCCTCAACTGGTAGGGTACCCAAGGCAATTTCACTTATTGTTTACCGAGCTTATTGATAATTCTTTAAAATTTTCCCGCCCAGGTACACAACCTGTAATATCCATACTTTCAGACAAGGTAAATGGTGTAGAGCTGGCCCATATTAATAAAGAGCTTGCTGAAAAGGACTTTTACCGCATCACTATATCCGATAATGGCATCGGCTTCGATAATAAGTTTATTACCAAAATGTTCCAGATATTTCAACGCCTGCACAATAGCGATTCTAATTATGAAGGCAAGGGCATGGGCCTGGCAATATGCCAGCGAGTGGTTGTAAATCATGAAGGTTATATTACAGCGCACGGCCATACATCGGTAGGGGCTACCTTCAAGCTGTTTTTCCCGGTAACGGAAATATAAAAGGGACGTAAAGCCCCTTTAAATATCTTAGCTCTTAGACTTGAATTATATTGATGTGTCGGGCGATACTGAATCGTCAGATGCGGTTTCTGCTTTGTTTATCTTGTTAATATCCGCCACCTCCTTCATAAATTTATTTACACTATCATCCGAATAAGTTCCGTAGGCATCTACCAGGGTACCCTTCCGGCCATCAGCAGTTTCTATTACATACATTATAGCATTATCACTGGGGTCCGATTGTCCTTCAAAACGGTAGAAATTGATTACCGTAACTTCATTAGGTATATAATATTTGTCCATCGAATTAGAGTACAATCCCTTCTTGGTAACAGTAAAGCTATCAGTATAACCCTGCTTTACTACTTTGTTTACAAGGGCGCTTAAAGTATTCATCGAATCGGCCGCAGTTTCATCAAACTCGTTATTTAAATCTGGTTGTGTCCACATAGCTTAGTTTTTTTAAGATTATTAGTATAAGGTTAAATACTTTGCCACCCACACCATCAGCAATGCTAATTCTCACCGCAACACACTATCAATGATTTATAAAGTATAAATAATCAATTGTATATACCTGTATTTAGCTGTATGTAGAAATACATCTACAAGCAAATAATAAAGGTGGGCCGGTTATCCGGTCCACCTTTATGTTTCACGCTCTGTACTTGCTTATTTATTACCCATTTGTGAGTTAGGCCTGTTTTCTTCTTTCCAAGGTTGTTTAGTCCTTTCTTTCAGTGCATCCAGTTGAGATTTATGCTCTTTCATTTTTGCCAATGCACCATCTAACCATGCTTTCAATTCTGCATCCTTAGTATCTTCTTTGGCATTTTTCACCAGGTCAATATTGTCTTTGTTCAGGTCATTCAGTTCTTCACCAAGATCATGGTCTAATTCCAGGCCCTGGTTGTGGCTGTTCCATTTGTCTATTTTACCCTCATACTTTTTAGCTTCTGCTGCTATGGTTGTATAGCCATGTGTCGATGCCCATTGTGTAAGCTCTTCATTCATCTGGCGATACTCAGGCAACATTTTCGCAGCCGCGTCTTTCAGCATTTGGTCTTTTGCTTTTCCTTCTGTCAGTTCCAAAAGGCGTATCTGGTACATATTAGCACCCAAAATATCGCTGATCGCCTTATTAGTTTTCTTGTCCATTTTTTCCGACTTTTTCTCCATTTTGTCGGTTTTCATATTCATATCGCTCTGAGCTGAAGCATTAAACGTTAATACACCTGCTACACTCAATAATGCTAATGATTTAAATAGATTTTTCATAAGTTGTTTTTTATTGTTTATTGTTTTGGTTAACCAGTTTATGTGAATATTCATTTGTTATTTACTATGTGTGTCCCTGTATTTCTTTATAAGGTCGTGCGAGTTTTTTAGTGAACGTTGTTGTTCTTGTACTAGCGCGCGCGAACCGGCATCCAACCCCGAATCTGTGGCCAATGCACCTTCATAAGCACGTTGTGCCGCATCTTCACCAAATTCGCAAGATTCAAGTATCGCTTTACGGTCGCTTCCGGTAAACGTAGCCTTCACATCCATCCATGCCCTGTAAATTTTGCCCGATGTAGTAGTACCTTCCTCAACTTCACCACCATCTTTAACTATTTCTGCTTCCAATTGCGATTTGTAGTCACGGCTTTCAGCAATCATGCTCTCAAAGGTTGCTTTTAGATCCACATCCAGGTCTTTCGCTTCATTTATTGCACGCTCATAACCTGCAATCCTGTCGTTATTTATCTTAACCAGGTCATTCAATATTTCAATATTTGCTTCTTTGTTTTGCATGTTTATTGGTTTTTAAAATCCTTATGAACTTTTTAAAAACTATGCCATATAGTTGTACAGTACAGTTGCCTTAATACCAATACGAATACCTAATATGCTGACCAACAACACCGCTACGTTATAAATTATTAATGCACTAATATTTAATTAAGCATGGAAAGTTGTAGAAAACCAAAAGCTGCTTTGTAGAAAAGTTGTGGTAAAAACGGACTAAAACGGGTGTTTTTTTATAGTTTATTAATGCACAACCAGTTAAAAACTTTTATTTTGCCATAATATTATGATAGCCATACTCGAAATTCTTAAATACACCATACCTGCAATAATCGTATTAATTGCCAGCTACCTTATTGTTCAAAAATTCCTGGTGTCGGAGCTAAAACGCAAACAACTGGCTTTGCTACACGAAAATCAGGATATAACAACCCGCCTTCGCCTGCAAGCCTACGAAAGGCTGGTACTTTATATTGAACGCATACACCCGCGCCAATTGGTGCCACGCGTATATGAGCCAAGCATGAATGTAGCCGTGCTACAACAAATGTTGATAATGACCATCAAGTCTGAATTCGAACATAACCTTTCGCAGCAGATATACGTATCGAAACAAGTATGGGATACCGTAAAAGGTGTTATGGAGCAGGAGATGAATATGGTGAACCAAATTGCCGCACAGTTAAGCCCTGAAGCTCCTGCTAAAGAACTGCATGTACGCATTATCGATTTTGTGCTTACCAGCCAGATTGCCATGCCTACAGAAGTAGCTCTGGAAATAATTAACAATGAGGCCAAACACATGTTATTCTACGGTTTGGAAAGCAAATAAACGTAGCATTTCAAATTTAAATTTAGAATTTCTCAATCGTGAGCAATAAAAAAATAACTACCGATTCAGGTATAGATATTAAACCTTTATATACAGGCCCGGTAACTATGAACGAGCTACCGGGGCAGTTCCCCTTTACCCGTGGCGTACACCCTACCATGTACCGCAACAAGCTTTGGACGATGCGTCAATATGCAGGTTTCAGTACTGCTGAGGAATCGAATAAACGTTACCACTATTTATTGAGCCAGGGTGTGGCGGGGCTTTCCGTAGCATTCGATCTGCCAACACAAATAGGCTACGACTCCGACCACCCAATGGCGGAAGGTGAAGTAGGCAAGGTTGGTGTGGCAATCGATTCGTTGGAGGATATGGAGATACTCTTCAAAGACATAAAGCTGGAAGATATCACCACGTCTATGACCATCAACGCTACTGGTTTTATATTGCTTTCCCTGTATATAGCCTTAGCAAAAAAGCAAGGTGCCGATATCAAAAAAATATCAGGCACCATACAGAATGATATTCTGAAAGAATACGCTGCTCGGGGCACCTACATCTATCCGCCAACGCCTTCCATGCGCATTATTACCGATATATTCGAGTATTGCAGCAAAGAAGTGCCCAAGTGGAATACCATTTCCATATCGGGCTACCACATACGGGAAGCCGGCAGCGATGCAGTACAGGAATTGGCATTTACACTGGCTAATGGTAAGGCATACCTGCAGGCGGCTATTAAGAAAGGGCTCGATATAAACGTATTCGCCCCACGCCTGTCGTTCTTCTTCAACGCACACAACGATATTTTTGAAGAGGCAGCTAAATTCCGCGCGGCACGCCGCATGTGGGCCAGCATTACCAAAGACCTGGGCGCCACCGATGCCAAAGCGCAAATGTTGCGTTTTCATACCCAAACCGGCGGCAGCACGCTTACCGCACAGCAACCCATGAACAATATTGTACGTGTTGCATTGCAGGCACTGAGCGCTGTATTAGGTGGCACACAATCTTTGCATACTAATGGTTATGACGAAGCACTTTCATTGCCAACGGAAACTGCAGCTACCATCGCATTGCGTACACAGCAAATAATAGCACACGAAAGTGGCGTTACTAATACTGTCGATCCGCTGGCAGGTTCATTTTATGTAGAAGAACTGACCAACCAGGTAGAAGCTGCCGCGTGGAAGCTGATAGAAAAAATAGATGCAATGGGTGGTTCGGTAAAAGCTATTGAACAAGGCTTTATACAAGAAGAAATAGCCCGCTCAGCCTATAAATACAATAAGGATATTGAGAATGGTGAAAAAATAATAGTTGGGGTGAATAAGTTTACCACTACCGAAAAAGACCAAACACCTGTTTTCAAGATAGATGATTCTATACGCCAGGTACAAAGCGAAAAGCTGGCAAAGCTGCGTGCTAAGCGCGATAACGAAAAAGCTACCGCTTGCCTTGAAAGAATAAAAACAATAGCCAATACCGATGAAAACCTGATGCCTGCGGTTATCGATGCAGTTGAGCAGCTTTGTACGTTGGGCGAGATAGCCGATACCTTGCGTAGTGTATGGGGTGAATATCGCGGTTAGGGTATCCTCAGTACAGAGTCGGGCCTGGCAATACGCCATCGTTCCCACGCCCATGCACTGGCGGCTACTTTATTATAGCTTTTAATACCATCTTTCTGGTTATGCAGCTTCAGGTATTCGTCATATAGCTGGCTACTGTATATGCCAATTTCTCCTCGATATCTTTTGCGTATGGCACGTAGCGTATCTATATGGCTTAGCGATATAGGGTTAAGCTTTGCTTCATAACTCCTGGCAAGGTTCGAATCTACTGCATGCAGCCTGCTATTTGTATATAGCCATATATTGAAATAGGCTGAATAATTAAAAGCATTATCGCGCGCTTCTACACCAATAGCGTAGGCCAGCAGGTTGGCATCGTCTTCTGCGGCAATACCCGCCTGGTGTGCCATTTCATGAGTTACTACAAAAGGTAGCATGAATGGTGGCAGAAACCTGTTTACCTGTGCTTCGCCGGTAAATGGATTATAATAACCTTGTATAGCCAGGTGCTGCATCAGGTAGCCAAATATCGAAGCTTTGGTATTAAGGCCCTGCAGCTTGGTCTTGCTATCGGTATATATACTGTAATACTTCCTTGCGTTCTTCTCCACATCGTTAAATGGTACCGGGGTGTAGTATGGCGCATAAGTATTTAGTTTCCCAATCAAATAATCATCAAATTTTATCAAGGAAGAATCGGCAGTCCATTTCGTTTTGTCAAGATCCCAATAAGTAGTAAGCGATGCCTTATAATAGTTTACCCCCCAGCCTATAAAAAATAATAAATAGGCCACCGATAGATATACCACCATATGCAATAAAGACATAAGGATGTACCCGCCATGAGTTTTTACCTTTGCCAAAAAGTAAACCCAACGCGCTATACCCGCTACAATAGCCAGGAAAGCTGCCACGTAAAGTATATCGCCAATACTAAGTGGAATGAATCCTAAAAACAGATTGCGCCCAAACTGGAAAGGGTGAAAAATAAACCTGTCGTAAAAGCTAATGGTAGCTGGTGAATATGGCAGTATAACCTGCACACAAGCAATAATGGCCAATACTGCTAACAGAATAATTAACTTTTTTTTATACCGCATTGATTAAACCCTCTTGCATTCTATCAGTTTAAGGTCCCTATATCAACTATATTTGCCCTGTTTATTTTCTAAGTTATTTATTAAACTGTTACTAATGAGCCTTCGCCCAAATATTATTTTTGCTTTACCCATATTACTGATGGCAGCTATAGGTTGCAAAGATAAAAAGGAGATGCCTGCTAAAGGAGGGGGCCGTCCTAATAATATAAAAGTAGAAGGCTATGTTGTAATACCACAGGCTTACCAAAATAACTATACCGCGAGCGGCTCATTGCTACCCAACGAATCGATAGAAATACACCCCGAAATATCGGGCAGGGTAACTGGCATTTATTTTACTGAAGGCAGCTATGTAAAAAAGGGCCAAACACTGCTACAAATAAACGATGCTGAAATACGCGCACAGATACAAAAGCTAAAAGCACAAAAGCAATTGCAGGTAAAGCTGATGGAAAGGCAAAAAGAGCTGGTGAATATTGGTGGTATCAGCAAGCAGGATTATGAAACCACGCAAACCAACATCAGTTCAATAGATGCGGATATTGCTTTCTCCGAGGCTCAATTAAGGAGCACTAAAATAATAGCACCTTTTGATGGCAGGATAGGCATACGCAGCATAAGTACCGGCGCTACCATATCCCCCACTACAGCCATAACGGTATTGCAACAGACTCACCAGCTCAAGATGGACTTTAGCATCCCTGACCGCTACCGCGATATAGTTAGAAATGGTAAAGAAGTGTTCTTCTCCGTTTCAGGTATGCTCGATACGCTTTCTGGTAAAATATCTGCCATCGATCCCGGTGCCGACCAAACTACACGTACTATTAAGGTAAGGGCCATTGTACCCAACCCCGACAATAAACTATCTGCCGGTTCTTTTGCTCATGTAGTTATCCCTTTCGAAAGCACAAACAACGCTATACTTATACCATCGCAAGCCATTATCCCTACCACTCGCGATAAGCAAGTAGCCATAGTAAAGAATGGCAAGGCAGATCTGGTGACTGTGCAGCTGGGTGAACGAACCACCGATAAAGTGGAAGTAACTCAGGGGCTTCAATCGGGGGATACTGTCATTACCACGGGCCTTATGCAAGTAAAGCCGGGCATGGATGTACAGATCACGAAGTTTACCCGCGGATAGCAGCTAATTAAACATATCATTTACATATTGCTGCCGCAGTTTTAAGTAACTTTGCGCCACAGTACAGCACATGAAGTCGTTTAATGTTCCCGTTCATTACCGTAGCCCTTTGGTAACTGCCATAAAGCAGAAACGCAAAGCTGCCGATAAGATGAAGAAGGATTTCACACCTACTATTCTACATATTGGTTCGCTTGAGATAATCCTTGCCCGGCATTTCGGCTTTTGCTATGGGGTAGAGAACGCTATCGAAATAGCATTCAGGGCAGTTTCCGAGAACCCAGATAAGCGTATCTTCCTGCTCAGTGAGATGATTCATAATCCGGGTGTTAATGCCGATTTGCAATCGCTGGGTGTGCGCTTCATTATGGATACCCATGGCAAGATGCTGATGAGCTGGGATGACCTGACCGGCGATGATATTGTCATTATACCCGCTTTCGGCACTACACTCGAGCTGGAAGAACTACTGCGCAGCAAAGGCATCGAACCATCGCGCTACGAAACCACCTGCCCGTTTGTAGAGAAAGTATGGAACCGCGCAGAGAAGATAGGTAACGATGGGTACACCATAATAGTACACGGTAAGCCAGGGCACGAAGAAACACGCGCTACCTTCTCGCACAGCCGCTCTAATACACCAACAGTGGTAGTAAAAGATATGGCTGAAACAGAACGGCTTGCTAAGTACATAACAGGTAATTTGCCGGCAGAACAGTTCTATAACGATTTCAAAGACCAATACTCAGAAGGCTTTGATGTAGCCAAGGACTTTGAACGCATTGGCGTGGTGAACCAAACAACCATGCTGGCCAGCGAAACACAAGGCATATCCGACTACCTGAAGGGAGTGATCGTAAAGCACCATAACCTTAGTGAAGAAGATACTGCCACCCGCTTTGCCGATACCCGCGATACACTTTGCTATGCCACCAACGATAACCAAAGCGCCGTACAGGGTATGCTGGAAGTAGAGGCCGACCTTGCTATAGTCATCGGTGGTTACAACAGCTCTAATACATCTCACTTGGTTGAGCTTTGCGAGTTAGAGTTACCTACTTACTTCATTAAGGACGAAGCTTGCATTGAGTCAGCAGATACTATCCGCCACTTCAACTTACATACACATACCGAGATAGTAACGAACAACTACCTGCCTGAGCAAGGCCACCTGAAGGTGATGATCACATCGGGTGCCTCATGCCCCGATGCGCTGGTGGAGCGCGTTATAGAGCAACTGGCACTGGTGACCGGCAACACTCACCACCTCGAACAGATCAATTCATCCTGGATATAATTGTGCTTACGCTTCTACAGCTTTGCCACCATCATTTTTGATTGTATATAGCTTTACAAACATAAGCACAAGTACTATCATATATAAGCATGCTATATAGCGTTCGTTATACCAGAAGTAGTCGAAATGAAAGAAATAGGTATCGGGGCCGCTCAGTACACGTTCCAGGTTTAGAAAATATGCAACCGAGAACAATACATATATAAGGAATCTGCGAGAGTAAAATGCATAAGCGGTAAGGAAGATCAACACCGCGTGGCAATAGCGTTCATGCATCTCTGTATTGAACAGGAAGAACGCTAATGATACCAATGCAGCACTTAACCATATACGCTGCCTGTTCACCATTGCATTTTGTTTTCTTTTCAAAGTGAAATAAACATCGCGCAATACAGGCAATAACGCCAGTAGCGATGCCAAACAAAACATCAGTAAACCCGCGTGCTTATAGCTAAATCCGAAAATAAATATATTGCTATCGGGTACATTATTAACGGTATCTGCCCGCAGAATAATAAACCAGAAATTATAAGCCGCCATGCTTATCTTCGGATACATGTTATCAGAATTGACAATATGATTCCAAAGATTTTGCAATTGCCCATCCTTTAACATAAATGGCAACAACATTAAAAGCTGCGCTACACTAAAGGTGATCAGCGGTACAACAAACGCTTTAATACTTTTTTTATCTACCAGATTGTTCAAACACATCAGCAGCCATAATGGAATAAATATCACAGCCTGCAGCTTAGCATTCAGCGCCAGCACCATCCATATGCTGCTCCAGAACATATCGCGCTTGTACGCATAGTATAAGGCTATAAATACCAACGAAGAATAGATACCATCTACCTGCCCCCAAATAATAGTATTGAAGGAATAGGCTATGTTGAGGATACAAATGAAAACCAGCAGCATGAAGGCAGTTTTCTTATTGATCCATTTGTATATATACCATATACCCAATAGTTCAAAAACCAGGGTAAATAACCTTAATAGCCTTATATAATGCGTTATTTGCCCTTCATCACCTGCAAGCTTGGCGTATATATATAGTATATATTGAAAGACAGGTAAATAATTATTGTCAGGAGATGTATACGTTGCCCCAAGACCGTTTTTATGAATATTAACGGCCCAACGTATAAAATATTCCAGGTCGATGCTAAAACCCGGAAGGAATCTAAAAAGTGTCAAGAAGAAAACGAACAACAAGAAGAATAAGAGTGTCCGTTCTTTAGTATTTACTTCCATACAGGGTGATATCAATACAAAATAATAAAATATCCCATCAGGGATATTTTATTATTTATCGCTTGTCTTTTCTTAGTTTTTGGGTAGTTCACCTACCATGTCCACGGGCCGTACCCATTCGTCAAATTCTTCTGCAGTAACATAGCCCAGATCAATAGCTGTTTGCTTCAGCGTCTTGCCTTGCTTGTGTGCTGTCTGTGCTATTTCAGCAGCTTTATAGTAACCGATCTTGGTATTCAAAGAAGTAACCAGCATCAGTGAATTATTGAGGTGCTCATTGATATTCTTTTCTATTGGCGCCAGACCTTCCGCACACTTATCGTTGAACGATACGCAACCATCACCTATCAGGCGGGCGCTGTGCAGGAAGTTGTAGATCATTACAGGCTTGAATACGTTCAGTTCGAAGTGGCCTGTTGCCCCACCTATGTTGATAGCCACATCATTACCCATAACCTGTGCAGCAATCATGGTCAGCGCTTCGCATTGTGTTGGGTTTACTTTACCGGGCATGATAGATGAACCCGGTTCGTTGTCGGGTATGTGCAATTCGCCAATACCACTACGCGGGCCTGAGCTTAGCATACGTATATCGTTGGCTATTTTCATCAGGCTTACGGCTACAGTTTTCAAAGCACCATGCGCTTCAACTATCGCATCGTGTGCAGCAAGGCTTTCAAATTTATTTTCAGCTGTGATGAAAGGCAGGCCTGTCAGTTCAGCTATTTTTTGAGCAACATGCTCTGCATAACCCGGAGGTGTGTTGATACCCGTACCTACTGCCGTACCGCCCAAAGCCAGTTCGCTAAGGTGAGCCAATGTGTTGTTGATAGCACGCAGACCATGATCTAACTGCGATACATAACCACTCAATTCCTGCCCAACAGTTATCGGTGTAGCATCCATAAAATGCGTACGGCCTATCTTCACCACATGCATATATTCTTTCGACTTGGCAGCCAAAGTATCGCGCAGCTTCTTGATTCCGGGAATGGTAGTTTCCATCAGCATTTTGTATGCAGCAATGTGCATAGCCGTTGGGAAGGTATCATTAGATGATTGTGATTTATTCACATCATCGTTAGGATGTATAAACTTTTCTTTATCGGTAAGCTGACCACCGTTGATAACGTGTGCACGATAAGCAACTACTTCGTTCACGTTCATGTTCGATTGTGTACCCGAACCTGTCTGCCAAACCACCAATGGAAATTCGTTATCCAGTTTGCCTTCCAGTATCTCATCGCAAACCTGCCCTATCAGTTTCGATTTTTCAGCAGGCAATACACCCAGATCGGTATTGGTTAGCGCCGCTGCCTTCTTCAGGTAAGCAAATGCACGGATAATTTCTTTAGGCATCTTATTGATGTCCTGCGCTATTTTAAAATTATCAATAGAACGTTGTGTTTGCGCGCCATAATATGCTTCCTGCGGCACCTTTACTTCGCCCATCGTGTCTTTCTCAATACGGTAATTCATATTGGTATTATTTATTTTGATGTGTATTTTAAGAATGCCGCAAAGGTATTAAATGAATGTTTATGCGCTAACACAGTATAATTCTTTTTAATTTTGCAGCTGTGAAGCAGGGTTTTATCATAATATCATTTGTAGTTGGTGTGCTTTGGCTGAGTTCTTTTAACGAAGACAAGCCAACCGAAGTAAGCCTGGGCAAAGCATTGTTCTTCGACCCTATTCTTTCTGAAGACCTTACCATCAGCTGCGCCAGTTGCCACAAGCCTGAATTTGCCTTTGCAGACACCACCCGCTTTAGTTTGGGCGTTCATGGCCAACCCGGCACCCGCAATACACCATCGGCCATGAATGTTTCATCCAGAAGCTCGTTCTTTTGGGATGGCAGGGCGGCTACACTGGAAGAACAGGCATTGAAACCTATTGCTAACCCGGTAGAGATGAACCTGCCGGTAACAGAAGCCGTGGCCAGGCTGAACAAAAGCCCTAAGTACCTTGAACTATTCAGGCTGGTGTACCATACTAACCCCGATGCCAAGAGCTTAGGCGCAGCGCTGGCAGCTTTTGAACGTACGCTGGAAACAGGCAACACACCTAACGACCGCTGGATGAATGACGAGCCCAATAGCATGACCGCGCAGCAGGTACGTGGCCGCGACATCTTCCGTACTAAGGGGAAGTGCCTGGAATGCCATTTCACACCCGACTTTACCGGCGATGAGTTTCGCAGTATAGGCATGTTTGACGGGCAGGAAATGAACGATTCGGGCCGCTATATGGCTACACACAACCCTGCCGATATCAGCAAGATGAAGGTGCCCGGACTGCGCAATGTGGCTGTTACCGCCCCTTATATGCACAACGGCCATTTTAAGACGCTGGCTGAAGTGATAGAGTATTACGACAACCCATCGCTACACCTGCCGGGTGGCATGTACCGGGATAGCGTTCTACGCCAGCCTCTCGGGCTTACCAAACAAGAGAAGCTGGACCTGGAAGCTTTTCTACACGCACTTACCGATGACCGGTTCGTGAAGCAATAACACATTAAGCTTTTCTTTCTTTGTTGTTCAATTTTGTTGAAAAACAGAAAAAATAAAAAAAATCTGCTGCTGCAATTCAATGTTGAAACCCTTTATTATAAATGGTTTCAGCTGGTAAATGTCGCACAACACATTTCAAAGAACTTAGCAAAATTGAACAACAGTTTTAATAAAAAACAATATAAACTATTGCACGATTATCTATTGCAAATATACGCTTTTATAAAATTAATTGCTATTATAAACTAACGTTAAGAATAACATATTCTTATAAATATTGCCAGCATATATAGGCTGATAGTACTTAATTTTAAGCCTATGTATAAAGTATTGGCTGTTTCATTGCTCTGCCTGTTTAACTCAAACGCATTTGCCCAAAGCGGTTGTACTGATATACACGCTATGAGCTTCAACCCCCTGGCAAGAAAGAACGACGGTAGCTGCCAATATTATCCTGTACAATACCAACCGGCATTTAAAGCAATGATGCCTGCCGCTATACAGGAAACATCGGGACTAATATGGGACAATGGCAAGCTGTGGACATTGAACGACAGCGGCAACCCACCTATGCTATTTAGTATTGACAGTGCTGACGGGCATATACTGCAAACGGTGTACATCGATAACTTCCCTAACATAGACTGGGAAGACCTGACGGCTGATGAGGACTATATATATATTGGCGATTTCGGCAACAATAAAGGCCGCAGAACTGATCAGAAAATATTGAAGATCGCAAAGAAGGATATTGGTAAAGAGGCAATGGTGCATTTACAAGCAGAGGCCATTTCATTCAACTATGCCGACCAAACCAATTTCAACGTAAAACCCTACCAGCACAATTTTGATTGTGAGGCCATCATCAGCATAAAAGACGAACTGTACATCTTCACTAAAAACTGGAGCGACCTGCATACCAAAGTTTACAAGCTACCAAAAGAACCGGGCAACTATTCAGTTAAACCATACGACAGCTTTGACGTAGCAGGGGTAGTAACCGGTGCCAGTTATAATAAAGAAACCAAAGAGATCGTATTGCTGGGCTATATCGATTTTATGAAGCATTCTTTTATGTGGTTTTTGAATGATTATACAGACGATCATTTCTTTACCGGCAATAAACGCCGTATATATATGGGTAATGGTAAAGCCTGGCAAACGGAAGGAATAGTTTTACTGCCCGATGGCGATTTCCTTATATCGAGCGAAGGCGAGGATGGAAAATCTGCAGCATTATACAGAGGCTATAAAAAATGGATGCCGGTAACCAGTAAATAGTTGAATTTTAGAAACTTATCAACTATTATTGCGGCTTCTAAAAAACCACTATAATAATGATCCGTAACCTGTTGACCCTTGCCTGCTGCCTGCTATTTACATGCACAGCATACGCCCAAAACCCTACCGTACAATACAGCAACACTTTTGAAGAGCCCAATTACGGCTGGACAAAAATACTTCAGCTAAAAACGGGACAAACATTTTACTTCCACCTGAACGACGAAGGTATTGAAGCGCGTATATATGCAAACGCCAAACCTACCGGAAGCAAGGTGATAAAAGGCAAGCTGTGGAATACTAAAAAAGTACCGCAAATGAAAATAGCCGGCTTGTACGAAATAAACGGCCAACCGGTAATATTTCTACAACAGTTCCTGGAATGGACACCCAAATTATTCCGCATAGTATTAGATGCTAACACAGGTGCAGTAGTAAGTGAAGAACTGATAGGCGAGCAAAATAAATTAAATGTAGGTTCGGGTTATGCAATGGGGTTTGGTGGTGTTGATGAACCGGGGTTTTATATAGAAAAAGATCCGGCATCAGACAACTACACTGTTATCAACTATAACTCTTTCGCCAAAGAAAGCAAAGAGCGTATCGGAGTAATGCACTATACAGTGGAAAACGGCACACATACCCTGGTAAACAAATCTTTTTATGACGCAGACCAATTCAAATACCTGCGCTATATAGGCTCGGTAGTAGTACACAATAGCGTGTATGTATGTGCTTACGGTTATAACACAGCTGCATCGGGTGGCAAAGACTCGCGTGTGATACTATCTAAACTTACAGCAGGAAATAACAAATTCACACATAAGATGCTTGAGTTTACCGATGACTTTAAAGAGACTGAAGCGATAATGCAATACAACCCAGGTAGCAAAATGATACAGTTGCTCACCCTGACATTGGTAAAATCGAAACATCCTGTCATAGGCTACAAATCGAAAAACTACTATATGGCATTGATGAGCCTTGTTGACCCGGAAAGCTTGACCATCATTAGCAGTAAAGAGCTAAGTACCGCAAAGGTGAGTGAATACGCTACAGAAAAACTGGGTGCGGATGGCTTTAGCGGTATGCCGCAACGGATAGCAATCAACAGCGACAATACCACTACCCTGCTGTTTGAAGGGCTGCAGCAAAACACTACATCGAGAGGTGCCAGTTATACGATATTTGGGAATATAGGCATTAGTGACCTGGATAACCGCTGCAATGAAACATACGGATATGCTATCAGGAAGGAACAAACAGCTGAGCACACAATAGAAGCTTTTTTTGGCGATCGCAAGGCTAAAGGTATATGGCGATTTGGCTTGCCACTAATGGCACCATGGCGTAACAAAGGCTTGGAAAATGGCGGCTATTTTTCGTTCGATTATCTTACCACGCCAAGCGCCCGTTATGTAATACTCAACGATTATCCTGAGAATTTTGACAAAGAACAAAATTCAAAAAAATGGAAGGATGTGAATTATGTAAGCGAGACCAATACCATTTTTTACAAAATAGAGAACGGCAAGATCAGTAAAGAGTATTTGTTTGGGAAACCTAAAGAGGATAATAAATATAAATTTTCATATATCGCTTCTTCAGACTACCAACCTGCCACCAACACCTACGCAACACTCATAATACAGCGCGATGGCAAAGAGAAACTGGCGCGTATTGCATGGGTGAAGTTTTAACTAAGCTTATCAGTTAATGGCATAGTCTTATTACCCTAAATGGTAAAAATATACTTACCATGGAGGAAAATAAGAAAACACCGGAAGAGACAAATGAACATAAGGACCATAAACGCAAACCAACAGCTGCTGAGCTAAGTTCAATATCTACCAGCCCAACGGCACATGAACGTGCTAAACGCAGTGGTGGAAACTTGGGTAATACAGGTACTAATGTTTCATACGAAGGGCCAACATCTAATTCGCCAGTAGGCACGGGTTACAATTCGGGACAAAGCGGCACAGGTGCCGAGACGGCAAGCAATGCGGAAGAGGATGCACGCAGGCTTGCATCAGCACCACGCGAAAACCAAACCGACGAAAGAACAGAGAATGATAAAGACCCGATGAATGATGAAAAACCTGACACTTTAGGTACACCATAAAACTTAATTACCATGAACAACCACGAAGAGCAAGACCCAAAGCGCAAGAAAGATGTAAATACCGATAAAGAACCTGAGCAACCGGAAGATGGCAGCCAGGGCCGCGCAAGCTTTCACCAGGGCAGTACAACGCAAGGTGGCAGTAACCATGGGCAAGGCTCTTACCAATTAGCAGGTAAGGCTTATAAACAAGGTGAAGAAGAGAATGATGGTGCGAATTACAGTAATGAAAATAATAAGCTATCGGAGCTAGACGAAACAGAAAATAATGAATAAAAAAAGAGGCTCAGTTTGAGCCTCTTTTTTTATTTAGTTGGAGCGACCTTACTCTTCTTCCGCATCTTGTAAATTTTCACTTATCCTCAATTTATTTTCTAACAGCACTACGTTTTTTATTACCGTATCTAATGATTGAGCAGCGGAAGCTATGCCGTCAATTATGATTTGGTTGGCAGGGTCGGCTGGGTCTTTAGTATTAAAAAGCTGAGACAAGCCTAAAATTGTAGCAACCGGCCCTCTTACGTCATGCGATTGAATATCGGCAATCTTTTTTAGTGCAGCATTGCTTGCCTGCAATGTTACAAGCTGTTTCTTTATAGTAGTTTCGTTCTCTTTGTTAGTAACTGAAAGCGACTGATTTCGCGCCCTGTACGATATTATTGCCCAGCCCGCAATTCCTAAAACAAGTATCATAACAATAATACTCAATACATATATTTTAGAGGCGTACCGTTGCCGCTCTGCTTTAAAGCCTGCAATTTGAAGTTGCCTGTTTTTATCAAGAATAGCTTTCTCTTGTTTTTCAATAAGGTATTTGCTTTCCAGGTTAGCTAACTGAACATTTTTTTGCAGGGAAAAAACAGAGTCCTTTAGTATAGTGACGTCTTTAAATGTACTATAAGCTTTCTTGTGATCGCCAAGTAGTGAATACGCTTCAGAAAGAGCGGGACCAAACTCAGCTATTGGTGCGGTGAAACCTATTTCTTTACATATCCTTATCGCATCTTCCAGGTAAGCTACCGCTTTAATTAAAATAGCACTATCGGGATGTTGTTTGTTTTTTGTAGCAAGTTGGTAGTAAACAGCTCCTATATTACCCAATGAAGTGGCTATGCTTCTATTGTTGCCCAGTTCTCTGCTTATGGCCAGCGCTTTGAACTGGGTGTTTAATGCTTTTTGAAAATCTTCCAGCTGCAAATAAACGAGCCCGATATTAGACAGGTTGATCTGAACTCCATGCTTGTTCCCAATTTGGCTATTAAGCTTTAGTGCTATTTCATGATGCTTTAATGCCTTGGCTGATTGGTGTTGTTTGTAGTAAACAATGCCCAGGTTAGCTGTATTCCTGGCTATGCCCGCTATATCTGCCTTTTCTTCGTATATCTTTTGGGCCTGTTGATAATAATCAAGTGTTTTATTGAACTCGTTTTGCTCAAGGTATAACGTACCGATATTTTCAAGCACTATGGCCCTGTTTGAATTATCCTTCAAACTATCAAATATCCTCAGGGATCCTAAATATTCAGGTAGCGCTTTTGAATAATCACTCATAGCATGATAAATCAATGCATTGTTGACCATAATAGCTGCTATGCCCCGTGCGTGCTTTAATTTTTCAAAGAGCAGCAACGCTTTACGGTTATACTCTAATGCTATCGCTGTATTAGATTTTGCGTTGTAACAGGTGCTGAGATCGCTATATGCATTGGCCTGCCCCTTCTCCCAACCAAGTGTAGTAGCCAGGTTCAAAGCCTTTTGTCCAAATACAATCCCACTATCAGGGCTTATAGTAACGTAAGAATAGGAAAGCTTATCTAATAATTTGACTCTATTGGTATCCTGAGCGGCATTAACCAATTCACCTTTGAGCGAATCAATAAGTTGCTGTCCTTTCTTTTGGGCTGAAACCAGAAGTGGTACAAATAGGGCTATAAAAAAGAGATACCTCAATTTTTTTCAACAAAATAATTAATACATATTTTAATGTCAAATGCCTTTTTAAGCTATACATAAAGTTAAAACAACATGCCTAGTATGTAACCCTTGTACTTACACTATTAATTGATGAATCCGATATAAAATAAAAAGCCTGCAAAATGCAGGCTTACGTATATATACCCAATATACAACTTAGTCATATTTCATTCCGGGATAATCCAGTAACCTGCGCCATAAAGCCAGCTGACCTATAATGCTTGCCTCGCGAAATTTGGTGAATGTTACCAGATCGTACCATTTCATTTTCATACCTCCCATTTCGAAATCGCTATCCAGTTTTTTATCGTCCAGCTCAATTAACGCTTGCCTTGCAGCCGGTGTAACCTTTTTCCAGTCGGCCAGGTACTCTGCTACAGTTGGGTATTTTACACCTTCCTGTATGCCTTTGTTGTCTTTGAATAGTTCTTCTCCCTTTTGTTTCAGATTGGGATCAACATCTGTTGCCATCATAAAGCGCTGCGCCACAGCGGAACCTGCAAGCCAGGCCATGTGGTTGGCTTTCGTGTTCAGGCGATTGTACATGTCGTCGTCTGACATACCTTCTAATGCGCGCTCAAAAAGCCTTGTGTGCAGATCGAACAACGCAACCAATCCTTCGGTTCTTGTGCTGGCTGTTTTTGTACTCATGATATTGGTTTTATTTTGATAGAAGTAAAGCTACACAGTTTAAAACCTTGCTATGCTGTGTATATGTGACAAGTTGAGGCGTAAATCATGACTTATCAGGCACCTTTGGCATAGCGCACTATATACACATGACCTTTGACAGATCGGCCCCCATACCTTTAAGTGCGGCAAAAGTCAATTTATCCATCATAGCTCCATCAAAGCAGATGGTTTTGATGGCCCGGTAATATTTATTGGTCAAAGCATAGGTTGGGCGGAAGGATACATTCTTGAGTATAGCGCCATTGAACGTGGCTTCGTTCAGTGCAGCCTTGTCGAACTTCACGTCGATAAAGGTATTTCCGTCAAGGCGCACCCCTCTTAAATCGGAATATTTAAAATCCACTCCTTTAAAAACGCAATTTTGAAAAATCGTTTCCGTAAGGTCGGTTTTGATCAATTTTGCATCAACTAGTTCGGCATTAATGAACCTCGCCCCGGCCAGCGTTGATGAACTGAATTCTGTACGCACAAGAATAGTTCTATTGAAGCTTGCATCAGTAAGGGTATTAGCAGACAGCGTACAATCGGTGAGATTTGTGCCGTCAAAATTGGCTGCATGCATATCACTACCTGAAAAATAGCTACCGGTCAAATCCGCATTTTCAAAGGTGGACAAGCGCAATGCACTGCCGTTAAATTTCCGCTTATGCGCGGTAACACTTGCAAAGTCACTGTCCGGCAAATTACTTCCGCTGAAGTTCGTCAGCAACTGCCGCTCGGTTGAAGAGGATATGTCTGTTACTTCCTGTTCCGTCTGTTTACTATCACCACTATTTTCACCAGTCGCCTTAATAGGTGCTTCGTGTGCAACAGATTGCATGCTCTCTGAAAAATAATTAAGGTCAACACCCAGAATCTCCGCGAGGCGGTTAATAGTAACTATGTCGGGGACTGACTCTCCACGTTCCCATTTCCCAACTGCTTGCGGACTAATAAATAAAAGTTGAGCAAGCTGCGCCTGAGACATATTTTTAGTTCTACGCGCTTTGGCAATTTTGCTGCCAATCATTTTTGTATCCATACGTAATGTCATTTTTTCGACACTGCAAAGTTATTTCGACCTATATCCGAGCCATCAAAAATACCAAACCTATTAGTTGTACTTACGCTACTTACGGTTGTTTTTAACAACATGCAGTAGTATATGCCCGCATGCGGGTATGTGGATACAAATGTGTCCGCATTGGGGGGCTGTAATGCATAAAAAAAGCAAAGCCCGGTTTGAAGCGGGGCTTTGCGATATATTTATTACCAATTCTATTCACCAACAGTACCTGTCTTCACTTCTCCGGCTTTTTTGTAATTGACGACAATAACCCCCTTAGATGTGATATGGCTCTCTGATAATGTAAACGATCTGGGGACTGAATTTTCATCGAACAATTTTTTGCCTTTACCCAAAACTACGGGGTGGATATTGAGCCAGAATTCATCTACCAGGTCATGTGCCAGTAGTAATTGAACCAGTTGGCTACTTCCCCATATTTTGATATCAGCACCTTCTGACTGTTTGAGCTTTTTGATATCCTCTATATTAGCCAGGAACTCCACGTTTTGCCAGTCCGATTTATGCCTGGTAGTAGATAAGACATATTTTGTCACCTCATTTACGCCAGGCCATTGCTCGGCATGTTTAGGCCAGTATTCTTCGAAAATATCAAAAGTCTTTCTGCCCAGCATCAAATCGGCAGGTTGCAATTGTTTTTCCATAGCCTTGCCAGATTCTTCGTCGCCATAAGGCGCCGTCCAGCCACCATATTCAAACTTGCCAGATGCATCTTCTTCCGGTCCGCCCGGTGCTTGCATTACACCATCCAGTGTTAAAAATTCCAGTACGATAATCTTTCTCATTGTATTTATGTTTTGTTGGTTAGGTATAGTGCAAAGCTCAGGAAGAATAGGATAGCAATTGCAGTGTATATGCGACAAAAGGAAGGGGTGAATGCGATGGGAGTGGTATTAAAATGAGTCGGGACTACATCTTAATTAAGATATGTAAATATTTATTTACATCCTTACACAAGCCTGATGATCACAATGACTATTTGAACATATTGCTGTTTCAGCCCATACTCGTTGGTTAAAGTTGGGGTATGTTTTTTCAATCATCTGCTTTGTAAAAATACCAGGTGCAGGGTTCCCTGCCTTATCATTTTTCTTAGTATGATCTCTCGGCTCGTGGTGGAAAAAGTGTCCTAAATGCTTTTTACAAAATTCATCATAATCGCGGGTATGAAGAATGAAAGCGTGCCAAAATTTATCTACCAATGGCGAGGGAGAGATGACTTGATCAGTCATAAATGCCAAAGAGAAAAATCGAAGAAATTCTACACGAAGCATACGAGCATCTTCTTCTTCTAACCCTTCCTGCTCTATTAATCGCCAAATGACACGTTCTAAAGGTTCTTCATTTAAGCGCGCTACACGTTCCTCATACTGAGCGAAGTCTTTTGAAATTTCCAAGTTCATATTAATGCTTTTAAGTGAGTAATCACTTAATATATAAAATAATATTCACATTAAATAAAGCATGAGCCAGGTATAAAATTTTATTGATTACTTCTGCTTTTCTTGTACTTTCTTATTATGGCTACAATACAAAAGATAAGGGTGATGGCATAAACAACACTTAATGCAGGTTTTTCAACTTTGAAAGTTTGAAAATCAATTTGCTTATACAATGCTACACCTATAATGATGGCTAGAATTATGAGTATCAATGATGATCCTTTCTTGTTTTCCATCTGTTTTTTGTTTGATAATGAATAAGTATTTAGTAATCTCTATAATAAAAATGCCGCCGAAAAGGCAGCATTAATCATTAGCGGAGGGGGAGGGATTCGAACCCTCGATACGGTTTCCCGTATACACACTTTCCAGGCGTGCCTCTTCAACCACTCGAGCACCTCTCCGTGTAAGGGCTGCAAATGTACACATTACATTTACATAGGGAAAATTTTTTCTGCGTTTGTTGTAGTAATGCGCGCTACTTCTTCAATGCTTACTTGCTTTAATTCTGCAATCTTTTCTGCTATAGCGGCATATATGCACATTCCTTTCATTTTCCAAGGTTTGGCGTGGGCGCAAGGGATGGCGCCTAAGTTTACCGCACAATATTTTCCA
>CAMLFX010000011.1 GCA_946479435.1 uncultured Sphingobacteriales bacterium | reverse complement strand
AAAAAATAAAAAATAAAAAAATTTCCGGTGCGACAGTTGGGTACTGTATGCCTTGCGGCCATTGTGTTTAAAAGGTGAAATGTTGTTTGTCATTTTTAGCAGGGTTTAGCAAAATTGAACAACGTATATGGGTAATTATGTTTTAATTACTATTGCCGTATAATACTCACAATAACGAATATAATTACCATAACAAATATACTATAAATTATAGTATTACAATAATAATTTGCAGCCAACTATCCTATTACTATTGAACGGCTGTTGCGTCGCACTCTTGTGCGGAGATAAATCTATTTGGCAATTAATATAGACCATAGTTAAAACGCTATTGATATTACCATTATTAGAAAATAACTTTAGGATGCAGTTTAATTTTATTTTGATGTATAATCCCTTCGATAAATCTGTTATTGAATTAAATATTGATGACTTACAAAAGCTTATTGATAATGAAATTTGCGAGGGGTGGTATATTGAATACAAAAGAGAAATTCCTAGGCAAACTTCTGGAAAACTAGATAATGTCAAAATCGCTAAATCAATTTCATCTTTTGCTAATACCAAAGGTGGATGGATCATATGGGGAATTTCGTGTGACGAAAAGAATAGGCCGGTTAATATTAATGGTATTGTAATAGACGACTTCAGGAATTTTGAAGATCAAGTTGCTCAACTTATAAATTCAAACATTAGCCCTTCTCCAATCTATCATTTTAAAAAAATTGATACAGGAGATAATAAAATTGTTTTTGTTATTCAAGTTGAAGAAAGTCCAATTCCACCCTATGTGACAAGTCAAGGGGTGATTTATCAACGTGAAAACAATGAAAGTAAACCGATAAAAGACAGGTATATAATTGAAAAACTTAATGAGAAGGCAGCATCCTATTATGAAACAATCGAAGAATTTAGCAATTGTGATTTAACAGAAACAAAAGGTCAATCAGAGTCAAATCAAAGTTATTTGGAATTATATTTATTTCCAGAACCATTTGATAGCTTTTCATTTAAAGACTATTATACTTCGAGTTTTTTTCACAGCATTGCATTAACTTTTTATCAAAATCAGGAACTATCATTTAATTCTAATGATAACAATAAAGTAACAACTTTATTAAATCTTGGTTTCAATAGTGTATACAGTTCTGAAGATTCTTTAATTATCAGACCGCTTAATAAAACCAACTTAATATACAGAACACCAACTGTGGAACTATTTAGGAATGGTAATCTTAAATTTTTAATTCCTATTTATGAATTTTCTTCTAAGGATATTCCAAAACATTATGAAGAATCTAAAGTGCTAAATTATTTACTTGATATATATAGTCCTTATCGTACAAGAAAACAATATGGTTATAATGGTGTAGAATTACCAGCAATTAGAAGTAGAGAACAAACAGACTTTGTAAATCATATTAAGTTCATTGACGGTGCTAATTTTATTGTAACTATTCACATTATCTTATCAAAATATAAGAAAATTCTTCAAGAGAATGGTTTCGACATGACTTCGAATATTCGGTTTCGCGCCAAAGTTTCTGACTGTTGGAGGAAATTCGTTTTTTTTGAAAATGATAATTATCTAGAAAAAATAAAGCTCTTTAATATTCCATTATCCCCTAAAAATCAAATTCAAATTCCAGAATTTAGAAAAGGACATGCTTATCGTTTCAATCTATCTGACGAATCGGCATTCCATATG
The DNA here is from genome assembly GCA_946479435.1 of uncultured Sphingobacteriales bacterium. Next base: position 46,877 of record CAMLFX010000011.1, on the reverse strand, counting down.
GTAGCGTTACGTATTTTGGAAGGTATCGGCTTAGCGGATATGACATCCATGAATATTGATGCAATATTCGAAGCTGAAATTCGGCGTCATAGTGAAAATAAGCCCGAAGAAATTTATGATTATGAAGAAGATGATGATGATTTTGAAGTATAGTAATGTTATTCTCAAGCGTAATTAGTTATTACGCAATGTCATTTCTCAGTTTCATGAAGATTAACATTGGTTATATCACATCTTCTATACCAACTCGGCGTAGTCTCCTGACTATGTCGCATGGGCGGTAAATCTCCAGATTTTTAGATATAAGCCATACGCAAATCATGAGATTTGTTTACCACGAAGACGAAGTCAGAGACTACGCCTAACAAAAGATTAACGAAACAGATTTTTAATATGATTAACTAATTCGAATATGTAGTAAATCGCAGCAATTACTGTTCCGATAGCAATCCATACCGTTAGGGTCTTAACGGATTGTTGTATCTGAGTTTGTCGTTCCATTATTTTTGCTTGCGCTGTTATCATTTCAGTTTGGGTTTTCTGTAAGTCCCTCTGATTCTTCTCTAATTCTTGATTCAATCTTCTTGATGATGCTTGAGAAGTGTAACCACCCTCATTGATAAATAATATACCATCAAATGTGAGTTTGTAGGTATGCGAAATCATTGAACCATGTCGAAACTCATGTATGTATTCGTCCTTAATAGCCTTTGCAAGAATAGTATTTAACTCACTCTCTTGAATGTTAATTTCAGTTTTTAGCTTGTTAGAAATTTCATTTTTAGATAATGAAAGTTGTTGTCCTAATAGAACTTTAAGCAACTTATCAATATTTTCTGTCACTGTGATTTGCATGACTAAAAAAATTAATTCAATTTATCTACCCCAACATATCATCCACTTCCCCCTTACGCAGCAATTCTCTCAGTCATTGCAAGGAGCGTAGCGACGTGGCAATCTTGCTATAACGTCTGTTAAGTAAAGCATTCATTTCGCGAGATTATTCCGCTTTGCTCCATGAGAAAAGTTGCCACGCTTCGCTCGCAATGACGCGAGTGGTTAATTATATATCCCGTTCATCTCGGTCAGTATAATAGGTTGGCCATCGGTTATTACGATGGTGTGTTCGTGTTGCGCCATAAAGCCGCCACGATTGCCTACCATGGTCCAGCCATCGTTGAGGGTGGTGGCAAGGGTTGAGGTGGTGGAGATAAATGTTTCAATAGCTACTACCGAGTGCTTGCGGAAGCGGGTAGTATTAAAGCGGTCGCGGTAATTGGCTATTTCGTGCGGTGCTTCGTGCAGGCTTCTTCCCACGCCATGACCTGTAAGGTTCTTGATGACCTTATACCCGCGCTTTTTCGATTCGGTTTCTATCAGGTGGCCAATATCCTGTATGCGCACACCGCCTTTTATATTGCTGATGGCTTTTTGCAGTATGGCCTTCGATGCATCGATGAGTTTTTGGTGATGGTGAATGTCTTCACCCAATACAAATGAACCACCATTATCCGACCAGAAACCATCCAGCTCCGCCGAAACATCTATATTGATCAGATCGCCTTCCTGGAGAATCGTTTTATCGGAAGGAATACCGTGGCAAAATTCGTTGTTGACGCTGATGCAGGTATAGCCGGGGAAGCCATAGGTTAAATACGGCGCCGACTTTGCACCCAGGTCATTCAATATCTGTGCGCCATATTCATCCAGCTGTTTAGTGCTCATACCGGGAACGGCATAACGGGTCATCTCTCTCAATGTTAGGGCAACCGCTTCGCTGGCTTTTTGCATGCCAGCCAATTCAGCTTCGTTAGTTATAGACATTGTACGTTGTAATTATAATTGATCAAAAAGACTAGCCCAGCATATCATCCATTTCCTCTTTACGCATCAGGGTAAATACTTTTTTACCATCGGGGGCGTATTCGGGTTGGGTGCAGGCAAACAGTTCATCTATCAATGCCTGCTGTCCTTCGGGTTGCTGTATAGCATGTTTGTTGCGCGAAAGGCGGCGCGCCATATTGATGAGTAAGGTCTCGGTGCGTTTGGTAACTGCATCGCCCGATTCGTGTTTTAGTTGTTCCACTACTTCATCCAGTACATTACGCTCTTCGCCCGATGGCAGGTCGGTAGGTACACCTTGTATGGCAAATGTGTTTTGACCAAAAGGTGCAATATCGAAACCAATACGCGCCAGGTCGGGCAAGGCAGTGGTGAGCAGTATCGCATCTTGCGGAGGAAACTCGCAGGAAATAGGAAACAACAATTGTTGCGATGCTGTTTGCCCGTTGTTCCAATCTTGCAACAAACGCTCGTACCAGATACGTTCTTGCGCACGGCGTATATGTATCAGCATCAGCCCCGACTTTACCGTAGTAACCAGCATACTGTTTTGCACCAATAATATATTACTGGCAGCGCCCGATGTAGTGGTTTCGTTTGCTGCATGTAAAGAGGCCTGCAGCAAATTACCTTCTGATGGTTGTAAGCTATCGTTAGCCGGTTGCGATGGAACGGTCTGTGCTATTTCGTACAGGCTCTTCCAGTGTTGCAGTCCATCTTTTTTATCGATAAAATGCGCCTGGTTGCCACCCTTGAAAGTATTGAATAAATAGCCCCGTTCTACTTCACCTTTCTTCTCGGTACTGTTATCGGTATGCTGTACCGATGAGAGGTGCTGTATATCGGGGTTCAAAGTAAAATCGAGCGAAGGGGCAATGTTGTAGCGCGCCAGTGCATGCTTTACAGCAGCATTCAGGTAAGCATACATCATGCGGTCGTCCTCGAACTTTACTTCCTGCTTGGTAGGGTGTACGTTCACATCTACACGCGCAGGGTCTATCTCCAAAAACAATACATAGAACGGGAACGCATCTTTTTCTATCAGCCCTTCGTAAGCCTGTACCAATGCGTGGTGCAGGTAAGCGCTGCGTATAAAACGGTTATTGATAAAGAAGAACTGCATACCACGTGTACGCGTAGCAGCTTCGGGCTTACCAATAAAACCACTGATGTTCAGGAACTCGGTATGCTCTTCAACAGGTACCAGGTTCTTCTCGTAAGAATTACCCAGCAGGCCCATAATGCGCGACTTCAGTTTGCCTTTTTCCAAATGGTACTGCTCAGCACCATTATGAAATAAACGGAAACCAATGCCGGGATGTGCCAATGCCACCCTCGTAAACTCATCGACTATATGGCGGAATTCTGTTGTGTTGCTTTTTAAGAAATGGCGGCGTGCAGGCACGTTGTAAAACAGGTTTTTCACTGCCAGGTTGGTACCCACTTGCGTGGCGCAAGGCTCCTGCTGTTTTACTTCGGTAGCTTCTATTACTATACGGCTGCCTATCTCGCTATCGGCCTTGCGGGTTTTCATTTCCACCTGCGCTACCGCAGCCACTGAAGCCAGCGCCTCGCCACGGAAACCCATAGTGCGGATAGAGAACAGATCGTTGATGTCTTTTATCTTGGAAGTAGCATGGCGCTCGAAGCTCATGCGTGCATCAGTAGCACTCATACCGCTGCCATCGTCTATCACCTGTATCAGTTCCTTGCCCGCGTCTTTTATTACCAGCTGTATCTCAGTTGCGCCTGCATCTACAGCATTTTCCAGCATCTCTTTTACGGCCGATGCGGGGCGTTGAATCACCTCGCCGGCGGCTATCTGGTTGGCTATATGATCTGATAATAAATTTATTACGTCGGGCACAAACACGAAATTAGATTGCAAAGTTAAAGGTTTGCCATGGTTTAGGGTGTCCGCATCAATAAAGCTATATTTGTTTGTATGATTTCTCGTAGTCAGTTTACTACCATTATATTATTTTTTCTTGCATTTTGTGTGAACAATGTATACGCACAGCGCAACCAGGTATCGAAATTAAAAGTAAGTGGAGAACCTAAGGCGATATCGATGCAGGATTTTAGGGCAAGGGCACATTGGGTAGATAGTATATATGCTAATATGAGCGATACCGAACGACTGGGGCAGCTATTTATGGTGGCAGCGTATTCGGGTGGTAAAGATTATAACGAAGAAAAAATAAGACAATTACTTACCGACCGCCGACTGGGTGGTTTAATATTCATGCAGGGCACACCGGAAGCGCAGGCTGTGCAGAACAATGCCTACCAGCAAATGGCTAATGTGCCCCTGATGATAGGCATGGATGCCGAATGGGGATTGGGCATGCGCCTGACAGGTGCTAAAGACCTGCCCCGCGCTATGATGATAGGCGCTACCCACGATAGTGTACTGGCTTATAAAATGGGTGTAGCTGTTGCGGCACAACTAAAAAGGTTGGGCGTGCACATCAATTTTGCACCAGTGGTAGATGTAAATAATAATCCCAACAACCCCATCATTAACGCACGCTCTTTTGGAGAAGATAAAAGATGGGTGGCAAGGCTGGGCATAGCGTATATGAAAGGTATGCAGGATAACGGTGTGATGGCTTGCGCCAAACACTTTCCCGGTCATGGGGATACGGAAACAGATTCGCATAAAGACCTGCCCACCATCAGCAAATCGTTGAAACAACTGGATACGCTGGAACTGTATCCCTTTAAGGCATTGATAAACGCAGGCGTGAAAGGGGTAATGGTAGCGCACCTGGAAGTGCCCGCATTAGAATCTACGCCGGGAATACCAACCACGCTTTCTTACAACACCATTACCAATGTACTGAAAGACAAAATGCATTTTAACGGCCTGGTATTTACCGATGCGCTGAATATGGATGGCATAGCTAAACGCTTTTCACCCGGCGATATTGACCTGCGTGCATTTTTAGCAGGTAACGATATGCTGCTGTTCTCGCAGGATGTACCTACCTCGATACATAAAATGATGACGGCTTTGGATTCGGGAGTTATAACACGTGCGGCACTGGAAGCAAGAGTGAAAAAAGTATTGTCGGCTAAATATGACCTGGGCCTGAACAAATGGAAGCCGGTAGATATTTTCAACGTAACGAACGATGTAAACAAAAATACACCTGCCATCCGCGAAGCTATTGCTGAAGCTGCGGTAACATTGGTAAGAGACAGAAGTAAGCTATTGAATAAACTACAGGCAAAAGATGCACAGATCGGCTATATAGGTGTAAACGCCAGCGGCAATACCGTATTGAGCGATGCCCTGCTGAGGCAACTGCCCGATATGAAAACGGCATGGGTACCTAAAGGCGCAAGTGACGTGGTAACCCAACGCGCATTGGATGCCATGCAAAATACCGATGCGCTGATAGTGGCAGTGCATAACCTGGCCTTCTACCCCGGCAGCAGCCGCAACCATGGGCTGGATGTACAACAGGTATCTTTTCTGCAACAGATGCAAACAAGGCCAAATACCATCATAGTGATGAATGGTAATGCATATTTGCTGAAACATTTTTGCAATGCCAATTCGGTAATGGTAGCGTATGAGGATGATAGTATAACCCAGGAAGTGGTAGCACAAATATTACTGAAGCAAAAAACTGCAAGAGGCAAACTACCTGTTACGCCATGCGATTATACTAACACACCGCTAATTGCACAAGAACCAACCAATGTATTAAAACAAACAGACTTTTTGGTGGATGCAGGTGTAGTAAGTCCCGCAGCGTTAGATAAACTGAATATGTTTATACAACGAAGCATAGTAGCAGGAGCCTTCCCCGGTTGCAGGATATTCGCTGCAAAAGGTGGACGCGTATTTTACGATGAGAGCTTTGGATATTTATCGGGAGATAAGCAAGAACGCGTAACAAATAACACTTTATACGATGTTGCATCGGTAACCAAGGTGATAGCAACCACACTGGCAGTGATGCGGCTATATGAGAATGGTAAACTGCAATTGGATAAAACTTTGGGCGACTACCTGCCATGGACCAAAAGCAGCGACAAAGCGAGCCTTGTAATTAAAGATCTTTTGATGCACCAGGCGGGACTGAAAAGCTGGATACCTTTTTATAAAGAAACGCTGGATGATAAAGGCAATTTGCGCAGCGACCTGTATGCACAGCGCCCGGATGCACAGCACAGCTTCATGGTAGCAAAAGACCTGTACCTGCGCAATGACTACCCCGATACCATATGGAGTGAAATATTGAACAGCTCATTAGACAACAGGGGCAAGTACGTATATAGCGATCTTGATTATTACTTTCTTGCCGCAGTTGTACAACAGATAACGGGGCAATCGATAGATAAATATGTGGATGAACAGTTTTATAAGCCCATGGGTTTGCAACGTATCAGCTACAACCCACTGAAGAAATTTAAAGAAGCAGATATTGCGCCTACGGAAAACGATGTAACCTTCCGTCGCCAGCTGATACGCGGATATGTACACGACCCCGGAGCTGCATTGTTTGGTGGTGTAGCAGGGCATGCAGGGGTTTTTGCTTCGGCCGATGATGTGGGTGCTATATTCCAGATGCTGATGAATGGTGGTGAGTATAATGGTAAACGATATTTCAGGAAATCGACCGTAAATTATTTTACCGCCTATCATTCTACTATTAGCCGACGCGCATTGGGCTTTGATAAACCTTCGGCCGAAAGGGAAGACGGTGGCCCTGCCGGCAACCATGTGTCAGGCTATGCTTTTGGGCACCAGGGTTTTACCGGCACCTGTGCATGGGCCGATCCTGAAACGGGAATAGTGTTTGTCTTTTTATCGAACAGGGTAAATTCATCAGCGAATAATAACCTCATCAATAAACAAAATATACGCACCGTAGCGCAAGATTATATTTACGATGCATTCGGCATACCGGTAAATAGAGACAGGCCTGATGTGCAACGAAAGCAATTAGTAGAAAATAAATAAAAAGGAAGCCGCTCAGTTCGAGCGGCTTCCTTTTTATTATCCAATTGCGTTATTCAGATCGTCTATCAGGTCGTCTACATCTTCAATGCCTACACTCAGGCGTATCAGTGAATCGGCCAGGCCGTTCTTAATACGCTCTTCACGGGGAATAGAACCATGCGTCATGCTTGCAGGGTGGCCAATCAAAGATTCAACACCACCCAGCGATTCGGCCAGAGCAAAGAGTTTTGTTTTCTTCAGCACTTCCATTGCAGCTTCTACCTTATCTTCTTTCAGTATGAAGGATATCATACCACCGAAACCGCGCATTTGTTTTTTAGCTATGGCATGGTTAGGATGATCTTCAAAACCGCACCAGATAACCTTACCCACTTTAGGGTGATTGCGCAAGTAGTTAGCTATCTTTTCACCATTCTCGCAATGGCGCTGCATACGCACGTGCAGGGTTTTAATACCACGCAGCACCAGCCAGCAATCGTGCGGGCCGGGCACGGCACCACAACTGTTTTGAATGAAGCGTAGCTTTTCTTCAAGTCCTGCATCGTTCATTACCAATGCGCCATGTACCACATCAGAGTGGCCGCCAAGGTATTTGGTAGCAGAGTGCAATACGATATCAGCACCCCAGTCGAGCGGGTTTTGCAGGTATGGTGATGCGAATGTATTATCGACCACAAGCAGCAGCTTATGCTCTTTAGATATCTTAGCGCAAGCTTCTATATCAACAATATTCAACAATGGGTTGGTAGGCGTTTCCGTCCATATCATTTTTGTGTTGCCGCTGATATACTGGCGTATGTTTTCAGCATTGCTCATATCTATGAAATGGAACTTGATACCATAGTTGGCAAACACCTTGGTAAAGATGCGGTAAGTACCACCATACAAGTCATTAGCAACAATCACCTCATCGCCCGGTTGCAATAGCTTAGCAACAGCATCGGTAGCAGCCATACCACTGCCAAAGCTTAAACCAAATTTACCGTTCTCGATAGCTGCCAGTGCATTTTGCAAAGCAGTACGGGTAGGGTTTTGTGTACGTGCATATTCATATCCTTTATGCTCGCCGGGAGCAGCCTGTACATAAGTAGAGGTTTGATAAATAGGTGTCATGATTGCGCCCGTTGATGGATCGGGCTCTACACCAGCATGTATCAGCCTGGTAGCTAATTTATAATTCTTGTTTTCCATAAATCTTAATTGACCTTGTAATATTCGACTTTTACTTTTGGTTTAAAAAATCTTGGGCTGTCCACCTGAACTTTTACATTGATTATATCCTGCAACGAATCTTTTGATATTTTAAAAGTTGCAAATTGATGTACATTATCAATGCGTTTCTCTACCATTAAACCTGCTTTCAGCATTTCGGGAGATGATTTTTGTTTGTACCAGTGCTCATTTTGTTGCTCGTACATAATTTTCATAGCTGCCGGTTTATCCCAGGCTGCCAGAAGTTTACCTCGTCTGCCACGCTCTACATACAGCTTCATAAAGTCTGCATCTTTTACTGGTATGGTATCATTTAAACCGACTTCTATCTCGCCTATTTTAGTAAAAGTAACAGGTGAAACCGTTGGGTGTTTGGTAAGTATCAGCCTTGTGCGTTCGTTTGAATTAAAGCTATCAGTGATGTCGTAGTTTTTAATAAGAAAATAATTGAGTTGCGCTGCATCGTTGAAAGGATAACAACCGTCAATAGCATCGTAATCGTACAGAACATATTGCGGTGATTTATTTAAAAAGAATTCATAGTTCACCTTTTGCAGGTATTCAGTATTAGCCTGGAAGGTTTGGAAGCAAGGCCTGGGCGTATAGTTCAATCCATTCTGAATAAGATATTCACTATCCCAAGGGAATACATCAATTGTACTTTTACCAATTTTTGCCAGCACGGCTTCGGGTATATACCGCTTGTCCTTTTGTGCAGTATATACTCCAGGTTTGTACTGCTGAAATTGCTCTATATACGTGGGCAATGTGGTATAGCGCTCATAGATAGCATCGGTGACCGGGCGATTGCTATTGGCAAAGGCACAGCAAAGCGTAACCGTTACCAGAGTGAAGGCGAGATAGAACTGCTGAAAGCGTCCGTCGGCGGTTAAATAGCAAACTATGATAAGGCAAAGGGGTGCATAGAAGAAAAATTCATAAAGGTGCTGATCGTCGCTGCGCAGCAATGCCTGCTTCTTTAGCAGGAAAATATATAAACCGGTTAGCATGGCGAAAAAAAGAAGCGGATATTGTTTAGTACGCAAAGCATGTAAACCAAACAACACGCAGAAGCCCCAAATACTATAAAAGATGAGGTAAATGTTCATCTCCAACTTTTCATTAACTTCTTCCAGGTACATGATATCATTGTATCCCTTCATTACCTCAACAGCTCCCTTTATATAGGCACCCATTGATACATTAAAACCCCATGCAAATATGAATAGCAATAGTATAAGGCCGGTTAAAGCACCAAGACTTTTTATAATGTTTAGTTTTCTGGTAAGCACCATAACCACCAGGTGCATTATAAAAAACATAATGGCAAACAACCCGGTATTAAGCTTTATATAGAATGAAAATATAATGAGGAGCATCAGCGGGAGAAAATATATAAGTCGGGGTTGCTCATATATTTTATACATCCAGTAACAAATGAAAATATAATATACCCATACCTGCCCGCTACCATAAAACGTAGCCAGCATTGAAGAGGTCATAAATAAAACCAGGAATGCCAGGAATTTATATTGAGTGCGGATGAGGAAATCTTTGAACAGGAAGAAGAAATTGAACACCCAGAACACATCAAACAAAAGGAATGTCCAGCGGGAAATACCCCAACCTACACGTGTGGAAACAAATGAGAATGGCCCATAGGTATAAACAATATCCTTACCCCAGTTTAGTTTATGTATCCATGCATAATTCAATGTGGCGCGTGCAGAATCGTCTAAGCCCAGCCATGAAGGTCCTTTATCAACTAATCCCAAGTAATTGACGAAAGATACATTGACCATATATAACGCCATGATGGCAGCCAGGGTGTACCAGAATATTTTCTGTGCATTGGGTGTTTGTGCTTCCGTTACAGTTTGAGTCATGTGTAATAGTAGAAGAAAAGTAAAGCTATATTGCTCAAAAACTTAGCGTGCTCAAAGGTATAAAAATCTAATAGATACATAGGGTGTGTGGAGAATAGAATGTAACGTCGTAGCTTTATCGCATGCAATCACATATACGTCCCAATGATGATTTGAACCCGCAGGAACGCGAATATGAGAATAGCATACGCCCCCAGACGATAGAAGAATTTTCGGGGCAACCGCAACTGATAGAAAACCTGCGCATATTTATAAAAGCAGCCAACCTGCGCGGCGAAGCCCTGGATCATATATTATTTCACGGCCCTCCCGGCCTTGGTAAAACTACCCTATCGCGAATAGTATCCAATGAATTGGGGGTGAACATAAAAGAAACCAGCGGCCCTGTAATAGAAAAACCTGCCGACCTGGCCGGTTTGCTGACCAGCCTTGAAACGAGGGATGTGCTGTTTATTGACGAGATACACAGGCTAAGCACGGTAGTAGAAGAATACCTCTACGCGGCGATGGAAGATTTTAAGATCGACATCATGATAGATAGCGGCCCTGCGGCACGGTCGATACAGATCAACCTCAATCCATTCACATTGGTAGGCGCCACAACCCGTTCGGGTTTATTAACGGCCCCTTTGCTCAGCCGTTTCGGTATCAAATCGCGACTGGAATATTATACCAAAGACATATTGCAGGGCATAGTAATAAGAGCAGCTAAACTGTTGAACGTACGCATTACATCAGATGCCGCTATGGAGATAGCAGGTCGCAGTCGTGGTACGCCCCGTATTGCCAATGCGCTCTTGCGCCGTATGCGCGATTTTGCACAGGTATTGGGCAATGGTACCATTGATATGAATATTGTAGAGCACGGATTGAAGGCACTGAATGTAGATGAAAGCGGCCTTGACGATATGGATAACAAGATATTACTAACCCTGATAGATAAGTTTAAAGGAGGGCCCACCGGTATTAATAATATTGCAACAGCTGTAGGTGAAGAAGCTGGTACTATAGAAGAAGTGTATGAGCCATTCCTGATACAGGAAGGCTATATAATGCGTACACCACGTGGCAGGGAAGCAACCGAAAAAGCATATAAACATATTGGCCGCTCGAAACCGGGGAGTGTGCAACAGCTTTTTTAAGTGTACTGCTTAGTAAAATATTATCATAAAATTGCAACATGGCAGAAGAAATGAAAATGGTACCTATACTGGTAACCGGTGGTTGCGGCATGGTGGGTTCGCATATAGTAGATCATTATTATGATAAAGGAATAAAAATAGTAGCCACATTTTGCGATACCCCAACCATTAACCTGGATGAGGTAAGGCACAAAGCTGAATATGTGTATTGCGATGTTCGCAATAAAGAGAATGTTGCGGAACTTATTGAAAAGTACCGCCCTGAAGTAATACACCACCTGGCAGCTCAAAGCTACCCTACCGTATCTTGGGAGCGTCCGGTGTATACAATGGATGTAAATGTGAATGGTACCATACATGTATTTGAAGCGATAAAAGCCATCAGGAAACGAGACGCTTCTTACGACCCTATTGTGCTGATAGCCTGCTCGAGCGCAGAGTACGGGGCCAGCCTGATACCAGAGAATTTACCTGCTAATGAAGATGTGCCGTTATTGCCGCTGCACCCTTATGGCGTTAGCAAAATATCGCAGGATTTTTTGGGCTACCAGTATTTTGTGAACGATAAGATACGTTGCATACGCGTACGTATATTCAATACAACCGGCCCACGCAAGACTAATGATGTGGTATCAGACTTTACCAAACGTGCAGTGCTGTGGGAAAAAGGTAAAGTGGAAAAGATACATGTGGGAAATTTGAGCACTAAGCGTGCTATAACCGATGTGCGCGATTTGGTGAGTGCATTGTTCCTTTTAGAAAAGTATGGTGCAGCAGGCGATGTGTACAATGTATCGGGCAATAAGATATATGAGATAAACCAGATAGTGGATATGATAGGGCAAGTAATGGGGAAAGAACTGCCGATAGAAACTGATCCTGCATTGCTGCGTAGCTCAGACGAGCCAATAATTTGTGGCGACTCTACCAAATTGATAAACCTGAGCGGCTGGAAACAGAACTACGACCTGCAGACAACAATAAAGGATATGATAGCTTATTGGCGTGGAGTTTTGTAGCTTCTCTACTTTTTATCAGCTATTTTCACTAATGGTCATAATAGTGAGAATAAAGCTATCCCAGCTGTACTTTTGTTTTTCTGCTTTTAAATTCTGTTCAACATCAGGCAGTGACCCCGGTTGGTAAAACCTTATGATAGCATCGGCAATACTTTTAGCATCGGGCTCAACAATAAAGCCTGTAATACCATCAGGTACAACTTCATGCAAGCCACCTACATTTGTTACAATTATAGGTTTTTCGAAATAATAGGCGGCAAGTGTAATGCCACTTTGTGTGGCATTCTTATAAGGCTGTACAACTACATCGGCAGCGCTGAAATATTTATGTACTTCGTTGTTGGGTATAAAATCGGTAAAAGGTATCACCATATCGTCAAGCTGTAAGCTTTTAATGAGATCGTCATACACATCACGTTTATCGTAAAACTCGCCTGCTATTATCAGCTTTATATTGCCATTGCGTATACGTTCGTCAGCTATTGCCTGGAGCAAAAGATCAAGCCCCTTATACTTCCTTATAAAGCCAAAAAACAGTAGATATTTTCCATTGGGGTCAATACCTAGCTGCTTGCATGCTTCGGCTTTGGATATTGGTGGTAAGTAGTTGTCGTAAAGGGGGTGCGGTGTAAACTGTGCGGGTTTTGAAGTAAATGTGGCGAGGTCTTTCAGCACATCTTTACTCATAGTAACAAACGTATCAACAGCCCCAATAAAATATTTCGTAAACAGGTTATCGCCGGGGCGTGGCTCATGTGGTATCACATTATCGGCAATGCAAAGCACATGTGTTTTTTTGCTGCGTACAACGCGCAGTATAGTGCCCAGGGCGGGCCCCATAAAAGGAAGCCAATACCTGACTATCACCAAATCGGGGGTATCTTTTTTTATTTTTAAACCCGATGATATCCAGTTTAGTGGATTTACAGAATTGATGATCGTTTTTATATTCAGTCCCTGAGGGGCAGGTTCATCGGTGAATTGAGATGAACCCGGGAATAAGAAAGAAGGGTATTGCAACGAAAACGAGTAGATAGTAACGCTGTGGCCTTGATCCTGCAATACTTGCGCCAGGCGCTCATTGAAGGTAGCTAAACCACCACCTCTTAAGGGATGGGCCGGGCCTATGATTGCTATCTTCATAATTGCTGCTCTTTGAAATCTATCTGTGCTTTTGAATAATCTTCGGGTATGCCAATATCAATGAAGTAGCCTGATTCTTTAAAGCCTGCTAATATTTTTTTACTAACCGATGGTTCGAGATAGTCTTTCTCAAATGACCATTTTTCGGGGAAGCTAATGACTTTTAGTTTGTTCCGATCAATAATATACACCCCACCATTTATATAACCTTTATCTGTTTGCTTTTTCTCTTCGAAAGAAATGATGAAGCCATTATCGTCGGTATTTACCAAACCATAACGGTTGAAGTTGTGCATTTCTTTTAGCGCAAGTGTAGTGGCGGCTTTCTTTTCGGTATGAAAAGCCAGCATAGCTTTCATATCTACACGGAACATGGTATCGCCATTTACCACAAATACATTCTCGGTTTGTGCTTTGGCCATTGCCAATGCTATGCCACCTCCTGTACCTAACGGTTCTTCTTCAATAACATGGTCAATATCCAGGTCGAATTTATTATTAGCCAGCCAGTGGAGAATGATCTCGTGCTTGTAGCCCAACGATAATATGATGCGTGAAACACCTTGTTGTTTCAGGTAATGAAAAATGTATTCAAGAAACGGTTTACCATCTACCTCTGCCATACACTTTGGGTAGTTGCCAATAGTATTACGCAAACGCGTACCTAACCCACCTGCCAATACGATACATTCCATGGTTTATATATTCCAGGTAAATAATCCTCTTTCTGTAAATGTGTAATCGCGGAAATCGCCACTGAATTGTGACAGGGCAGCTTTTACATTGTACTTGGTGTTTTGCGGGCAATAGAACATCATAAACCCACCACCACCTGCGCCCGATATTTTACCACCTGTTGCACCTGCTTGCAGTGCTGCTTCATATAGCTCATCCATTTTACTATTGGATACACCAACGGCCGTTTGTTTTTTGTAGCGGAAACCATAATCCAGTATCGCACCAATATCGTCTACTTTACCCTTTAGCAATGCTTCTTTCATCATTTGCGCCTGCTCTTTTAAGTGGTGCATCGCGTCTATCGACTGCTGGTTCTTATCACCTACGTTCTTGCTTTGCGCTTCGATGATGGTAGAAGATAAACGGCTGGTAGCTGTAAAATATAAAAGCAGGTTATGCTCCAATTCTAAAAGATATTCGGGTTTTATACGAAGCGGGTTTACTATTACCTTATCGCCTTCATAAAATTCCATAAAGTTCACACCACCGAAAGTGGCCGTGTACTGGTCTTGTTTGCCACCCGCCATGCCCAGTTCTACACGCTCTACCTGGTAGCTCATGTGCGCTATATCATAATCGCCCAATGGTAGTTTAAGCCAGGCGGAGAATGCACCCAATATCGCCACCATCAATGTAGAAGAAGTACCCAGGCCCGAACCGGCAGGTGCATCGACAAAAGTAGTAAGGCGGAAGCCCGATGGTACTTTACCAAACTCACGCACTACACGGTTGTACATAGCGCTAGCAAGGTCAAGCTGTCCATCGGTAGGTATGGCATCTTGTAAAGGATATACCACATGTTCGTTCCTGTCTATGGCTTCCAGTATAATTACCGGTTCGTCCAGCGGCTCAAGCGAAGCGTGTGCGTACAGCGAGATAGTAGCGTTCAAAATAGCGCCGCCATATACATCGCAATAAGGGCTTACATCGGTACCGCCACCGGCCATACCAATGCGTAGCGGCGCTTTACTTCTATATATCATTTACCGGTTTGCTTTAAAACAACAGGTGCTAAAATAATACAATTACCATTATGGGCTAAAATACTATTGCACAGGCCTGGGCTTGTATAAAACCAGGAAGACAACTATGCCTGTTACTGCACCGCATACATCAGCTACAATATCTATTGTATCCCGGCTGCGGTTGGGTATGTAATACCCTTGAATATATTCAACCAGCCAACCGATGTAGCAGCTAACAACCAGTATTGCAGCAATATATTTTATATTTTTTGTGCCAATGCTTAACAGCCAGAGTAAGGCAAATACTCCAAAAAGTATTAAATGTGTCCATTTATCAATGAACGGAAGGTCAACCTCAGGCAGCTCATTGCCGGGTAAAAAGCACAAAAATAAAATGAGCAAGGTCCACAGGATAGCCCATAGCCTTGCTCGTTTATTATTAATAAGATACGTAGAAACGAATGTCATTATGCACCTACCAGCTCAGTATAAGCTGCTGAATCAAGCAAGCCTTCTACTTCTGCCGGATCGTTCACGGTCATTTTCACCATCCATCCCTTACCATAAGGGTCCTGGTTTACGCTTTCAGGGTTAGCCTCAAGCTCAGGGTTTACCTCTGTAATAGTACCGCTTACAGGCAAATACAGGTCTGAAACTGTTTTTACGGCCTCAACCGTACCAAAAATTTCGTTTGCACCAAGTGCTTTTCCTTTCGAGTCGATATCAACGAAAACAATATCGCCTAATTCGCGCTGTGCAAATTCGGTAATGCCAATTGTAGCTGTGTTGCCATCCAGCTTTATCCATTCGTGGTCTTTGGTGTACTTCAGTGTTTCAGGAAACTGCATATAAATAATATTTCGGCGTAAAAATAATAGAAATATTATAATTGGCAGGTGAAATATGCAAACAGGCAAATAAACTGTTTATCAATAATTACCACATTTTCATTATATTTTAATGCATTTTTCAGATACAGTGGGTTATTTTTAACACTCTTTTCAAAACTCTGTTTTGCAATAGACCCAAATCTAATTTAAGTATGAACATTTCTACAATTATTACAAGCAGGGCAAAGGCGATAATATTATTAGGCTTTTGTTTCCTTTTTGCCGTTCAGACTAAAGCACAGTTTTCAACTGCTGCTGCATATCCATTTACGTCATCGGTTAAAACTTATACTTATTTATCAGGTGGTACAGCTGTTCCTTTTCCAGGCAGCAATATGGATGATAATATAGCAGGTGTACCAATTGGCTTCTCGTTTCCTTTTTGCGGTAACAATTATTCTACTGCATACGTAACGACAAATGGTCATATCTCTTTTAATTCAGGAGCATCGGCGTATAATAATTTTAATAGCTCAAATCCAACATCATCTATGCTTCCCTTCGTAGCGCCATTGTGGGATGATTTATCTTCATATCCAACCGGTAGCGTTACATATTTAACATCCGGTACGGCACCTGACAGAATATTTACTGTAGAGTGGAAAGAGGCATCATGGTACTATACAGGTTCGCCGCATGCAACGCTTAGTTTTCAGGTGAAACTATATGAACAGGGTGTAATCGAGTTTTTATATACTCCGGAATCAGGTGGGCTTTATAATGCAAGCAATTGTAGCGCAACTATTGGTATAATCAATAGTGCGTCAGATTATCAAACCTTATCAAATTCATCTACATCTCCTACATCTTCATCAACTTCGTTTACTGTAAATATCAATTCAGTCCCTACTGCCGGTCAAAGTTATTTATGGGGTGAGGTACCGTGTGATGGCACGCCGAGCAGCGAGGTTGTGGGGGTGTCGCCTACGTGTAAGGGTAAATCATTTGGTTTATCGCTTACCAATGTGTCGATCTATTCAGGTTTAACTTTTCAGTGGCAGAAGTCATTGGACAGTATCAGCTGGAGCAATATAACGGGAGCCACCACTCGTTCGCTGACGGATATTATCATGGTGCCTACGTACTACAGGGCCATTATTACCTGTACCAATTCGAACCAGACCTATACTACGGCAGGTTTGCTGATAGATACGGCTAATTACTATCTGTGCTATTGTGCTACCTCTACGGGTAGTGCTGGCCCTACGGATGTAGGTAATGTAAGATTGATCAGCTACCCGTCCGGCGATACGCTGCTGGATAACGGATCGCCCTTGCCCACATTCAATAATTCTTCGGCCAATAAGGGTTATTCAGACTTCCGCAGGATACTGGAGCCTACACCGATGTATGCAGATACACAATACAGGGTGCTGGTATCGCAGATCAGCAGCAATGCTACGTTGCCTTCTTCGCGTGCGGCAGTGTATTTAGACTATAACAGAAATGGCAGGTTCGACCCTATGGAGCGCTTATTGCTGGCGTCCACCTCTATCACGCCCCCATTCCCCGGTATGGTAACCGATACGTTTGCGATCACGGTACCGGCAGATAGTATCCACTGGCATGGCATAACGGGCATGCGTGTTATACTGGCTGCGGGCGCTACCGACCCGGATACCTGTATGGCGTATGGAGATGGCGAGACAGAGGACTACCTGGTAGACCTGCGCTTTCCGCCCTGCGATGGCATCCCTAATGCAGGCGTAATAGAAGGCGATACTTCTATGTGTATCGGTTATGATTATACTTTAATTGACAGCACCTACCAGAAGCGCAAACATGGCCTTAGCCGTGTATGGGAAGAATCGGCAGATAATATCAGCTGGAACGAGATAGCGGGCTCTCTGGATAAGGATACGCTGAACAGGATGTTTACGGGTCAGCCGAAATACTACCGTGTGAAGATGCGCTGCAGCCATACGGGCGACAGTGCCTATACGGCGGTACATAAGGTGAATGTGAAAGCCAGCTATAAATGCTACTGCCACAGCCAGTCGATGGGCGGAGCAGAAGACTCGAGCGATGTAGGCGGCTTTACACTGGAAGACTTTTCATATAACTACGGAGGCAGCCACCTGGAGAACCCCCGTTCATGGCACAAGCGCCAGGACTTTACGGACTGGGCAGAGATAGAGATGTTCGTGGACAGTATCTATGAGTTCAGTGTGTTCCATACGCAGATCAACAAGAACCACGGCGATGCGAAGATCACGGTGTTCGTGGATTTCAATAACAATAAGCTATATGATATACCTGAAGAGCGCATCTATACGGGCTTTACCTCGGTAGGCAACTTCAACCGCATGGGCCAGGTTATTATACCGAATACGGTGATTACGAATGTACCAACGGGTATGCGTGTGATCATCAATAACGATGTATCGCCGAACGTACCATCAGATGAAGCGTGTGGTGAATACGTATCGGGAGAGACGGAAGATTACATAGTAAAATTTGTACGCAGGTTCCCAAGTTCGGTAAATGAGATAGGCTCGGTAAACAATGTGAGTCTGTACCCTAACCCTACCAGCGGAAAGTTCACTGTTGGGTTCAACAGCCTGAAAGCTGGCGTTGTGAAGGTGAAAGTGAGTAGTGTAACAGGCCAGCATTTGCTGCAGGAAGTATATAATGAGACTGCGGGCAACCACAGCCATGAGCTGGACCTGGGCGGCCGTGCAGCTGGTATCTACTTTGTAGAGCTGGAAGCCGATGGTATCAAAACCACCAGCAGAATAGTACTGCAATAAAATAATATATTAACCAATAGTTAAAATAGCCGCTATATAGTGGCTATTTTTTGTATAAGACAAAAAAATAAAATCCTATTTTAATATAAGGAAGTTAAAAATTGTTAATTTTATCCACCAGGTATCTAAAAATATTAACCGATAATCTTTAGTTTATAGAATTATGCGTATACCCCATTTTTTAAATGCTTTAAAGGCAACCTTATTGCTTTGTATATTGTTAAGTACAATATCAGTTCAAGCACAGTTTTTAACAGCGGCATCGTATCCTTTTACAGCTTCTCAAAAAACATTTATCCCCTTATCAGGTGGTACACCTGTTACATTTGGCAACTGGGATGATAGCTATACTACTATACCTATAGGTTTTACATTTACTTATTGTGGTACAGCCTATACCGATGTAACAATACATACTAATGGTTTTATTGCATTTGGTAGCAATGCTAATAGTTATACTTACTGCGCCAGTCAGTCGAGCCTTCAATTTATAGGTAATAGCGGTAAAGTAGTAATGGCCGGATGGCATGATGCGTCGGGTTCATCCAGCACGGCTACTCCTGTATCTTATCAGGTATCGGGTACACCCGGCGACCGTATTCTTACGATTGAATACTTGCATTGGGGTAGTTTTTCATATTCAAGTTATCCGGATTTTATATCTTATCAGTATAAGTTGTATGAAAGTGGTCCTATAGAGATAATATACAGACCAGAAGTTGGTAGCAGTACTTTAGGTACTAAATGCAATACTTCTATTGGTCTTGCAAATTCTAATAGTGACTATCAGGTATTGAATAATACCAGTTCAAGCCCTACTTCATCGAGTACTACTTTTACAACAGTATCCGGCAATCCGGTTTCCGGTCAAAGTTATTTATGGGGTGAGGTACCGTGTGATGGCACGCCGAGCAGCGAGGTTGTGGGGGTGTCGCCTACGTGTAAGGGTAAATCATTTGGTTTATCGCTTACCAATGTGTCGATCTATTCAGGTTTAACTTTTCAGTGGCAGAAGTCATTGGACAGTATCAGCTGGAGCAATATAACGGGAGCCACCACTCGTTCGCTGACGGATATTATCATGGTGCCTACGTACTACAGGGCCATTATTACCTGTACCAATTCGAACCAGACCTATACTACGGCAGGTTTGCTGATAGATACGGCTAATTACTATCTGTGCTATTGTGCTACCTCTACGGGTAGTGCTGGCCCTACGGATGTAGGTAATGTAAGATTGATCAGCTACCCGTCCGGCGATACGCTGCTGGATAACGGATCGCCCTTGCCCACATTCAATAATTCTTCGGCCAATAAGGGTTATTCAGACTTCCGCAGGATACTGGAGCCTACACCGATGTATGCAGATACACAATACAGGGTGCTGGTATCGCAGATCAGCAGCAATGCTACGTTGCCTTCTTCGCGTGCGGCAGTGTATTTAGACTATAACAGAAATGGCAGGTTCGACCCTATGGAGCGCTTATTGCTGGCGTCCACCTCTATCACGCCCCCATTCCCCGGTATGGTAACCGATACGTTTGCGATCACGGTACCGGCAGATAGTATCCACTGGCATGGCATAACGGGCATGCGTGTTATACTGGCTGCGGGCGCTACCGACCCGGATACCTGTATGGCGTATGGAGATGGCGAGACAGAGGACTACCTGGTAGACCTGCGCTTTCCGCCCTGCGATGGCATCCCTAATGCAGGCGTAATAGAAGGCGATACTTCTATGTGTATCGGTTATGATTATACTTTAATTGACAGCACCTACCAGAAGCGCAAACATGGCCTTAGCCGTGTATGGGAAGAATCGGCAGATAATATCAGCTGGAACGAGATAGCGGGCTCTCTGGATAAGGATACGCTGAACAGGATGTTTACGGGTCAGCCGAAATACTACCGTGTGAAGATGCGCTGCAGCCATACGGGCGACAGTGCCTATACGGCGGTACATAAGGTGAATGTGAAAGCCAGCTATAAATGCTACTGCCACAGCCAGTCGATGGGCGGAGCAGAAGACTCGAGCGATGTAGGCGGCTTTACACTGGAAGACTTTTCATATAACTACGGAGGCAGCCACCTGGAGAACCCCCGTTCATGGCACAAGCGCCAGGACTTTACGGACTGGGCAGAGATAGAGATGTTCGTGGACAGTATCTATGAGTTCAGTGTGTTCCATACGCAGATCAACAAGAACCACGGCGATGCGAAGATCACGGTGTTCGTGGATTTCAATAACAATAAGCTATATGATATACCTGAAGAGCGCATCTATACGGGCTTTACCTCGGTAGGCAACTTCAACCGCATGGGCCAGGTTATTATACCGAATACGGTGATTACGAATGTACCAACGGGTATGCGTGTGATCATCAATAACGATGTATCGCCGAACGTACCATCAGATGAAGCGTGTGGTGAATACGTATCGGGAGAGACGGAAGATTACATAGTAAAATTTGTACGCAGGTTCCCAAGTTCGGTAAATGAGATAGGCTCGGTAAACAATGTGAGTCTGTACCCTAACCCTACCAGCGGAAAGTTCACTGTTGGGTTCAACAGCCTGAAAGCTGGCGTTGTGAAGGTGAAAGTGAGTAGTGTAACAGGCCAGCATTTGCTGCAGGAAGTATATAATGAGACTGCGGGCAACCACAGCCATGAGCTGGACCTGGGCGGCCGTGCAGCTGGTATCTACTTTGTAGAGCTGGAAGCCGATGGTATCAAAACCACCAGCAGAATAGTACTGCAATAAAATAATATATTAAAAAAGTGAAAACCGGCTATGGAAATAGTCGGTTTTTTTATTATATTTATAACACAAGCCAACTATTAACAAGCTTTTTAGTGTCTATTTATATATAAAAGGTAAATAATGTTCTGATAACCTTACGATTGATTAGCTATGAAAAAAATCTATTCCCTGAAGCAAGTTTTGTTTAAGGTATGTGTGCTGTTAATACCGGTATGCGTACCGTTTTTGTCTAAAGCACAATACGCTACTGCAGCCCAGTATCCGTTTATTGCCAATGAAGAGCCATTTACCTATGTAACAGGTGGCACCACTGTGCAAAATATTTACCAGGATGATGCGCAGGCAACCAATATTCCTATTGGCTTTAACTTCCGTTTTATGAATGTTGACTATACTAATGTATCAGTTTCATCGAATGGATGGATATCCTTTAGTTCCACTACAGCCAATGGCAGTGGTATATGTAACGATAACCGCGTATTGGCGCAAATGGCAACCTATAATGCTATGCCTGTACTTTTCCCTTTTTGGGATGATCTTGGTTATTTCGTAGGTGGTACAGCAACTTATAAAAATGATTTAACAGGCAGTGCGAAAGTATTCATCTTCGAATGGCGTGGTTGGACCTGGGATTTTGCAGCGACACCGGGCACCATATCCTTCCAGGTGAAATTATATGAAACAGGGTCCATAAAATATTCCTATAAAAGAGAAGGCGGCCCTATATCGTCAGACTATGCAGGTACATCAGGGCAATCGGGTTGGTTTGGTGCATCTATAGGTCTTGCAGGTTCAACAACCGATTATCAATTCCTGGATGGTACTACTAATGATGCGTCGCCGGTTTATTCGCCCGGAGCATATAAAACCAATATCGACTCAAGGCCTTTCAGCAACCAATCGTATATGTGGCTGGCACCTTGCAACAATATGACGAGTGTAAATATCGTTGCCCCCAAAGAAGTGTGTGCAGGTACTACATTCCGTTTAGGCGCTGTTGCCGAACCTCTGGCCATTGCTACTGGTTGCCAGTGGTTCTATTCTGATGATGGTGTAGCATGGACTGCAATGAGTGGCAATACCGGCATTATTACCGATGCTATACAGGCTCAGAGATGGTATAAAGTAAGTGCTACATGTGGGGCAAGCGGCACGCTAAGCAGTCAGGCATTTTTGGTGAAGATAGCGCCGCACTATAATTGCTACTGTAAAACCGGTGCTACCACGCTGACTAATGGTAACAGTTCAGCAGCTGATATCGGCGGCTTTGTACTGGAAGCCTATCCGAAAAAGGACACTATAATTAAAACAAGTGAACCTTCTGTAAGCACTACAAACAATCAGTATTCAGTAAAAGGTTATACTGATTTCAGGCGCGATAAAGAGCCTGCAGTAATATATCGTGATAGTACGTACAGGGCAACAGTACAATCCATTAACTGGCGCAACCCTACCTCGGGCAATATGTCAGTATTTATAGATTATAATATGAATGGTATTTATGAGACATGGGAAGAGATGATTAAGGGTCAACCATCTATAATACCGCCGGTACCATTTGGTGCTCTGCGCGATACATTTATAATACCTGACACTGCGCATATAGGCATTACGGGTATGCGCGTGGTGTATCGCACAACAGGTGTTATAGATGCATGTAACCCATACGCAGATGGCGAAACAGAAGACTATTTAGTAAATATCAGCTACCCTCCTTGCGATGGTGCGCCTAATGCAGGCACAGCGTATATAAGCGATAGCAATATGTGCGTGGGTTATAATTATACCATTACCGATACAACATACGAAAAGCTTAAAACACATATTACACGCATGTGGCAGGCTTCGGGTGATGATGTAACCTGGAAAGATGTATTGAATGGTGACAATAAAGACAAGATGGTGAGAATGTTCACCGGGCAGCCAACATACTACAGGCTGCGTGCAGTATGCGAAAAAACGCACGATACTAGCTACACAAACAAAGTATTCATCAATTCAAAACCTACTTATAAATGCTACTGTCATAGCCAATCACAAGGTGGGGCAACAGATACATCTGATGTTGGCGGGTTTGGCATCTCTACATTTTCTATAAATGATGGTGGTGCGCATTTGGAAAACGTGCGTGCCGTGTACGAAAGGCAAGACCGTACCGACCTGCCTGAAATAAGGATGGATGTAGATAGCAGTTATGAGTTTTTTGTGATGCAAACGCAGCCTAATAGAAACCATGCCGATGCGAAAGTCACCATCTTTATAGATTTTAATAATAACAAATTGTACGATATACCTGCAGAACGTATCTATACAGGCTTTACATCTATAGGCAGTTTTGTACGCACTGGTAAGGTTATAATACCAAGCAGCGTTATTACTGATGTGCCTACGGGACTCAGAGTCATTGTAAACAATAACGTAGCTCCTAATGCGCCATCAGATGAGGCTTGTGGTGAATATGTATCGGGCGAAACAGAGGATTACATTGTTACATTTACCCGCCAGTTTCCTGTAAATGTTAATAGTATAGGTAACCCGGATAATGTTTCTGTATATCCTAACCCAACAACCGGCAGGTTTACACTTGGCTTTAGTACGGCTGCGCCGCAGCAAGTAAATGTGTTAGTGAAAAATGTTACCGGGCAACAAGTGTATAGCAAAGCATACGATCATAAAGGTGGTAGCTTCAGCGAACAGATAGACCTGGGCAATTATGCAAAAGGTATATATATGGTTGAGGTAACCGGCAACGGTTTAAAAACCGTACAGAAGCTCGTATTACAATAACAATTTTATTATGGAATAATAAAATAAGGTAGCCTCAGGGGCTACCTTATTTTTTGTGTTTACTTATAGAATTTGCTATAGAAAAAGCCATAAATTTGCATAATAATATAATCGTTTTTTTGAGACGAGCAAGTGAAATTTTCATTACATATTTGAAAATATGCTCTAAGTGCTGAAGATTCAAGGTGTTATTTTTTTACAGCGAGGTTATCCACATGGGGTTGATTTCTATTTTTCAAAGGCAACTAGCTTTTGGATATTTTCGTTGTCCGATTAAAGAATCCCTTTAACTTTTATTTAACTAAAGATATTTGCCCATGGCTGCCACTAAATCTGCTAAAGGAAAAGGCCTCGCCTTCGCCCGCCAATACACCAAAGAAGGCGTAGATGTATTTGACCTTTTCGAGTACGATTACCGTACTTCCGTAATTCGTAACCCGAACGGTGAAAAAGTATTTGAGATGACCGACGTAGAGGTTCCGAAGCACTGGTCGCAGATCGCTACGGATATCCTGGCTCAAAAATATTTCCGTAAAGCAGGTGTACCTCAACCCGATGGTACTACCGGCCGCGAAACTTCTATTAAGCAAGTGGCTAACCGCCTTGCTGACTGCTGGCGCAGTTGGGGTGAAAGATATGGCTACTTCGCAACTAAGAACGATGCGCAGATATTCTACGATGAATTAGTATTCAGCATACTGCAACAAAGCTGTGCGCCTAACTCGCCACAATGGTTCAATACCGGCTTATTCAATAGCTATGGTATCGATGGTACGGCACAAGGCCACTACTTCGTTAATCCTGATACAGGCAGCCTGGAACGCTCTAAAAACGCTTACGAACGTCCTCAGCCACATGCTTGCTTTATATTAAGTGTAGATGACGACCTGGTGAACGAAGGCGGTATCATGGATCTGTGGGTACGTGAAGCACGTATCTTCAAATACGGTTCGGGTGTAGGTACCAACTATTCAAACATACGCGCCGAAGGCGAAAAACTGAGCGGTGGTGGTACATCGAGCGGCCTGATGAGCTTCCTGAAAATAGGCGACCGCGCTGCGGGTGCTATAAAAAGCGGTGGTACAACCCGCCGTGCTGCTAAAATGGTGTGTCTTGATCTTGACCACCCTGAAGTAGTAGACTTTATCGATTGGAAAGTAGAAGAAGAAAAGAAAGTAGCTGCCTTGATAGCTGCGGGTTATGCTTCTGACTACGAAGGCGAAGCATACAAAACAGTATCGGGCCAAAACTCAAACAACTCAGTACGTATACCTAACGAATTCTTCCGTCGCCTGGCTAACGGTGGCGATTGGGAAATGACAGCACGCAGCACAGGCAAAACAATGAAGAAAATGCCTGCGTCGCAGTTGTTCGATAAAATATCTTACGCTGCATGGCGTTGTGCTGACCCCGGTACACAATACGATACTACCATCAACGAATGGCATACCTGCCCTGAAGGTGGCCCTATCCGCGCATCTAACCCATGCTCGGAATATATGTTCCTTGATAACACAGCTTGTAACCTGGCATCGCTTAACCTGCGCCGTTTCTTCAACGAATCGGATAACAGCTTCGATGTACAAGGCTTTGAATACATGACCCGCCTGTGGACTGTTGTGCTGGAAATATCGGTACTGATGGCGCAATTCCCTTCGCCTGAAGTAGCGCAACTGAGCTACGACTACCGCACACTTGGTTTAGGTTATGCTAACCTCGGCTCAATGCTTATGGTAAGCGGTATACCTTACGATAGTGAAGAAGCCCGCGCTATTGCCGGTGCTATCACAGCTATTATGAATGGTGTTGCTTACCGTACATCGGCTGAGATGGCTGCTGCGCTGGGTGCTTTCCCTCGCTACGAAGAAAACAAAAAGCACATGATGCGTGTAATGCGCAACCACCGTGCTGCTGCCTACGATGCTTCTGATGCCTACGATAACCTGGAAACAAAACCAATGGGTATCAACGCCAAGTATTGCCCTGACTACCTGCTGACCGCTGCTACCAAAGCATGGGACGAAGCAGTACAAATGGGTGAGCAACATGGCTACCGCAATGCACAAGCTACCGTTATCGCTCCTACAGGTACTATTGGCCTGGTAATGGATTGCGATACTACCGGTATCGAGCCTGATTTTGCACTGGTTAAATTCAAGAAACTTTCTGGTGGTGGTTATTTCAAGATCATCAACCAATCGATACCTGCAGCATTGAAGAACCTGAAATATTCAGAGTCTGAAATTGATGCGATAGTAAAATATGCAAAAGGCCATGGCACATTCGCAGGCGCTCCTTTCATCAACCACCAGACACTAAGCGAAAAAGGCTTTATTGGCGAAGAACTGAAAAAACTGGATACTGCTGTTGAAAGTGCATTTGAAATAGGTTTCGTATTCAACGCTTATGCCTTGGGCGAAGAATGCCTGCAACGCCTGGGCTTCAAACCTGAACAATATTTCGCACCGGACTTTAACCTGCTGGAAGAACTGGGCTTTAGCGATGAAGAAATAGAAGCGGCTAACGATTATGTATGCGGTACTATGATGGTGGAGGGTGCTCCTTTCCTGAAAGAAGAACACCTGCCTGTTTTCGATTGCGCTAACAAATGCGGTAAAAAAGGCGAACGCTACATACACGCTCATGGCCACATCCGCATGATGGGTGCTACGCAGCCGTTCATCAGTGGCGCTATCTCTAAAACCATCAACCTGCCAAACGAAGCAACGGTTGAAGAAATAAAAGATTGCTACCAACTGAGCTGGCAGCTGGGCATCAAAGCATGTGCTTTGTACCGCGATGGTTCGAAACTGAGCCAGCCACTAAGCAACAAAAGCGATAAGAAAAAGAAAGAAGATAAAACGGAAACAGCTATTACTGAAGCAGAAACTACACAAATAGTTGACCTTGGTCAGCTGACGGTGAATGAACTGCTGGAAGAAGTGAACAAACGTGTACAGGCAAGCCCCGATACACAACTGAAACGCGAATTGAGCCGTATAGTAGAACGTAAACAACTGCCTGCTAAACGCCGTGGTTATACCATAAAAGCAAAAGTTGGCGGCCAGCCCTTGTTTGTACGCACAGGTGAATACCCTGATGGTACGCTGGGTGAAGTATTTGTTGATATGGCGAAAGAAGGTGCCACTATGCGTAGCCTGATGAACAGCTTCGCGATAGCAGTATCGGTAGGTTTGCAATATGGTGTGCCTTTAGATGAGTACGTTGATAAATTCACGTTCACACGTTTCGAACCATCGGGTGTGGTGGAGCACCCGAATATCAAATCGGCTACATCGGTACTCGATTATATGTTCCGCCTGCTGGCTTATGAATACCTTGACCGTACCGACCTGGTACACGTACAGGACCCTAACCGCATAAGCCACGATGAAGAAGTCGCTGCCGCACAGCAGCAGGAATTATCGCAGGTACGTGTTACTGCACCGCAAACGCAAAAGCAAAAAGCACCCGCAGCACTGGCTCCTAAAGCCGTAGCCGCTACTGCCGATATTAAAAAGATGATGGGTACCAGCGCCGATGCGCCTGCCTGCCGCAACTGCGGCAACATCACCCTCCGCAATGGTACATGTTATATGTGTCCTAACTGCGGTACAACCACCGGTTGCAGCTAACCCAATTATATAGTAGAGTAAGTAAAAATCCCGCTTCGTAAGAGCGGGATTTTTTATGTAATTATTTAACGGCGTTCTATCGGTATAAAATGTTTTGTACGCTCAGAGAATTTTCAACCAGCTATATTATAGACGTTCTATTGAAATGAATTCCTTGTATTCAGGATCGAACTTTGTTTTGTACAGGGCCGGACTATCACCACCCACCGGCGATCTTTTACCCGATGGATTCCTGATAACTGCAATAGTCCCCGAACCGTTCAACCCTGGCACAAACCCAATTCGTGTAACTGAGAGGTTGGTTATTCCATTAAAGATCTTTGTGGTATAGAATTCTTCGTTCTCATAATTCATGCGTGCATTAGGAGTTCCTGTATACCATTGTTTTCCATCGTAAATAGCAAAATAAGTATCGCCTTGTATCGGTTCACCTTTCTTGCCTTTTTTATTTACGTAGTTTATATGGATCAATCTGCTACGGTCGCTTTGTAATATGTCTGCAATAATGAATCCGGTGTCCACAGGTTGGTTCTGAATAAATTGGTCGGCGGTATAGTAAATACCTTTTTTATAACTGGTGGTTTTATAAATTGGCATGTCGGTTTTATAGCTGCTTCTCCTATTTACAGTCTCTTGTTCCGTGTATAGTTTATCCTCAGGTTTAAAATTATCACTACCATACCAGTTCAGTATTGCAGCCATTCTTGCTCTTGCAGTATCTGCTAATTGTGCAACTGCATTTTTAACTACAGCCACTTCATAAATAGAATCTACTCTTTCTATGAATTTATATTTGCCATCTATACCTGAAAAGAAATCGCCGCTGAAATAGAATGTGCCTACATTTTCTTCATTGTCATTATAGACCATATCAAAATCGTGTAAAACAAGCAACAGTTCTTCATTGCCGGTTACAGTGCCATAATAAGTCGACAATAATTGCACGACAGGCTTTGCAGGTAATATTGGAGTGAACTTATTAAAGCCCGTTTTCTTATGTCCTAAGTTCTCTTTATTGTTGCGCTGGTCTATGACATGAAGTGTACTCCTTATCCTGGTATTTGATAAGCTGGGAGCGCCCGTAAAATCAAAATGCTCTGTTTTTTGTGCGTTGCACAATAAACCAGAGAACAATATTGACAGAGTAAGAATAATACGCAAAGAGTGCATAGGGAAGGATTATGCCACAATATACTTCAGCTAATTAAAAACTTCAATTTACATTTCAGGTTATCTTTGCTGCAAATAGCAAAATCCATGAGATCATTCCTGCTGGTAGTTTTAATAGCTTTTTGCGCCGGTTGTGGTAACAGTACTCAACAAAACGATGATACTGCCTCCACTACGGATATGGCTGCATCTACTGCTGAAAATGATAACGGCAACTGGTACAAGCATTACACTGGTACAGTGGCAGGACAAGCAGTAGCTGCCGATATACATAAGTATAACGATCGCATAACGGGTACTTACTATTATGAATCGCAGGGTAAACCTATACCCATATACTTCTCAACAGATACAGCAAAACCCGGCGTTTACCTGGTAGAAGAAACACCGGAACGCCCCGATGCAAAAAACACCGCCAAATGGGAAGTAAGGATAACGGGCAATACGCTATCGGGCAAATGGAAAGATGATATGGGTAATGATGTGTACGACATCATGCTGAAAGAAACGCCAAATAAATATCCGCTGGTAATGATGAGTTACGCTGATACTATACCTTATAAGCAAGGTGTAAAAGAACCGGCTGCAACTATGGTGAACAATCTTGTACTTCCAGGCAAAGAAATGAATGAAGCCAATGAGAAATTCATCAACAGCATAGTCAATAAATACCTGGGCTGTGACTCGCTGCACAAGGGAAACTTACAAGATTGCATGAAAGCGCAATCAGCAGATTATGCAACTTACTACCGCAAAACAGTTGGGGAGATAGATGATACACTTCGAGGTGAATCGTTCAACAATTATTACACAGGCACCGATATGTATGTAGCATATAACGAGAACGACTGGATAGTGTTTGATATAATGAGTAGTGAATACACAGGTGGTGCGCATGGCAACTATGGCAGCAGCTATATAAATGCCGATATGCAGAACAACAAAGTATGGCAGCTGGAAGAAGTATTGCGTGTAGACTCGGTAAAGCTGCAACGTGAAATAGAAAAAGCAGCACGCAAACGTGCAGGCATGTCGGAAAGCGAAGAAATAAAATCGAGATACTTTGCAGACAGGATAATGCCGAACGGCAACTTTATGCTCACACACAAAGGCATTACGTTCAACTACACACCTTACGAAATAGCATCTTATGCTGAAGGGGAAGTATTGCTGTTTGTGCCCTACAGCAGTATAAAAGAATTACTGACGCCTGCCTTTAAACAGCGTATGAAAATGCAATAGCAGAAGGTTTACTTCTGCTATTCTATCGTCCAGGTTTCTTTACCTTCCAATAGTTTATCCAGGTCGCCACGGCCTTTGGTGGCTATGGCTTCTTCAAGCTGTAGTGCCATCTGGTCTTCGTAAGTAGCACGCTGGTTAGCATAAAACACACCAAACGGGCGAGGCAAGTGCCCTTCTGTTGAGGGATTATCGAAGAAGCGAGTCAGTATTTGTGCTTTGAAGAAATCGGTTTCGTCATGCTTCCATAGGTCATCAGCGCTGTAGTTACCATCAGCCAGGTTTACCATTTGTGGTTTGTAGCCATCCAGGCGTATGCCTTTGTCTTTATTGGCACCAAACAGCAAAGGCTGTCCTTGTTCCAGTATCAGCGTTTCTTCCATCTTGCTGCCTTTCTCGGTAAATATCTCGAAAGCACCATCGTTAAAGATGTTGCAGTTCTGGTATATCTCCAGCAAAGAAGCGCCATGGTGCCCATGCGAACGCAGCAACATTTGTTGCAGGTGTTTCGGGTCGCGGTCCATACTGCGGGCAATGAAAGATGCATCGGCACCCAAAGCCAAAGCCAGCGGGTTGAATGGATGATCCAAACTACCCATCGGGGTCGATTTGGTTACCTTGCTAACCTCAGAAGTGGGTGAATATTGCCCCTTGGTCAAGCCATATATCTGGTTGTTGAACAAAAGGATGTTCACATCGAAATTGCGGCGAAGCAAGTGTATGGTATGGTTACCACCAATGCTCAGGCTATCGCCGTCGCCGGTAACAATCCATACGCTCAGTTCGGGGCGGGTAGCTTTCAGTCCCGATGCAATAGCCGTAGCACGGCCATGTATCGAGTGCATACCAAAGGTGTTCATATAATAAGGGAAACGGCTGCTACAGCCAATACCCGATATAATAACGATATTCTCGCGCGGTAAACCCGTTTGAGGCAGAATGGTTTGTACTTGTTTCAGTATGGAATAATCACCACATCCCGGGCACCAGCGTACTTCCTGGTCGGTAGCAAAATCCTTAGCGGTCAGCGCAGGAATAGCAGGTGTTGCAACATCACTCATTTGTAAAAAATATGAGCAAATTTACTACATATAGGGCAGCTTGTAAAACTTAAACACAGCCATGACAAGCATTTATAAATACTTTAATAGTTTGCGGTTATATAATGCGGAATAATAGAAACTTTTGAGCCGGTGTCTACTGGCTCATTTTTATTATATAAATAGAAAAATAATACGGTATGAAATCACTACTTATGTTTATAGCCGTTCTGCTGATGCACACCGCTGCAATGGCACAGAAAGTGGGTGGTATATCGGGCAAAATAACCGATGAGAAGGGCAAAGCGGTGGAAGATGCCATAATTACCGTGCTGGATGACAGCAGCAAGCCCATAACCAGCAGTATAACCAATGCCGAAGGCAATTACCGCGTACGTCCATTAAAACCTGGAAATTATACTGTACGTGTTACAGAACGCTTCCATGAAGTAAGAACATTCGATAACCTGCCTGTATATAAAAACAAATTCGTGATACTGGACGTTACACTTACCCAGCCGGGTATTGCCAGCAGGCAAATAATAAAAATGGTAAAAGGCGGCACAATGTATAGCTATATAGAAGATACGATAGGGCGGTAATATCATAGCTTTAGTATCTTCGTTTCCGCATGCAAGGTTCACATCCCATTGGCGTTTTCGATTCCGGTTATGGCGGACTCACCGTCTTTAAGTCTATTGTAGAAAAGCTACCTCAGTACGATTATATATACCTGGGCGATAATGCCCGCGCACCTTATGGCAACCGTTCTTTCGAAACAGTATATGAATACACGCTTGAATGTGTAAAATGGTTTTTTGAACAAGGCTGCCCCCTGGTGATAGTTGCCTGCAATACAGCTTCAGCTAAAGCCTTACGCACCATACAGAAGCACGATCTGGAAGAGCTGGGTGCAGATAAAAGAGTACTGGGTGTTATACGTCCCAGTGCTGAAGCAATAGGCAGCTACACTAAAACCAAACACCTGGGTATATTAGGTACTGTAGGTACCATAAATTCAGGTTCTTACCTGATAGAGATACAGAAATTTGCTCCCGATGTTACTGTACACCAGCTGGCATGCCCTATGTGGGTGCCGCTTATTGAATATGGTGAATACAATTCGGCGGCGGCCGATTTTTATGTAAAGAAATACCTCGATCAGTTGCTGGCTCAAAATGCTGATATAGATACCATCTTGCTTGCCTGTACGCACTACCCGCTGCTGATGGATAAGATAAAAGAAAACCTGCCAGGGCACATCAACGTAATAGCGCAGGGCGATATTGTTGCCAACAGCCTTGCCGATTATTTACATCGGCACCCTGAAATGGAGACACGCATCACCCGTGGAGGCGATATGCAATTCTTCACAACCGATTCCACTGAAGATTTTAATGAACATGCTACCACTTTCTTCGGGCAAAAGGTAAACGCGCAGCATCTGCACCTGGTGTAATTACAACAGTAGCATAGTGATCTTAAATAGCAGGAACCTATATAACAATACTACCACTATAGCACTTGCAAGCAACAATATTGTTCTGGGCAGCATCCACCGTACATTGTATACCCGCCTGGCCGATACCCACAAGTAAGCCCATATAATGAGAAACAGAAGCAGGATAGGGTATATCGAATTCATATCAATATCCGGCTGCGTTTTAAAAATGAGATATATTAACAGGTATATCAATGTAAAGAAATAGGGTAATATCAGGAAGACAAAATAGATAAGATAGTTGACGAACTCTGTTGCAAAAACAACATGGTCAAAATAATAGGTATTCTTGTCATGAAAGATAAGTGCTACAGGCAGTGAGAAAAGGAAGATGAGTAGCACCAGTGTCATTTTAGATATCTTGCTCGATTCATGGTCATAATTCTTCTCCATTTGTTCCGGTGTCCATTTCTTTTCTTCCATTTTGCGGGTGCCTTGCTTTTCAATAAGGGAAGAATATACCTGTCCTTTAATTTGTACAGAATACTGGCTGTTCAATGCATCGACAGGCATGAAGAGTAAATACAAAACATTACCAATAAAGAACAGCGAGAGTGGGCTAGTATATAATTTTCTTCTGCCTATCAGGTGTTCTTTAGTAAGAAGCCCGGGCTTCATTATTAGGTACTTAAGGCTTTTTAGAAATTTGGTGTCCGCATGTGTCAGCCCATGAAAAAATTCTTCGAAAAAATGTATGATACTCTTGTCTTCTTTTCTCAATACTTTTTCACCACATGCGCTACAGAATTTTCCATGCAGTGCTTGTCCGCAAGTAACACAGTTCAAAACTTTCTGATGTTCTCCTGTATTCATATTGCGATTTAGCAAATTACCCGCATAAAAAAAAGCATAACCGAAGGTTATGCTTAATAAATATTAAAAATATGATATTAATTCTCAAGGCTTTTTTCGAAAGCATGGTGTTGTAAAGAGCCATTGCGGTTTTCCTGTGCATCTTTCGCAGCTTTTATAAACGCTACAAACAAAGGGTGCGGGTTTTCAACCGTACTCTTATATTCAGGGTGAAACTGCACACCTACATAAAACGGATGGTCTTTTATTTCCACTATTTCTACAAGTCCTGTTTTTGGGTTTTTACCAACAGGTATCATGCCCGCTTTTTCAAAAGCATCCATGTATTCATTATTAAACTCGTAGCGATGGCGGTGACGCTCGTTGATATGTGTAGAGCCGTATATAGATGCAGTTCTCGAATCGCTGCGCAGTTCACATTCGTATGTGCCCAGGCGCATGGTGCCACCCATCTGTGTTATTTTCTTCTGCTCTTCCATCATGGCAATAACACCATCATGCGTGTCAGGGTTCATTTCTGTTGAATGTGCGTTTTTCACACCCAGTACGTTGCGTGCAAATTCTACACAGGCCATTTGCATACCCAGGCATATGCCAAAGAAAGGTATTTTGTTTTCGCGTGCATAGCGTATGGCATCTATCTTGCCTTCTATGCCACGGCTGCCAAAGCCCGGTGCTACCAGTATGGCATCCAGGTTTTGCAGTTTTTCTTCTGCGTTTTCTACGGTAAGGTATTCAGAATGTATGTTGCGTACTTCTACTTTGCATTCGTTCATAGCGCCTGCATGTATCAGTGCCTCCAGTATCGATTTATAAGCGTCCTGCAGTTCTACGTATTTACCTATCAACCCAATTATCACTTTCGATTTTGGATAGCGTAGTTTGTTCAGGAATTCTTTCCATTTACTCAGGTCCGGCTCAGTACCCAATGGCAATTGTAGTTTTTGCAGGCATATCAGGTCCAGCTTTTCGCGCATCATTTCCAGCGGTACACCATATATCGTATCTGCATCCAGCGCTTCAATAACAGCATCTTGTGTTACGTTGCAAAACAGGGCTATCTTACGCTTCAGGTCTTTATACAAAGGTTCTTCGGTACGGCATACAAGCACATCGGGGTTCAGGCCGTTTTCGCTCATCATTTTTACCGAGTGCTGCGTAGGCTTGGTCTTCAGTTCTTTGGCTGCCTTCAGGTAAGGTATCAGTGTCAGGTGTATCACCAGGCAATTCTCATCGCCCATTTCCCATTTCAGCTGGCGAACAGCCTCTATATAGGGTAATGATTCGATATCGCCAACGGTACCACCTAATTCGGTGATAACTATATCAAATTGATTGTTTTGGCCCAACAAACGCATACGGCGCTTTATCTCATCAGTTATATGAGGTATTACCTGTACGGTTTTACCCAAATAAGCACCTTCCCGCTCTTTATTGATTACGTATTGATAAATACGGCCTGTGGTTACGTTATTGGCTTGAGATGTGAACGTATTTAAGAAACGCTCATAATGGCCCAAATCAAGATCGGTCTCAGCACCATCCTCGGTTACATAGCATTCCCCATGTTCGTATGGGTTTAGTGTACCGGGATCCACATTGATGTACGGATCAAACTTTTGAATAGTGGTAGTATAGCCGCGTGCCTGCAAGAGTTTAGCAAGTGATGCGGCAATAATTCCTTTTCCTAATGATGAAGTAACGCCTCCGGTTACAAAAATATATTTAGTCATAACGCACCTGTTTTTTGGACCGGTAAGCGCAGCTATTTTTTATATTACAATAAAATTGAGGGAGTAGCTGTAGCGGTCACACAAAGGTAGAAAGAATGGTTGAATTTCTCAAAACGGAAATGATTTAAGCTGAAACCTGTTCTGATAGAGGGCATTGAGAAATTTAAATCTATTTTTGTGCCCTAAATCAGAGCTATGCAGTTTGATAGGGGTAGTTTATCCAACGAACAATTACTTCAATTATATACCGAGATAGTGCGCCCGCGCATGATAGAGGAAAAAATGCTGGTATTACTCCGTCAGGGCCGCATCAGTAAGTGGTTCAGTGGTATAGGCCAGGAGGCGATAGCTATCGGGGCTACTATGGCGCTGGATAGCGATGAGTATATAATGCCCCTGCATCGCAACTTAGGTGTATTCACCGCCCGCAAAATGCCTTTCGATAAGCTGTTCATGCAATGGCAGGGCCGTAAAGAAGGTTTTAGTAAAGGCCGCGAGCGCTCATTTCATTTTGGTGCTAACGAGTACCATATCTGTGGTATGATATCACACCTGGGCCCGCAATTGGCTATTGCCGATGGTATAGCGCTGGCGCATAAACTGAAAAAAGAAGATAAAGTTTCACTGGCGTTTAGCGGCGATGGTGGCACCAGCGAAGGTGATTTTCATGAAGCACTGAATGTAGCTGCCGTATGGGGTCTGCCGGTTATTTTCCTGATCGAGAATAACGGATACGGTTTGAGCACTCCGGTAAATGAGCAGTTTGTTTGCAAACAACTGGCCGACCGCGCGGTTGGTTACGGTATGAAGGGCATCACTATAGATGGCAACAACATACTGGAAGTATACAAGACCATTAGTGAAGCACGCGAATATTGCATCAAAGAACAAAAGCCAATACTGGTTGAGTGTATGACCTTCCGTATGCGTGGCCATGAAGAAGCCAGCGGCGTGAAGTACGTACCTAAAGAATTGTTTGAAGAATGGGCTAAGAAAGACCCGGTTAGCAATTTTGAAGCATACCTGTTGAAAGAAAAAATATTGACTGAAGATAAAATTGCAGAAATACGGGCGGGTATTCAAAAAGAAATAGAAAAAGGTCTTGCTACAGGTTTTGCTGCACCACCTGTAACACCCGATACTGCTGAAGAAGTGCGCGATGTATATGCGCCATCAGATATTAAAACAACCACACCTAGCTCTGGCACCAAATCAGAGAAGAAATTTATACAGGCTTTGAGTGATGGTTTAAGGCAAAGTATGGAGCGCTACGATAACCTGGTACTGATGGGACAGGATATTGCCGAATATGGTGGAGCGTTTAAAGTAACAGAAGGTTTTGTTGACAAGTTTGGTAAAGGCCGTGTACGCAATACACCACTTTGCGAAAGCGCCATTGTAGGTACTGCATTAGGGCTTTCTATAAAAGGCTACAAGGCCATGATGGAAATGCAGTTTGCAGATTTCGTAACTGTTGGGTTCAACCAGATCATCAACAACCTGGCTAAGATACACTACCGTTGGGGCCAGAATGCCGATGTGGTAGTACGTATGCCAACAGGTGGTGGCGTAGGCGCAGGTCCGTTCCACTCGCAAAGCAATGAAACATGGTTCACGCATACGCCGGGTTTGAAAGTGGTTTATCCATCCACACCCGAAGATGCGAAAGGTCTGATAGCCGCGGCAATTGCAGACCCTAACCCTGTAATGTACTTTGAGCATAAAGCGCTTTACCGCAGCGTTAGCGGCATGGTGCCCGATGAGTATTATACCATTGAGATAGGCAAGGCCAGGCAAGTACAGGAAGGCAGCGATATCAGCATCATTACTTATGGTGCAGGTGTACATTGGGCTACCGATTATGCGGCGCAACATCCGGATATATCATTCGACATATTGGATCTCCGTAGCTTACTACCGTTAGATTATGATGCGATAGAAGCATCGGTACAGCGCACGGGTAAAGTATTGATATTGCACGAAGATACTTTGACCGGGGGCTTGGGCGGTGAACTTTCTGCCTGGATATCAGAGCACTGCTTCCAATACCTGGATGCACCTATAATACGCTGTGCAAGCCTTGATACACCCATACCATTTGCCATTGAACTGGAACAAAACTTCATGGCTAAAGGTAAATTGGAT
This sequence comes from uncultured Sphingobacteriales bacterium, assembly GCA_946479435.1. The sequence continues at coordinate 9,488 of CAMLFX010000011.1, read as the reverse complement.
GAGAGTGTTCAGAAATTGCTGCGCTTTTAAAGGTGTTTACTATTTTCGCAGTTGATTCTTCTACCTCATTATGCGTAACACTTTCTATAAGATAGTATCCTTTGTTGCTGTAGCCGGGCTGTTAGCATCTTGCGAAGAACAAGGCAAAGGCGGCAAAGGCCCTATAGTTCTTGGCGATTCAACTACCATTATTACCGAAACAGATTCTGCATACCTGCAGGATATGGTGTTGGATTATCAACCCACAGTAAAGCCACAGGAACAACCTGCTGCAACACCTAAGCCCGCAGATACACCTGCAACAACGCAGGCTACAGAAACAGTACCGGAACAAGCCGTTGCTAAAGAACAGCCTAAAGGCAAAGGACTGGATATAGATATGAAAGTATTTGCCTTATTCATACCTAATATAGCTGCCAAGGGTAGTGGTAGCACTTATATGTTAACCAAAGGTAACCTGAGCGGTAATCAGCTAAGAGTAACAGAAGGCACTGTTGAGGAAGTAGAACAAAGATACCAAACCGTAGTGGTAGCTGAAAGCAGCCTGGGCAAGTTGGTATTAGATAACCTATCTACACTGGCAAGTTGGAAGCCATTGAAAGGTAATGGCAAAGCTTATACTATATCAGGCATTAGCGATAGAGAGCTGGCTTCCCCAAAGATCACCTCATCGAGCCTGCGTAGTGCTATAACAAGGGCGGCACGTAAACAACGCCTGAGCAAAACCCAGACACAGAAGTGGCTGAACAGTGTGAAGAATGTACGTCGTGCTAATCAGAAACCACTATCTGTAGAACTGCGCAGCGTCATGTGGAAGATAGATGGTAAAGATGCCAAGGGCAAGCCCTTCAGCAAACAAGTACGTATAGATCTCCCTATATAACTAAGATATTTAGTCGATAGTAGCCATACACTTCAGCTCTATAGCTATAGGTGTAGGCAGCGAATTGATCTCGACCGTAGTGCGGCAAGGCTGGTTATCCTTGAAGTACTCGGCATATACCCTGTTGTAAGTAGCGAAGTCGCGCTTCATGTTTACAAGGAACACTGTAACATCTACCAGCTTATCCCAGCTACTACCGCTTTCTTCCAGTACTATACGCACATTATCGAACACGTTGCGGCATTGCGCTTCAAAATCAAACTCGAGGAAGTTGCCGTTCTTATCCAGCTTCAATCCCGGTATTTCATCGCTAACAGTGCGCGGGCCAATACCCGAAAGGAACAACAGGTTGCCTACGCGGCGTGCATGTGGGTAAAGGCCTACAGGCTTCGGGGCTTTATCGGTAGATATACGTTCTGACATTATTGTAAACTGATAATTCTTAGAAATGAATGAAGCGGGTAGCAAAAGTAAACAGTATCCATATAACAACAGCACCCACCACGCTCCACATAATGTGAAGACGCTTTACCAGCATCAGGTAACAGAAGGCAAGTATGGAGGTAACTATTCGCATTTATCAGCACTGCAAAATTACTACTTCTATTATATTAATATGTTATAATTCTATACAAACGTTTTTGGGTTCGGTGAAGAAACGCATAGCATCCCAGCCACCTTCACGACCAACACCGGAGTTTTTGAACCCACCGAAGGGTGTACGCAGATCGCGGAGCAACCAGCAGTTGACCCAAATGATACCACTATGCACTTTCATAGCAATACGGTTGGCGCGGCTTACATCTTGTGTCCAGATGGTGGCAGCAAGGCCGTAGTCACTGGCATTAGCCAGCATCAATGCTTCATCCTCTGTTTTGAACGATTGCAATGTAACCACCGGGCCAAAGATCTCCTCCATATTGGTGCGGCATTCAGCACCCAGGCCTTCTATAACCGTAGGCTCTATGAAGTAGCCGTTCTCACAGCGGCCGGTCAGTTTGATGGTCTTACCACCTGTTAGCACCTTGCCGCCTTCTTCCAAAGCAAGGTCTATACAACCCATCACTTTCTCGAAGTGCATCTTGCTAACTATAGCACCCTGGCGGCTGTTCTCATCCAGCGGATCGCCAACGGTCATCTTCTTAACACGGGCTATGAACTCTTCCTTGAACTTATCGTAGATGGTCTCTTCAACCAGTATGCGGCTACCGCACAGGCATATCTGCCCCTGGTTGGCAAACGACGACTGGAGCGTAGTACGCATCATCTTGTCCCAATCACAGTCGGCAAAGATGACGTTGGGGTTCTTACCCCCCAACTCAAGGGAGATCTTCTTGAACATGGGTGCTGCCGTAGCAGCTATGTCTTTACCCGCACGTGTACTACCCGTGAAGGATATGGCCTTGATCTCGGGGTGCGATACGATGGCTGCACCACAGTTGGGGCCTGCACCGTGTACTATGTTCAACACACCGGCGGGGAGGCCTGCCTCCTGGCAGATGATGCTGAGCAGGTAGCCAGTCATTGGGGTTACCTCGCTGGGCTTGGCTATCACGCAGTTGCCTGCGGCCAGTGCCGGGGCTATCTTCCAGGTGAAGAGGTAGAGCGGCAGGTTCCAGGGAGAGATGCAGCCTACCACGCCTATTGGCTGGCGGAGGGTGTAGTTGATGGCCTTGTCCTCCATCTGGTGGCTCTCGGTGCTGAAGTGCATGAGGCCCGTAGCGAAGAAGCGGAAGTTGCTGCTGGCGCGGGGTATGTCAACCTTCTTGCTGAGCCATAGTGGCTTACCATTGTCGTTGGTCTCGGCCAGTGCCAGTGCGTCCAGGTTCTGGTCTATCAGCTCGGCTATGCGGTTGAGGACCTTGAAGCGCTCTTCGGCAGGAGTGGTGCTCCATGCGGGGAAGGCAGCTTTGGCTGCGCCTACTGCTTCCTCAATGTCCTGCAGGTCGCTATCGGGTGTTTGGCTGTACACCTCGCCGGTGGCGGGGTTGATGTTATCGATGTACTTGCCGCCTAGCGGGGCCTGGAGGCTGCCAGCTATGTAGTTGGCAATATGTTGAGGAGCCTGGAGATTCATGTGTGCAAATTTACACACTAAGCCTCATAGTTTGGGATGCCTACCCAAACGAATGTGGAATATTATATACGTTGTTCAATTTTGTTGAAAAATATAAAAAATAAAAAAAATTCAGGTGCGACAGTTGGGTGTGGAAACTATGGAGCGTATTGGTTTTCAGGGTTGAAATGTGGTTTGTCATTTTCTTTAAGTTGTAGCAAAATTGAACAACATATAGAGATATTGCGTATGTCTTTTACCTTCTTTATCAAAAGGGCTATATGCTGCTAACTGTCTCATTATCTGCGGCGTTGGCGCTTGCTGCGCTGCGCAAGACGCCGAAATACATTATAGCAAATATACTACAAAAATAACAATAAATAAAAGGAGAGTATGTCGTGCCGGGCGGTAGTCTACACAAGATGGGAACTACAATTCAGGCTACTGCCTGGCACGACGGTAGGAATATTATTAACTAACTTCTTCGTTGCTTTTCTTAATGTCTTTAGTGCTACGGATAAGGCCTATACCTGCGAAGAAAAATACCGCGCCAAGTATGCCGTAAACGGCTATCATCTTTACATTGCGCGCGCCGCCGCTTGTTTCTACAAACTGCATAGCTGCTGCAATAAGGCCAATAATGCCCAATATTGTTAGAATGATACCAAATACTCTCTTTTCCATAGTAGCGTTTTACAATTACTATGCTATAAAAGAGCGTGCCAGGAGAATTCTAAGAAGATTTTTTCGCTTTTTTTCGCTCGATAAATCTAATTTGAAGATTCAATTTCAGTTCGTAATCGCCATTATTCTTGTATAGCCACCCAAAATTATACGTCTTAGATTTTGATTGCTTTTCGTCTGATGTTGCAGGTAATTTAGCTCTGGGATTGCCGGGTTTGTTAGAATCTTCACCAGTACTGGCTTGATCTAAAAACGTATTATTTATCAAATAATCTTGAAAGATATTTTTATCATATACTCTGTAAACCAAGGCATCTCCATCTTTTTTGACAATAATAATGCCTCCTGTTGATGCATATTTTCCAACCCAAGTTTTCTCTGGAGTCATTCCTAAAGCATAGTCATACAAAAGACCTCTAAGCTTGTATTCGTAAAAAGGATGTGAATGTGCTAAATTGTAATTTAAAGGGTTGTGCTCATTTAATAGAGCGATAAGATTTACAATTTTATTCTCATTGTATATATACTTATACAAAAGCATATATGCTAATATTTGTGGTAAATCTCGATCAATCAATTCCAGATTTAACTGAAAAATCTCTGACTGTATATTTTTAAATGTAAGCTTATATTCAGACTGTATTAGACGATTGATACGTTTAGATATTTTGGATCCCCCTTTGCCTTTCGTTTTAAGATAAGTACTACTATTAAATTCTCTAAGCTCTATTTCATTATGATGAGCCCCCTCTATCTTGTAAATGAAGTTAGTACCAGATCCAGGATTGAGGAGCGTTGGTTTACTACCAAGTAATGACTTAATACTGAAAGACAGGTTGAGTTCACTACTTGTCATACTATCAACTACCAGTAAAGTAATATCAGATTTTTCTTCACTTTTAGCTTTAAGGGTTTTGATAAATATTTTTTCAAGAAATGCTTCAAATTCAGGTATTTGAAATGAGGATTTTTTCTTGGTACTCAGAAGCTTAAAGAATTCTTTAGATTTAGAAACAAACTCCTTTACAGGGACTTGAATTAGTTCAATATCATTTGAACTATTTACAACTTTAATATTTCCATTAAGGACATACTCAAGTTTAGAATTTGTTTTAGACTCTTCACGTAATATCTTGAGAATAGGATAAAATACATTCTCAATACGATTCATGTCAATATCAGCGGAGAATAGTTTTCCATCAGCTAATAGTTTTAAAACTACATAAATTTCACTCCATTCACCTTTATTCCCAGATAAAGCCATTATAGAAATTTTTGAATTTTTTCAATAATTTTTTCTGCTGTTGCTTCTATCGCAGGTACTGCAACGGAATTACCAAACTGTTTATATGCTGACGCATTTGATACCTGAATTTTAAAATGATCTGGGAAACCTTGTATTCTGGCGCATTCACGAGGCGTTAAGCGTCTAATGCCTTCCCTGTTTACTTCCCCTTTTATTTTTGTGGTAGGTGTAAAGTCTTTTAAGCGATTATCAATTACAAGATTTCTTTCCCTACCCATACCACCAACTACGATGGCGTTAGCTACACCTTCGTTTTTTAAAACTTCATAACCAAAACCATTACCCTTTCCTTCATGCCTTGCCTTATGTTCTTTTAATGTCTTGAGATATTGAGTTGATAAATAATATTTCGCGTCTACTACTTTTTTCTCGATAATATCTTTTACAACTTTTGTTATCTTATTTGGCTCCGGATATTTAAAGCCTTCGATGCCTAAATCTTTTCTAAAACCAACTATAAAAATTCTTTCTCTATTCTGAGGAACACCAAAGTATTTAGCGTTAATTATCTTGGGGTCAGGTACGTAATAACCTAAGTCTTCGCGAAGTGTATTTAATATAGTTTGTAGTGTTCGGCCTTTATCGTGACTAGTTAACCCTTTCACATTTTCAAGGAAAACTGCTTTGGGTTTGTGCTTTTTGATTACAGTTGCAACATCAAAAAATAATGTTCCCCTTGTGTCATTAAAGCCACCACGCTTACCTGCTATTGAGAAAGCTTGACATGGAAAGCCTGCACACAAAACATCGAATTCATTTGGAATCCATTTTTTCGTTTCTTCTTTGGTAATGTCACCAAAAGGAAGTTCACCAAAGTTTGCGAAATAAGTTTTTTGAGCTTCCTTATCCCATTCAGAAGAAAATACACATTTTCCTCCCAGATCTTGCATTGCTAGTCTGAACCCACCAATACCTGCAAATAAATCTATAAATGTGAATTGTGTAATTGCCGGTTTTGGAAAAGGAACATCTTCAAATTCAAATAAATACTGCACAGCTTGCTCCTTAAATTCTTGTGTTATTTCTTCTTGATCTATATACCCTTCTAACAGTTCACCTATATATTCAAAAGCTTGCTTTTTTAGTTTTTTATCACGTGAATAAACATAGTGGCTTACTAAAGCTGCTTTATAATTGTCTGGTCCATATAATGCTACTTTTAATAGTTTTCCTGCAGCACTAAGGATATTAGAACTTATCAGCGTAGGTTCTACTTGCGCCCTCATTTCGTTTTTCCTCCCTTATTTGAATTGAAAATTTCTGATTGAAAGAATTCGGTGATACTTACATTTAATGCAAGCACAACTTTTTCAAGATTGAGCATGGAAACGTTGCGTTTGCCATTTTCAACCTCGTTTAAATAGGTTTTATCAACCTCTGCTTTAAATGCTAATGCTTCTTGGGTAAGCTGAAGTTGCTTACGTAATTCTTTAATACGCGCACCAACTTTTGCACGAATGTCCATCCGTGCAAGCTATCCGGAATTCGACTATGAGTCAATCGGATATAAGTGAACTTTGGCTTTTAAGTGAACTTTCGAGATTTGAAAGCGTACCTTCTAATTGTTTTGGCTTAAGTTGACAAGTCCATATTACAATTATTTTCCAACCCTCTTTTTTTAAAGAGTCAGATACAGAAACATCATTTTTAATGTTTCCATTTATTTTACCCTTCCACCATTCAGAATTGGTTTTGGGGACAGTAAAATATTTACAGTTTTCATGCCCATGCCAGAAGCAACCATTAATGAAGATGACTGTTTTGTATTTAGAGAGAATTATATCAGGTTTTCCGGGAAGATTTTTATCGTGTAAGCGAAATCTAAAACCTTTGCTATGTAAAAATTTGCGTACAATAATTTCAGGCTTCGTGTTTTTGTTTTTAACACGACTCATATTATAACTACGGGTAGCCTTATCGTGCACATCTGCCATATCACAATATTATTTACAAAGTTTGTACCTGCACAGTAGACTTACCAAACGTACAAGAGTGCGACGCAAGGAACTTTCAATAGTAGCAAGACAGTTGGCTGCAAAACCTATTCCTCGCTCATCACACGTTCATACATATCTTCGAAGTCTAGGCCTTTGAGTTCGGTGATGTTGCGGGTACGGCGTATCTCGGGTTCGCTGAGGAGGTTGATGCAGAACTGGATGGCTTCGGGGTGCATTCCCTGGAAGGTCATACGGGTTACTTTTTGCATGAGGGGGTAGCATTCCTGCAACACGTCTTCGCCAAGGGGCGACAGGCTAATGAGTTTGGCGCGCTTATCGGTATCGTGGTTGCGCTCTATAATTAATCCTTCTTTTATCAGTTTATTGATGGCATCCATACCGGTGGTATAGCCCATCAGCAGTTCGTTGATGAATTCGGTCTTCTTCATTTCACCATGATGCTTCAGCCAGTTGAGCATGTAGAACCCTTCTTTGAATGGCAGCCGGGTTTTGGCCATAGCGGCTTCGTGGTACACAGCAAAAACGCTGAGCAGCCGCCCCATGATCTTGGCCAGTTGCGATTCGGGCGTAGGCGGCATAGGGCCAAAAGATTTCTCGCCCTTGTGTTTATCGGCTTGCTTAGCCAGGAAGTAGCGACAAAAACCTGCCACATCGCCATTTGGGTGTTTCTTTTGAAACTTATCGAACTTATTAACCAGATCAACTATCTCACTCATTATTCATCGGTTTCGGTACAAATTTAGGAAAAATTAGTCGCAATTGATGTTTTTATATGGAAACCGATATACATTTGCGCTTTAAATATCGGAAACGATATAAATGTACCTACAATAATCATGAAACCAATAATAGTAACAGGTGGAAATGGCTTTTTGGGCAAGCAGATCTGCAAGTCGGTTGCAGCGGCAGGGCTGGAAGCTATCAGCATATCGCGCAGCGGTAAGCCTGAAGGTATTTGTGAAGATGATTATAAGAACGTGCAATGGGTAGCTGCAGACGTGTTTGCACCCAACGACTGGAATAAGTACCTGAAAGGTGCTAAAGCGGTGATACACTGTATAGGCATACTGGAAGAAGATGCAAGCAAAGACCTGACCCATGAGCGCATGATATACGAGACGGCGAGAATAGCAGGTATGGAAGCAGAGAAAGCAGGAGTGGGGAAATTCGTGTACCTGTCGGCGAGTGCGGGACCTCCCGGTACGCCCGATAGCTATGTAGACTGTAAGCGAAAAGCAGAAGACTGCCTGAGCGATAAAAACTTCGACCTGGCAGTGCTGCGCCCAGGTATGTTGTACGGCAAAGAAAAGCCGGATACCATACGCACAAAGAATGTTTTGAAACTGGTGGGCGCTATACCGCTTATTGGTAAGAAAGTAAAAGAAGACCACCCGCTGGATGTGCAGGTTGTAGCACGTATAGCCATGATGGCCGCGCTGGATGAAAGTATAAAAGGAATACTGACCACAGCGCAAATTGATAAACTATATAAAGAATATTACGGTTCTTAATTCACCGACAAGTTGCGGGGCTTTACCGATGATTTCATCTGTTTGGTCGAATTGAAGTTTGCAAAAGTGGAACGCGGAAGTACGTTTGCATCCTGAAAAGAAAAGTTAAGACAGAACACACATATCTTATGAAACATAATTTACACATCGCATTTAAAAAAATAGCCCTGGTGCCTATGCTGGTACTGCTCACATCGTTGAGCTGGGCACAAAGCACCATAAGCGGCAGGTTGATAGATGAAAAAGGAAAACCGGTGCCGGGCGCCAGCGTTTACTTAGACAATACCATAGATGGTGGCAGCAGCGATAGCTCTGGCAAATTCAGCTTTACTACTGAAGAAAAAGGCCCGCAGACATTGGTGGCTACAGAAGTATCGCACGAGAACGGTGGATTGCCTATCAACATAACAGGCGATATGACCGGCCTTGAACTGAAAATGAAAAGCCAATCACACCAACTGGATGAAGTGACGATAACTGCGGGTTCGATAGAAGCATCGGACAGGAACAATACGGTGCTGAAACCACTGGATATTGTTACCACAGCAGGTGCACAGGCCGATATAGTAAAAGCCATACAAACACTACCCGGTACACAGCAACAAGGTGCACAGACAGGTTTGTTTGTACGCGGTGGTGATGCCAGCGAAGCTGCAGTAGTAGTTGATGGACTGGTAGCACAAAATGCTTTTTTAAGTACAGCACCAGGCGTGGCTGCACGCAGCAGGTTTGGTGCCTTCCAGTTTAAAGGAGTTGCCTTTAGTAGTGGCGGTTATAGCGCACGTTATGGTCAGGCATTGTCATCGGTATTGGAACTGAACAGTAATGACCTGCCTGATAAAAGCACGGTGAACCTGGGCCTGAACATGGCGGGCGTATATGCATCGGCATCGAAACTATTTAAGAAAACAAGTGTGGAGGGTACAGCCTACTATAATAACCTGTCGCCTTTCTATGGTATAGCAAAAACCAACTTCGATTTTTACGATGTACCGAAAGGTGGTGGTGGTTCGGCTAAGTTCACCTACAAGCCCAATGAAAAAGGCATACTGAAAGCATTGGTGAATTATTCAACCTTCTCGAGTGGTAC